>NZ_QYUK01000011.1:2512857-2815714 GCF_003590945.1 Oleomonas cavernae | reverse complement strand
GCGCCCTTCATGGCGGCGAGCGCGGCGTCGACATCGGCCGCCGTGCGGATGGTCGCCTGGCCCTTGCCGTCATAGCCCAGGCGCCTGGTCTTCAGCACCGCGGGCAAGCCGACGGCGGTGATGGCGGCGTCGAGGTCGGCGCGGCTGTCGACCGCCCGGAAGGGTGCGGTGCCGGCGCCGTTGGCCTTGGCGAAGGTCTTTTCCGCAACCCGGTCCTGGGCGACCGCCAGGGCCTTGGACCCCGGGCGGACCGGCCGGCGCGCCTCGAGAAAGGCGACGGCCGCCGCCGGGACATTCTCGAACTCGTAGGTAATGGCATCGACCGACTCGGCGAAGACCGCCAGGGCGGCCTCGTCCTCGTAGGGCGCGATGGTGGTGGCCGCGGCGACCAGGCCGGCCGGCGGGTCGGCCTCGGGACCGAAGATATGGCAGCGATAGCCGAGGTTGGCCGCGGCCAGGGCGATCATGCGACCCAGTTGCCCGCCGCCCAGGATGCCCAGCGTGCTGCCGGGAGGCAGGGCGTCGTCGGTAACGGGGGCGGGGCGGAGCGTGCCCGTCATTCCGCCGTCTCCGGCACGTCGGCCGTCTGCTTGGCGCGGAAAGCGGTCAGGCGGGCATCGAGTGCCAAATCGCCCAGGGCCAGGATGGCGGCCGCCAGGATCGCGGCATTGATGGCGCCGGGCTTGCCGATGGCCAGGGTGCCGACGGGAATGCCCCCGGCATCTGCACGATCGACAGCAGCGAGTCCTGGCCCTTGAGCGACTGGCTCTCCACCGGCACGCCCAGTACCGGCAGGGTGGTGAGCGAGGCGGTCATGCCCGGCAGGTGGGCGGCCCCGCCGGCACCGGCGATGATCACCTTGATGCCCCGGCCCTTGGCCGCCTTGGCATAGTCGAACATGCGTTCGGGCGTGCGATGGGCCGAGACCACCTTGACCTCGTGGGGCACCTCCAGGCGGGTCAGGATCTCGGCGGCGTGTCCCATGGTCGGCCAGTCGGATCGGCTACCCATGATGATGCCGACGAGCGGCGAAGAATTTGCCATGAAACGTAAGCCTTTACGCCCTGTCAGGCGATGATGTCGGGCAACAGCTGGCTGTTGATCTTCAAGATCAGGTCCTTGAGCTGCAGTTTGCGCTTTTTCAGGCGCTGCACCTGGATCTGGTCGAAGGGCGGCTGGGTGGAGAGAGCGTCGATGGCGGCATCGAGATCGCGGTGTTCTTGTGTCAATTCCTTCAGCTTCCGCTGCAGCTCGTCCTCGTCCACCATGCCCGCCGACATCCCCACACGCAAAAGAGGGGTTTTTATAGCACGACTGTCCGTGCCGATGAATTCTAACTGACGCACAGATGCAGCAGATTCGCCAGCCGGGCGATCGGATTTTGCGCATCCCGCTACCGCAGTGCCGTGACCGGTCTCGCACCTGCCGAATCGATTCACTGCACTGCATGACAGATTGAAGGCTGACGTGTCCCTTCCTACATGTTTTACTGTCAACCCCAAGCAAGGGAGGATTGTGCGAATGAGCCTTGAAGCACGTAGCGCCAGCCTATCCCAACGCCACGCTTCGATCGATCGAGAGCTCGAAGCCGAGGCCCATCGGCCTCAACCCGACCCGGCCGTCATCGCCAAACTGAAGCGTGAGAAATTGCGCATCAAAGACGAGCTGAAGCGTCTCAGACCCCACTGAACTACGTAACTTGATAACGCCCGGCGTATCGCCAGGCTGATCGTCGTCGTCCAGGGCCGCCATGATCGGGCATTGTCCCGGCCATGGCGCTCTGTGACCTCAGCGGTTGCCGGAGCGCTCCAGCTCGATGAAGGGCAAGGCCCCGCCGGGGACCATGGTGCCGGGCAGCTTGCCGTCCCAGCGTTCGGCCCTGATCAGGTCGATCAGTTGCGGGTTGGTGTTCATCGCCTCGGCCTTGGCCTTGATCGAGGCCGCTTCCGCCTCGCCTTTCAGGCGCAGGGCGTCGGCCTCCGCCTTGGCTTGAAGGGCGCGCGATTCGGCCTCGGCGCGGGCCTGGACGACAGTGGAATCCGCCTGGCCTTGGGCGGCGGTGCGGCGAATCTCGGCCTGCACCTTCTCGCGTTCCAGGTTCTGCTTCAGGCGGGTCACCTCGACCTCCGCCTGCATGCGCTGTTCGATCGCCTGCTCGAAGGCGTCGGAGAAGTCGATATTCTCGATCTGCACGCTTTCGATGATGATGCCGTTGTCGGCCACCGCCTGGCGGATCGAATCGGTGATCTCGGCGACCAGGCGCGTCCGCTCGCTGATGATGGTCGGCGCGTTGAAATGGCCGAATACCGCCTTGGTGCGGTCGAGCAGGGTGGGGAGGAGCACGCGGTCGGCGAAATTCACGCCCAGGGTCGCGTAGATCTCCTTGGCACTGCCCGCGACGATGCGGTAGTTGACCGACATGTAGAGTTCGGCTGCCTGAATATCCTGCGAATAGGCGGCAACCTGCGGCAGGTCCAGTTTCTCGGTCCGGGTGGACATGGTAACGACGTCGTCGATGAGCGGCGTCTTGAAGTGCAGGCCGGGGCCGGCAACATCCTGCACCGCGCCGTTGCGCAGCACCACGCCCACTTCGCCCTCATCGATCGTGTACCAACTCGACAGCACCACGATGAGGCCGAAGAATATCACCAGACCAACACCGATGCGCCGCAGGACGCGGCCCGGCCCGCGCGATTGATCAACCATGGACATTGCTTCCCCTCCCCCGTTACGAAAGGGCATGGGCGGCGAGGGCGGCTCTTGGCGCCCCTCTCCGATGCGACGTGGTCGCTTTTTCCCCATGCCCCCGCCCCGTCACCGAAATGACCGGGGCAAAGGCTACTGTAGTGATCGGGTTCGATGGAGCGAAAAATGACAATGGCTGCATTTGATCTCGCGATCGTCGGGGCCGGCATTGTCGGCCTGGCCCATGCCCTGGCCGCCGCCCGGGCGGGCAAGCGGGTGATCGTGATCGATCGCGACGCCCAGGCCAACGGCGCCTCGATCCGCAATTTCGGCTTCGTCACGGTGACCGGCCAGCAGGCCGGCACGGTCTGGAACCGGGCCATGCGCAGCCGCGACATCTGGGCCGAGGTGGCGCCCAAGGCCGGCATTCCGGTGGTTCACCGCGGCACCGCCGTGCTGGCCCACCGGGTGGAAGCCGCGGCCGTGATCGAAGCCTTCCTGGCGACGGACATGGGCGAGCAATGCTCGATGCTGACCCCGGCGGAGATCGCCGCCCGCCTGCCGCTGCTGCGCCACGAGGATGCCAAGGCCTGCCTGTGGAGCCCGCATGAATTGCGCATCGAGCCGCGCCTGGCCATCCCGCGCCTGGCCGCCTTCCTGGAGGAGGCGCTGGATGTGGTCTTTCTCCGCGGCACGCTGGTGAAATCCATCGATCTGCCGGTGCTGGAGACCACGGCGGGCCGGATCGAGGCGGGGCAGGTGGTGGTCTGTCCCGGCGCCGATTTCCTGACCCTGTTCCCCGAACTGTGGGCAGGGCGGGGGCTCGACCTGTGCAAGCTGCACATGCTGCGCCTGGGGCCGCAGGGGCCGGGCTGGGTCCTGCCCGGGTCGGTCATGTCCGATCTGTCGCTGGGGCGCTACCTGGGCTTTGCCGAACTGGCGGCGGCCGAACCCTTGAAGGCGCTGCTGGCGCGGGAGGAGGCGCCCAGCCTGCGCCACGGCATCCACCTGATCGTGGTGCAGTCGGCCGACGGCTCGCTGGTGGTGGGCGATTCCCATCATTATGGCGCAACACCCGATCCCTTCGCGCCCGAGGACGTCGACGGCCTGATCCTGGGCCACGCCAAACGCGCCCTGAAACTGGGCAACGAGACGGTGGTCGAGCGCTGGATCGGGATCTATCCCCACTCCGCCACCGACACGGCGCTGATCGAGGAGCCCGTGCCGGGGGTGCGGGCGGTGATGGTGACCAGCGGCACCGGCATGTCGACCGCCTTTGCCCTGGCCGAGGATGCCCTGGCCGGCTGGCTGGCCTGAGCGATTTTTTGGTGGCATGAGCCGGCCCGGCAGCCTATGTGATTAGCGCTGGCGATCAATCGGTTGCGGTCGTTCGGCGAAGAATTCTAAAAATCTCACCGACGCAGGCGTTCCGCCGCTCACGAGAGGAAAGCGATATGGCCTTCAAGCTTCCTGCATTGAAATTCGACCCGGGTGCTCTGGCGCCGGCCCTTTCGGCCGAAAGCTTCTCCTTCCATCACGGCAAGCACCACCAGGCCTACATCACCGTCGCCAACGAGATCGTCGCCGCGACCCCCGCCCTGCAGGGCAAGTCGATCGAGGAAGTGACCAAGATCGCCGCCGCCGATCCGGCCCAGAAGAAGCTGTTCAACAACGCCGGCCAGCATTTCAACCATTCGCTCTACTGGCTGTCGCTGGCCAATCCCGGTACGGTCAAGCCGTCGGCCGCGATCGCCAAGCTGATCGATGCCTCGTTCGGCGACTTCGCCGGCTTCAAGACCGCCTTCGTCAATGCCGGCATCGGCCAGTTCGGCTCGGGCTGGGTCTGGCTGGTGGCCGACGGCGACAAGCTGGCGATCACCACCACCGGCAATGCCGAAACCCCGTTGACCGCGGGCAAGAACACGCTGGCGGTGTGCGACGTGTGGGAACACGCCTACTACATCGACTACCGCAATAACCGCAAGGGTTTCATCGAGACCTTCGTCGACCAGCTGATCGACTGGAGCTTCGTCGAGCAGCGCCTGGAAGCCCCCGGCCAGTCGCTCGACACCGGCGCCTGATTCGCAAGCGCCCCCTCTCCGCCGGATGCGGCGGAGAGGGGCTTGCATAGAGGGCGTGCGTCCTTCGACAGGCTCAGGATGAGGCGTGTCTTTGTGGCAAAAAGACTTTCCTCATGGTGAGCTTGTCGAACCACGCAACCAAGGCGGTCCCGGCCATCGGGCCGAAATAACCCATCACTTCCGCGGTCTGCTGGTGCTGCCGCCCAGGGCCAGGAACGCCGCCATCTCGGCCGGCATCGGCCCGTCTTCCGACAATCTGCTGCCCAGTTCGGAACCCGACAGGATGCGGGTGAGCTGCGCGCGCGCGCGCGACACCCGGCTCTTGATCGTGCCGACGGCGCAATTGCAGATCTCGGCCGCCTCCTCGTAGGAGACGCCGCTCGCGCCCACCAGGATCAGCACTTCGCGCTGCTCCTCGGTCAGGCGCCAGAAGGCGCGGCGGAAATCGTCGAACTCCAGCCCGGCTTCCTGGGTCGGCCCCATGGCGTGCTGGTTCGCGGTGACATCGTCCAGCGGATCCAGCTTCACCTTGGTCTTGCGCCCTTCGTTGTAGAACAGGTTGCGCAGGATGGTGAACATCCAGGCCTTGAAATTGGTCCCCGGCTGGAACTGGTGCGCGGCGGTCAGGGCCCGCACCACGGCATCCTGTACGAGGTCGTCGGCGCGTTCGCGGTGACCGGTCAGGAAGCGGGCGAAGGCGCGCAGATGGGGCATCACCGCGATGACTTCGACGCGAATGTCGAACTTGGCGGCCGCGGCGGCGTCGACGGGCAACGGATTGGCCCCGCCGGCGGAGGATTTGGGTGCGCTCACGACTATTTGCCCCCGCGGGAGGGATCGTCGAGATCGATCTTGTTCAACAGGTCCAGCAGATCCTGGGGCAGGGGCTCGGCCGCGATATCGTCGTAGAGCTGGCGCAGCTTGTCGTCCACCCACCGATCGGGCGTCGCCTTCGGCGCCTCGGCGCCGGCCTGACGCGGCTTCGACCCCTTCGGGTTGTTGGTCCCTTTGCTTTTTTCCGGCATGACTCGTCCTAGCTGCGGCCCCTACACGCTACCGGCCATGGAACCAACGGTGAAGGGGCGACATTGGTTCCTTGGGGCTTTTGTGGCACGGTGCGCCGCATCACGCGGCCGAATGACTGGTTCGAGGGAAAATTCAATGACCGACTGGAAGCAGGAGATCGCCCGCCACCTGCCGTTTCTGCGCCGCTATGCCCGGGCCCTGACCGGTTCCCAGGCCGCCGGCGACGGCGTCATTCGGGCCGGGTTGCAGGCCCTGGCGAGCGGGGGCGCCAGGCTGGACACGGGCAAGAACCTGAAGATCCAGCTCTATGCCCTGGTTCACGCGGCCGCCGACGCGGTGCCGGCCTCCGCCGGCGCCGCAGCGGATGCCGAGGCCAAGCTGCAGGCCCGGCTGGGCAGGCTGCCTTCGGCCGCGCGGCGGGCCCTGCTGCTCTCGTCCCTCGAGGGCCTGACCTATGCCGAGATTGCCGGCGTGCTGGCAATCGACGACGGCGCGGTCGATGGCCTGATCACCCAGGCGCGCGATGAACTGCGTCGCCAGGGGGCGGCTCGCGTCCTGGTGATCGAGGACGAGCCGGTCATCGCCCTGCACATCGCCGAGATCGTGCGCGAGGCCGGGCACGAGGTCGTCGGCATCGCCACCCGCAAGAGCGAGGCGGTGGAACTGGCCGCCCTTCACCGGCCCGGCCTGGTGCTGGCCGACATCCAGCTCGACGACGGCTCGACCGGCATCGAGGCGGCGCAGGAGATCCTCAAGTCGCTGGACGTTCCGGTGATTTTCGTCACCGCCTTCCCCGAGCGGTTGCTGACCGGCGAGCGCATGGAGCCGACCTATCTGATCTCCAAGCCGTTCGAGCCGGAGACGCTGGTGGTGACCATGGCACAAGCCCTGTTCCATCACCCGGGGCGCGACTGAGCGATCGTGGCGCAGGGGCCGACAGCCATGCCTGACGGCGCGCCGGTGGCCGGCCGGCGCGGCTGGCTGGCCCGCCGGATCGGCCCCTTGCAGGCGCGCCTGACCCTGCTGATGCTGCTGGTGCTGGCCGCCCCGACCGCCGGCGGCGTGGTGGTCGCGATCCAGGCCTATGACGAGCAGACCGAGCGGGCCGAGACCCTGGTCCACCAGTTCGCGGCGCTGGCCGCCAGCCACGAACGCGACTTCTTCTCCGATACCTGGCGCCTGCTGGTGGGGCTTGCCACCGACCTGCGCCTGCCCGAACCCGGCGGCCGCTGCCCGCGCCTGTTCGGCGCCTTCCTCGGCATCTATCCCGAATACGGCAGCCTGGCCCTGGTCGATCCGCAGGGTGTCCAGGTCTGTACCACCGACAAGGAAGCGGCGGGACGTCCGGGTTCAGTCAAGTTCGACGAGACCGACTGGTTCCGCCGGGTCTCGGCCCTGCGCGACTTCACCTTGTCGGATCAGGTCGTGGGCCCGGCGGACAGCAACCCCACCATGATCGCCGCCATGCCCATCATCGGCGACAATGACACCTTGCTGGGCGTCATCGCGGTGTCGATCAAGCTGGACCGGCTGGAACAGGTCGCGCGCGATGCCGGCCTGCCGGCGGACGGGGTGGTCTATGTCCTCGACCGCCGGGGCGAGGTGCTGACCCGGCGCACGGAAGGCACGGCGGGCGACGGCGGCCTGCCCCAGCCCGACATCGTGGCCAAGGTGGTGGCGGACGAGGTGCTGGAATTCCGTGCCGACAGCCTCGACGGGCGCGAACGGGCCTATTCCGTGGTGGTCCTGCAGGGCGGTGCCGTCCACGTGCTGTTCGGCCTGCCGGTCGCCGACACCTTCAAATGGATCGAGCGGGATCTCACCTCGCGCCTGATCATGATCGGCCTGACCATCCTGGCGGCATTGATCGCCGCCTTCGTGGGCGGGCACTACCTGGTTACCCGCTGGGTGCGCAGCCTGCGCCGTCTCGCGGGCGACTACACGGCCGGACACCTGGACGCGCGGCCGGACCTGCACGGTGCCCCGGCCGAACTGCGCGAACTGGGCGACGGCTTCGCCACCATGGCCCGGCGTGTCGCCCTGCGCGAGGCAGATTTGAAGCGCACCATCGGCGAGAAGGACATCCTGATCCGGGAAATCCACCACCGCGTGAAGAACAACCTCCAGACCGTCCTCTCCATGCTGTCGCTGCGCCTGCGGGGCGCCCGGGAGCCGGCCGCGCGCCAGGCCCTGGGCGACATGGAGATGCGGGTCCGCGCCCTGGCCCTGGTGCAGCGGCACCTCTATCTCGACGATGCTTCGAGCCTGGTCGACGTTGCCGCCCTGCTGGCGGAATTGGCGCAAAGCCTGGTGACGGCGGTGCCGGGGGCTGCCGAGCGGATTCAACTGGCGCTGGAACTGCCGCCCCTGGCGATCGAGCAGGACCGGGCGACCCCGCTGGCCCTGCTGGTAACTGAACTGATTACCAATGCCATGCGCCACGGCTTTGCCGATGGCCGGCGCGGCAGGCTGATCCTGCAGGGGCGGCGCGACGGCGACATGGTCACCGTGGAAGTGGCCGATGATGGCGCTGGCTTCGATCCGGCGATCACCGGCGGCCTGGGCCTTGCCCTGGTGCCGGGCCTGGTCAAGCAACTGGGAGGAGAGAGTACGCTGGAAACAGCGCCGGGCAGGGGAACGATCTGGCGTCTCAGGTTCCGGGCGGGGGCGCCGCCGCCGGCATGAGGAAGGCCAGGCGGCGCTCGAGGATGCGGAAATTCAGCGGCGGTTCGACATAGCGGATTTCGCCGTCGATGGCGATGCGCAGGCGCCGGCGGCGCGAGGCGACGGTCAGCGAGCGGCAGGCGATGAAGTGCAGCCCGGGGGCGCTTTCCCAGCGACCGGCCGCCACCGCGATGGCGATGCGCAGCAGGGCCATGGGGCCGGCCGCCTCGGCGACATAGACCGCCAGTTCCCCATCCATCAGGCTGGCCTTGCTCGGCACCGGCCCGGTCCCCTCGGCGAAGCGATTGTTGGCGACCACCAGCAGGGGGGTGCGCATGCGTGAAACCTCGCCGGTGTCGGTGTCCAGCGCCAGCTCGACCTCGATCTCGTGACGGCGGAACAGGGCGCGCCAGCCGGCCCTGGCCATCGCAGCCCATTTCGGCAGGCCCTTGCGCCGCTGCGCCCGCTCCCGGTCCATGACCATCCAGGGATAGAAGCCAAGCACCGCGGCATTGAGGAAGCGGATGTCGCCCAGGGCGGCGATGTCGACTTGGCCGATCGTGCCGGCGCCAGCGCCTTGGCGGCCTCGACCGGGTCGATTGGCATGCCGACATCGCGGGCGGTCAGATTCATGGTGCCCAGGGGCAGGATGCCCAGGGCCATGTTGGTATCGCCGATCTGGTTGATCGTGTTGTACAAGGTGCCGTCGCCGCCGCCCACGACCAGCGCCTCGGGCGGGCGTTCACGCCGCGGCGAATCGCCCCCTCCATCTCGCTCGGGCGCACCAAGGTAACGGTCACCGTATGGCCGGCGTGCGCAAAGGCCGTCCGCACAGCCGACGCGACCGCATGGGGGTCACGATTCGCCAGCGTGCCGGCCTTCTCGTTCATCACGACGACGACGCGCATCGGCATTACCTCTTCCTTGCAAACCCAAATGGTCGGCAAGGGAACGCGCCGTGGCAAGCTGGGATCCCCAGTGATTGAATTATCCGCCACGCCGCCATCCCGGCAGGGACCGGGAATGGCGGAAAGCGGGGCCTATTCGGCCGCGGCGGCCTTTGGCGTGACCAGGCGGGGCAGGCGGGCGATGACCGCTTCGGCTTCCGCCACCGTGCGGCGGACGATTTCGCCGGCCGGCAGGATCTCGTGAATGCCGCCCGCACCCTGGCCGGCGGCGAGGCACGAACGGTCGGCGTCGATGTCCTGGGTCACGCCCATCAAGGTCAGGTTGGCACCGACCTGGGCCGAGACCATGGCCTGGATCGGGAAGGGCTGGATCTGGTCCTGCTTGCTCTCCCATTCCGTGGTGTAGCTGTTCTTGATCGCGCGCAGGGTCTTGCCGGTGAAGCACCTGGTGATCAGCGTATCCTCGTCGCGGGCGCCCAGGATCGCGTTCTTGTAACCTGGCGCGGCATTGGCCTCGACCGAGGCGATGAAGCGCGTGCCCATCCATACGCCCACGGCACCGAAGGCCAGGGCGGCGGCCAGGCCGCGGCCGTCGATGATCGAGCCGGCGGCGACCACCGGGATGTCCAGGGCGTCGACCATCTGCGGGATCAGGGCCATGCCGGCGACCTTGCCGGTGTGACCGCCGCCCTCTGTCCCTTGCGCGATGACCGCGTCGCAGCCGGCATCCTGCGCCTTGCGGCCGTGGTTGACCGTGCCGCACACCGCCATGACCTTCAAGCCGGCGTCTTTCAGCTTCTTCATGATCGGCGCAGGCACGCCCAGGCCGGCGACGAAGGCGCTGGCGCCTTCGTCGATGATGATGTCGACGGCGTTGAGCAGGGTCTCGGGCAGGGCGGTCAGCAGGTCGACCGCGAAGGGCTTGCCGGTCAGCGCCTTCACCTTGCGCATTTCGTCGCGGATCTGCTCGGGCGGCAGCGCGGCCATGCCCAGGCAGCCGTAGCCGCCGGCCTCCGACACGGCGGCACAGACTTGGGCAAAGGCGACGCCGCCCATGCCGGCCAGCAGCACCGGATGCTCGATACCCAGAAGATCACAGATGGGTGTGTGAAGGGCCATGTCTCTCTCCCTGACTTCTTCTTTTTCGTCATCCCGGACTTGATCCGGGATCCATCGATGGGGCGGGCGGGCGTTACTCCCCGGTCCAGTTGGGCTTGCGCTTCTCGGCGAAGGCGCGGGGACCTTCGCGGAAATTCTTGGACCGGAACATGTTGCCGATCTCCTTGTAATTGCCCAGCATCGCTTCCTCGACGCCAGCCTTGTCCAGGCCCTTCATCACCGATTCCTTGGTCGCCTTGATCGAGGACGGGGCGCATTCCAGGATCAGGTTGGCCCAGCGTTTCGCCGCTGCCAGCAGCTCGGCCTGCGGCACCACCTCGTTGACGAAGCCCAGTTCCTTGCCCTCGGTGGCGGAGACGCGGCGGCCGGTCAGCATCAGCCCCATGGCAGCCTTCAGGCCGATCTGGCGCGGCAGGCGGTGCATGCCGCCGGCCAGTGCCGCCAGGCCCACCCGCGGTTCGGGCAGGGCGAAGACGGCATTGTCGGCCGCGACGATCAGGTCGCAGGCCAGGGCGATCTCGAAGCCGCCGCCCATGGCATAGCCGTTGACCGCCGCGATCACGGGCTTGGTCAGGTCGAAGCGGGAGGTCAGGCCGCCGAAGCCGGTGGGGGGCACCTCGATGGTGCCGCCCTTGGCCTGGAACACCAGGTCGTTGCCGGTGCAGAAGGCGCGCTCGCCGGCGCCGGTGATGATAGCGACCCACAGGTCGGGATCGGCCGCGAAGCTGTCGAAGGCCTCGTGCAGCTCGAAATTCGCTGCCGGATGGACGGCGTTCATCACTTCGGGGCGGTTGATGGTGACGATCAACAGATGCCCGTCACGCTCGATCTTGCTGAACTCGGTCATGCCACTCCTCCCGCCGCATTTCATCAGGCTTGGGCGGGAGGATGCATGGTTGACGCACGCGTCACAAGCGGGGCGCGGAGCCCGGCTTGGACGCGACGTCAGTTCTGGCCGGTGTCGATCTGGCCCTGGAGATAGAGCCGGCATTTGCCGGCGATGGTCACCCGGCTGCCGTGATCTTCGACCGACAGAAAGCCGCCGCGGGCCGAGATCTGGCGCGCTTCCAGCTTGGCCTTGCCCAGGCGCCCGGCCCAGAACGGGGCCAGGGTGCAATGGGCCGAGCCGGTCACCGGATCCTCGTCGATGCCGGCCGCCGGGGCGAAGAAGCGCGAGACGAAATCGACGCCGTTGCCGGCATCCGCCGGCGCGGTGGCAATCAGGCCCAGTTCGGTCAGGCCTTTCAGGGCCTTGAAGTCGGGCGTCAGGGCGGCGACCTCGGCCGCGCTGGCAAACTCCACCATGAAGTTCTCGTCCGACTTGTAATAGGCGATCGGCTTGGCCCCCAACACCTCGGCCAGGCCGGGGATGGGGGCGATTGTCTCGCTGGTCCGGGCCGGGAAATCCAGTGCCAGGACATCATCCGACTTTGTCACCGCCAAAAGGCCGGAGGCCGAATCGAATGTCACCGCCGGCAGGTGCGGCTCCAGGATTGTCATGATGACAAAGCCGGTGGCCAGGGTGGCGTGGCCGCACAGTTTCACCTCGACCGCGGGCGTGAACCAGCGCAGGCGCAGGGTGCCCGAGGCGGGATCGGGCGCGAAAAATGCGGTTTCGGACAGGTTGTTCGCCGCCGCGATGGTTTGCAGAATCGCATCATCGGGGAAGCTGTCGAGGGGCACGACGGCAGCGGGATTGCCCTTGAAGGCATGCCCGCCGCCGAACGCCTCGACCTCATAGATATTCAAGGTCGGCATGGGGTTTGTACTCGCGTGGGATCAGGGCTTCCAGAACGGCTTGGCGGTCTCGTGAGCGACATCGGCCCGGGACAGGCCCATGTCGCGCAACAGATACTCGTCCAATTCCGCAAGGTGGCGACGCTCGTGTTTGCGGCGCTGCCATTCCAGCGCCACGGTGACGGCGCGATTGACGAGCATCCACACGGTCGTACGGCCGGTGGTCGGGGCCTTGGACAGGACGGGGGAATTTGTCTCGATGCAATCGGTCATGGCGCGCCTCCTCAAGTACGCATTGTCTCTATATCTTGACAAGGCAATGGTGACAACAATATTATTGTCCTCATGACAATGACCGCATCCGCCGTTGCCCGTCTGACACAGCCCGCCCGCCGCGAGGCGGAAAGCTGGACCCCAATCTCGGCAATCACGAGGGGCCGCTCTATCTGGCGATTGCGGATTCGCTCGCCGCGGCGATCGCACAGGGGACGATGGCGCCCGGCACCAGGCTGCCCACCCATCGCGACCTGGCGATCCGGGTCGGCTGCACCATCGGCACCATCACCCGCGCCTATGCCGAGGCGACCCGCCGGGGCCTGGTCGACGGCACGGTCGGGCGCGGCACCTTCGTGCGCGGGCCCGAGGTGAAGCCGGGGCTGGGCTCGGGCGGGCTCACCGGCATCGATCACGATCGCCCGGCGCCGGGCAGCAATGTCATCAACCTGTCGGTCAACCGCCCGGCCATGGGGCCGCAGGTGGAAGCGCTCCAAACCGCCCTGACCGAGATCGCCGTGCGCGGCGACATTCTCAGCACCACCATGGGCTATCAGTTCCCGGCCGGTTCGCCGGCCCACCGGGCCGCCGGCGCGCAATGGCTGCGCCTGGCGGGGCTCGAGACCACGCCCGACCGGGTGATCGTCACCGCCGGCTGCCAGAATGCCCAGACGGTGGCCCTGATGACCGTGGCCCGCCCCGGCGACGTGCTGCTGACCGAGGCGCTGGCCTATCCCGGCCTCACCTCGCTGGCGCGCCGCTTGGGCCTGACGCTCGAACCGGTGGCGATCGACGACGAGGGCATGCGGCCCGACGCGCTGGAAGCCGCCTGCCGCGGCGGCGGCCGCCGCTTCGTCTACCTGACGCCGACCATCCAGAACCCGACCACCGCCGTGATGAGCGAGGAACGCCGCCGCGCCATCGCCGCGGTCGCCGAGCGTTACGATGCGATCCTGATCGAGGATGACGTCCACGGCTTCCTGGCTGCCGGCAAGACGCCGATCGCCATGCTGGCGCCCGAACGCACGATCTTCGTGACCTCGGTCTCGAAAGCCCTGATGCCCGGCCTGCGGGTGGGTTTCATGGGCCTGCCCCAGCGCCTGGTGGCGGCCGCGACCGAGACCATGCGCGCCACCACCTTGATGGCGCCGCCGCTGATGGCCGAAATCGTCGGCCGCTGGATCAACGACGGCACCGCCCAGCGCCTCACAAGGTGGCAACTGGGCGAAATCGCAACGCGCAACGAAATCGCGGAGCGGATCCTGGGCCTGCCTTCCACCGGCGGTGCCAGGAACCGCTCTTTCCACGTCTGGCTCCCCGTCGAGGATGGCCGCCGCGCCAATGACGTGGCCGACGCCGCCCGCAACGAAGGCGTTCATGTCGCGCCCGCCTCGGCCTTCCAGGTCGGCCGCGGTGCGGCGCCCGAGGCGGTGCGCGTCAGCCTCTCGGCCGCGGCCGATACCGCCGAACTGACCGACGGCCTGAACCGCCTGGCCCAGGTCCTGCGCTTCTGCCCGGTCGAGCCGGCGCTGATCTGATTTTTTCGGCCATCATCCCGGCGAAGGCCGGGATCCATCGTCGTGTAAGGGCTGGGACGGCGATCGAGTGAGGCTTGTCCCGTTCCGCGTGCCGTGCCGATGGATTCCGGCCTCCGCCGGAATGACGCGCCGGGGGGTGCGCAGTGTAATCACAGCAATGTCATTGCGGCGGTAATTCGCTTCGACTCTCGATCGTCATCCCGGCGGAGGCCAGGATCCATTGTGACGACGGGCGAGTTGCCGACGGCAGCGGCCTATCGGGGCAATATCCCTAGGGAGCGCATGAAGGCCTCGACCGCGTCGGTATAATCTCCCGGGAGGCCGAGTTCCTGGTTGATCGCGCCGTGAGACAGGTCGACCGGCAGGACGGTCGCGCGGGCACCCATCGAGGTTACCTTCTCGGCGAAGCCGCGCGCCTGCGCGCAGGAGACGGCGCGGCGGCTCGAGCAGACCAGCAGCAGGGGCGCCGGCCGGCCGGCGAGGCGGTGAAATGGCGACGCCTGCTGCCAGAACGCGGGATCGTCGCCGAAGGCCCGGTCATAGAGCTTGAAGTGGCGCGCGTTCATGATCCGCGCCACATCGTAGGCGGCACTGTCGAGCGGGATGGTGCCCAGCCACGGCCGGGCGCCCCGGCGCGCGGCGATGGCCGGATCGGCCGCCAGCAGGGCCACCAGATGGGCCCCCGCGGAATGCCCCATCAGGACAAAGCGCGCCGGGTCGCCGCCCCATGACGGCGCCCGGGCTTGGGCAAAGGCCAGCGCCAGGGCGATGTCATCGGCCTGCTCGACCGGGTCGGCCTCCGGCACCAGGCGATTGTTGACCGAGATGACGATGATGCCCTGGGGCAGCCAGCGGGCGACCTTGTTGGCCACGACGTTGCCCATGGCCTTGTCGCCCCTGAACCAGCCCCCGCCATGGACCATGAGCAGGACCGGCGCCTGTCGCGGCCGGGCCGGCAGGTAGATATCCATGCGTTGCGCCGGGTCGGGGCCATAGGCGACATCCCGCTCGACCCGGCTGCCCGGCGGCAGGTCCGCGGCGGCACCGGCCGGCCCGCCTGCCAGCAGGCTGAAGCCGAGGATGGCCAGGGCGAGTGCAAGCGCTGCGAAAGACTTCATGCCGGGGATCTCCTCACCCACCGGCATGAGGCTAGCACGGCGGCGCCCACCGGGTTTTGCCGCCGTGCAACGTTTCACGACGATTCGTGAACGCCGTGTAACCGTTTGTGTCCGGGGCGGAGGTGTTCGGTCAGGAACTCGATCTGGTCCTTGACGATGCGCTCGACCAGCGGCGGGTGATAGACGCTGAAGTGGCCGGCCGGGTAGTGGCGGGCGATGCCGCGCGGGGCCGCGCGCGCCACCCGGGCCGCGATGGCCGGATCCATGAGTTCCTCCTGGTCGCTGACGCAGACCAGCAGGGGGCAGGTCACGCGCCGGGCCATGGCGGCGGCATCGTAGAACAACAGGCCGAGGCCCGAGGCCGCCGGCACCCGGTTGTCGAAACGGTAGCCTGCCGGCATCACCGAATGCCAGCCTTCCAGGGCGCCGGCAGCGGTGACGAAGGCCAGGTCGCCCGGCCGCCCGACAAGCTGGACATAGCGCCGGCCCAGGCCAAGGGCGGCGCGCAGCAGGTCCGACAGGATCGGCCCGGTCATCCGCAGCAGCGGCCCCAGGCCGGCGCTCAGCGCCGGGGCGCGGCCCTGGAGGATCGGGCACTGCACCACGGCGGCGGCGATATCGCGGCGCCGGGCCGCCGTCGCCACCACATGGCTTGCCCCGAACGAGGTGCCCCACAGGGCGATGCGGCGGGCGTCCAGTTCCGGCCGGGTGCGGATGAAGGCCAGGGCAGCCTCGATGTCTTCGAGGTAGCGGCGCAGGTTCATCAGTTGCCGCGGCTCCCCGCCCGATTCGCCCAGGTGGCGGAAATCGAAGGCCACCACCGCCAGCCCTGCGGCCGAAAACCAGCGTTCGTACTGGCCCAGGGCCATGTCATGGGTCGCCCCGCCGCCGTGGACCAGCAGCACCACGGGATGGGGGCCTTCGCCCTGTGGCAGGGTCAGCCAGGCGGCGCATTGATCGGCACCGGAAGGAAAATTCGTGCGTGTTGTCATGGCGAGGCTCCATTGAGTACGATGTACGCAATACAGCGATACTCAAACACGTACACTGTACGTAGTCAATGGAGCAATCATGCCGCCAAGGGCCAAATTCAATCGCGAGCAGCTCCAGGGGGCGGCGCTGGCGATCGTCGATGCGCAGGGCCTCGCGGCACTGTCGATGCGCAGCCTGGCGGCGGCCCTGGGGACCGGGGCGATGACGATCTACAACTACCTGCGCGACCGCGACGAACTCGATGCCCTGGTGGTCGAGGCGGTGCTGGCCCAGGCGCGCTGGCCGGCGGTCGCGGGGGAGGACTGGCAGCAGGATGTCCGCCTGATCGCGCGCGGCTTCTGGCAGGCGATCAGGGCCCATCCCGATGTCATCCCCCTGATCCTGTCCCGGCGCAGCCTGCACGAGGCGACGGTCGAGGGGGCGGAAGCGCTGTTGCGCGCGCTGGCGGCCAGCGGCCGGTCCGGCCTCGCCCTGCTCGCGGCCTTCCGGATCGTGATGGGTTTCATCCTAGGCCTGGCGCAGGCCCAGCTTGCCCGGCCGCGTGCGGGCGACGAGGCCGCCGCCACGATCGAGCGCTTCCGCAGCCTGTCCCCCGCGCAATACCCCCGGCTGATCGAAATCGCCGCGGTCGCGCAGGCGGAGGATATCGATCAGGAATTCGAGGCGGGCTTGGAGATCATTTTGGTCGGCTTGGCTATACGCGTTGCATAGGCAGCCTGCGTCCTTCGAGACGGGCGCTTCGCACCCTCCTCGGGATGAGGAAAATCTTTGTGGCAAAAAGATTCGCCTCATCCTGAGGAGCCACCAAAGGTGGCGTCTCGAAGGACGCACGATGTCACACCGGGACCTTACGGCGTGTTGACGCGGTCGAGCGGGAAGATCGGGCGGCGCAGGTCCATGTAGCTGAGCTGGGTATTGTCCGAGGTGGTGACGCCGTAACCATCGAGGGTGATGGTCGCGCGAGCGAGGCCGGCGAAACCGGCGCGGTAGTGGATGCGGGACTTGAGCAGCAGGAAGCGCTTGGCCTCCGGCACGATGCCGACGCTGGTGAACACCCCCAGGTCCCACGGCTCGTGATGGTGGGAGGTGACGACGATCTCCACCCGGCCGTCGCCCACGCTGAACACGGCGGTCGGGCCCATGTCGACGGTGACGCCGGTATACATCGGCCCGCGCACCACGAAGCGGCCGTCGGTCAGGGCTTTCACCTTGCCGGTCAGGATCAGCGGCTCGCCGCCCAGGCCGACCGAGGGCATGGGCGTGCGCCCGCCCAGGGCCAGGGTCACCGTGGCGTCGACCCCGGCCGCGGCCATTTCCTTGACCGCGACAGGGTCCCACACCGCGCCCACGGCGACATCCGTCAGGCCCCGGTCGATCACCGCGCCGATCACGCCCATGACGTCCTGCGTCCCGCCCGAGCCGCAATTGTCAGCATGGTCGAGCAGGATCACCGGCCCGCCCTGCGCCCCGGCCGCCAGGGCATGGTCGAGGGCATCGGCGATCGGCACGTGGCGGTAGAGGAAATCGTCGCGCCGGGCCCAGGCCATGGCGGCCAGTTCCTCGCTGGCGGCGGCGGCCTCGGCGGGGTTGCGGTTGGCGATCGTCACCGTCGACAGGCCGGCATGGGGGACGTCGGCCATGGGGAAGCCGCCGAACACGGTGGCGGCCAGCAGGCCTTCCGCCTCCATGGCGCGGGCGCGGGCGATCAGGCCCTTCATCGGCTCGTCGTCGGTGCCCATGGCCAGGGTCTGGGCCAGCAGCGGGACCGAGGTCCAGTTCATCACCGGCCAGGTCTTGCCGTCGATCTTGTCGAACAGGATGCGGGCGACCTGGTCGCCGACCTGCGCCATGTCGACATGGGGATAGGTCTTGTAACCGATCAGGGCATCGCAGTTCTCGATCATGATCTGGGTCAGGTTGCAGTGCAGGTCGCAGGTGGCGGCGATCGGCACGTCGGGCGCCACTTCGCGCAGCCGGCGCAGCAATTCGCCTTCGCCGTCGGCCTCGTGCTCGGCGACCATGGCGCCATGCAGGTCGAGCAGGACGGCGTCGCAGCCTGCCGCGACCGCGTCGACGATCAGGCCCGCGAGGGTCTCATAGGCTTCGCGGGTGACGATGCCGCCGGGCATCGCCTCGGCCGCCACGGGCGAGACGATCTCGGCCCCGCGCGCCTGGCACAGGCGGATATAGGCGCCGATCGGCATGGCCGTGGTGGCATAGGCGTCGATCACCGCGGGGCCGCGATGGAGGCCCCAGGCCTCGAAACGCGCAAGATCGGTGGCGAGCGGCGAAAAAGTGTTGGTCTCGTGCTTCATCATGGCGACGACGACCTTCATGATTCCCCCACCCTCTGCATCCGGCCCCAGACTCAGTCAGGCTACATTTACAAAGCGCTACCTGGGCAAATTTGTGGCAGCGCCCAAACGAAAACACCCGGCGGTTGGTACCGCCGGGCGTCGTATCGCCGGAAATGGGGTGGCTGCTATTCGCGCTGGCCGAACAATTGGATCAGCATGATGAACAGGTTGATGAAGTCCAGGTACAGGCGCAGGGCGCCGAACACGGCCTTCTTGGTCGAGACTTCGCCCGAATCGTCGGCCGCGTACATCTCCTTGATCTGCTGGGTGTCGTAGGCGGTGAAGCCGGCGAACACGATCACGCCGATCACCGAGATGACCCAGTGGACCATGGCCGACCCTAGGAAGATGTTCACGAGCGAGGCGACCAGGATGCCGATCAGGCCCATGAACAGGAACGAGCCCATGCCGGTCAGGCTGCGCTTGGTGGTATAGCCCCACACGCTCATGCCGCCGAACATGGCGGCGGCGATGAAGAACACCCGGGCGACGCTTTCGCCCGTGAAGTTCAGCAGGATCGAGGCGATCGAAATGCCGGTCAGCGCCGCATAGGCCCAGAAGACCCCCTGGGCGGACGAGGCGCTCATCTTGCTCAGGCGGAACGAGAACAGCAGCACCAGGCCGATCGGCGCGAACATCGCGATCAGGCCCAGGCCGGTGGCGCCCCAGGCGCCCACCGCCGGGTTGTAGGCGAAGAACACCTCGCGCAGGCCGGTGTTGGCAACCAGCCACGCGGTGACGCCCGACAGGCCGGTGGCCACCATCATGAATTGATAAACGCGCAGCATATAGCTGCGCAGGCCGGCATCATAGCTGGCGGCGGCGGTCTGGCTGCCGGCAGCGGCGGTGCCGTAGGGATAACGATTGAGGTCGGCCATGGTACTCCCCTTGGTCGCGCGATTCCCGTTAGATATCGGGACCGGGCCGGCCCGATTCAAGCAAATCCGGCTGTCGGCCTATCAGATTCGGCGCAGCATCGGCGCCGGCCGCTCGGCCAGGGCGCCCCAGGTGCCGGCCAGGCCCAGGCCCACGGTCAGGACGATGCCGGCCGCGGCCGCGACCAGCGCCGTGGTGATGTCGAAATACCACTCGGCCTTCATGATGCCGGTCACCACACCGTAGGCGGCACCCGTCCCGGCCCCCAGGGCGACCAGGCCGGTGGCGAGGCCCAGGGCCGCATATTCCAGGGCGAAGGCGCCAAGTACCTGGCCCCGCGAGGCCCCAGGGTCTTCAGGATCACGGCATCGTAGAGGCGCTGGCGGTGGCCCGCGGCCAGGGCGCCGGCCAGCACCAGCAGGCCGGCGACCAGCGTCACCGACGCGGTCGCCTCGATCGCCAGGCCCAATTGCCGCAACATGCCGTCGATGGTCTCCAGTGCCTCCTTCATGCGGATCACCGAGATATTGGCAAAGCGGTCTGTGACCGCCTTGAAGACGATCGGTTCGGCCGCCGGCGTCGCCCGGACGGTCGCCAGGTAACTGTGCGGCGCCCCTTCCAGCGTGCCCGGCGCAAAGACCATGGCGAAATTGATGCTGAGGCTGGTCCATTCGATGCGGCGCAGATTGGCGATGGTCGCCTCGATGTCGCGGCCCAGCAGGTTGACGGTGATCTTGTCGCCGACCACCAGGCCCATGGCATTGGCCAGTTCGGTATCGAAGGACAGCAGGGGCGGCCCCTTATAGTCGGCCGGCCACCATTCGCCGGCGACGATGGTGCTGCCTTCGGGCGCGGTTGCCGAATAGGTCACACCGCGGTCGCCCCGCAACGCCCAGCGGCCTTCCGGTTTCACCGGGTACTCGTCGGCCGCCACGCCTTTGATTCGGGCGATGCGTCCGCGCATGGAAGGCACGGTGCGCAGGTCGGCGCTGCCGGGCACGGCCTGGATCAGGCTGGTGAATTGCGCCAGTTGGTCGGGCTGGATGTCGACGAAGAAGAACGCCGGCGCCTCGTCGGGCAGGCGCTGGGTGATCTGGGCTTCCAGGTTGCGCTCGACCAGGGCGATGGCGACCAGCAGGGTCAACCCTAAGCCCAGCGACAGCACCACGCTGCCGGTGGCGGCCCCCGGGCGATGCAGATTGCCCAGCGCCAGGCGTGGACCGGGGCGTCGAGGCCGGGGCAGGGCGGCGGCGATCCAGGCGACCAGGATGCCGGCACCGCGCATCACGCCGAACACGGCCAGGGTGCCCAGGACGAAATAGAGGCCGAACGAAATCTCGTTGGCCGTGAACAGGGCCAGGGCCACCAGCAAGGCGACCAGCACGGCCAGGGCCACGATATAGGTCGGCCGCGGCCAGATCCGGTCGGGCGCCACCAGGTCGCGGAACAGATGGGCGGCGGGTACTTCGCGCGCCCGCGCCAGCGGCCACAGGGCAAAGACCAGGGCCGTGACCAGGCCGAAGGCGGCGGCCGACAGCAGCGGCGTGGGATAGATCGAGATGCTGGCGGGCAGGGGCAGTTGGTCGCCCAGCACGTCGGCCAGCAGGAACGGCAGGCCGGTGCCGATGACCAGGCCCATCACGACGCCCAAGGCCGCCAACAACAGCACCTGAATCAGGAAGGTGGCGAAGACCAGGCCGGCGGGGGCGCCCATGGATTTGAGGATGGCGATGGTGCGGGTCTTGGTCGCCATGTGGGCGCGCACGGCGCTGCCCACGCCGACGCCGCCGACGACCAGCGCGGTCAGGCCGACCAGGGTCAGGAACTGGCCCAGGCGGTCGACGAACTGGCGGATGCCCGTTGCCGCGTTGTCGCGGTGGCGGACGCGCCAGCCGGCGTCGGGGAAGGCCCTCTCGGTTGCGCGGATGAAGGCGCGGGGCAGCATCCCCTGATTCAGGATCAGCCGGTAGGCGGTGTTGACCTGGGCGCCCGGCTGCAACAGGCCGGTGGCCGGCAGGTCGGCCAGGGCGATCATCACCCGGGGCCCAGGGCGAAGGCATCCGAACCCTTGTCCGGCTCGGCCGTGATGATGGTGCGGATGGTGAAGCTGGCGTCGCCGATCCTCACCCGGTCGCCCAGCCTGGCCCCGATGCGGGCCAGCAGGATTTCGTCGACCGCGGCGCCCGGCACGCCGTCGGCGGCCGCGAAGATCGCCGGCGGTGCCATGGCCGGGGAGGTCTCGACGGTGCCCACCAGCGGGTAGGCACCGTCGACCGCCTTGAGTTCCACCAGGGTGCGCCCCTCGGCCCCGCCCTCCAGGCGGGCCATGGCGCGCATCTGGCGTACCGTGGAAAGCTCACCCTGCTTGTTCAGATAGGCGAGCTGTTCGGCCGTCGCCTCGCGCTGGACCAGCCGCACCTCGACATCGCCGCCCAGCAGCGACTGGCCGTTCTCGGCCAGGCCCGCATTGACCGCCTCGCCCAGGTTGCCGATGCCGGCAATGGCCGCGACGCCCAGGGTCAGGCAGGCCAGGAAGATGCGGAAACCCTTGAGGCCCGAACGCAGCTCCCGCCTTGCAAAGGTGAAGGCCAGCGCCAGATTTCTCACTTCTCCCTCTCCTCTCGAGAGGAGAGGGCCGGGGTGAGGAGGGGGGCGGTGGGTCGCATCGCTTCGAGATGCCGGTACTTTGCCCCCACGACCTCCTCACCCAACCCTCTCCTCCCGTGGAAGAGAGGGCTTTGTGGGGCGGAGGGGGCCATCACGCCACCGCCTCGTCCACCACGACGCTGCCGTCGGCCAGGCGCACCCGGCGGTCACAGCGGGCGGCGAGGCTGGCGTCGTGGGTGACCAGGACCAGGGTGGCGCCGCGGGTTCGGCGCAGGTCGAACAGCAGGTCGATGATGGTCTCGCCGGTCTTGCCGTCCAGGTTGCCCGTGGGCTCGTCGGCAAAGAGGATCTTCGGGGATGCCACCACGGCGCGGGCCAGGGCCACGCGCTGCTGCTCGCCGCCCGACAGTTGCGCCGGGTAATGATCGGTCCGGTGGCCCAGGCCGACGAGTTCCAACTCGGCCCGCGCCTTGTCCCAGGCATCGCGGTCACCGGCCAACTCCAGCGGGATGGCGACATTTTCGATCGCCGACATGGTCGGGATGAGGTGGAAGGATTGGAAGACGATCCCCACATTGTCACGGCGGAAGCGGGCCAGGCGGTCCTCGTCCAGGGTGTCCAACTGCGCGCCGGCCACCGTGACGGTGCCGCTGGTGGGCTTCTCCAGGCCCGCCATGACCGACAGCAGGGTCGACTTGCCCGAACCCGACGGGCCCACGAGGCCTAGGGTTTCGCCGGGCTCGACGGCAAGATCGATGCCGCGCAGGATGTCCACCGGGCCGGCGGCGCTCATCAAGGTGAGGCGCACGGCGTCGAGTTGAATGAGGGGAACGGCCAAGGATGGGGTCTCGATTGCGTGAAGTCGCTCCAGCGTCATATGGCCTGAAGCACTGGCTTTTCAACCTGATGCTACTGGCCGGGCTTGTCTTTTCGATGCAGGCCCAGGCGAAAGATTATGTCGTCGTTGCCTTCGGCACCTCGCTCAGCCACGGCTTCGGCCTGCCCGAGGCCGAGATCTTCCCGGTGCAATTGCAGAAGGCGCTGGCCGCCAAGGGGCTTGCGGTGACAGTGCAGAACGCCGGCGTCTCGGGCGATACCACGGCCGGCGGCCTGGCCCGGCTGGACTGGGCGCTGGGCGATCCGGCGACCCCGCCCGATCTCGTCATCGTCGAATTCGGCGGCAACGATGCCCTGCGCGCGCTCTCGCCCCAGGAAGCCGAGGCCAACCTCGACCAGATCCTGACCAGGCTGCAGGCCCGCCACATCAAGGTGCTGTTCACCGGCATGAAGGCGCCGCCCAACTTAGGGTCGGACTACGTCGCGGCCTTTGACGCCATCTATCCCCGTCTTGCGCAAAAGCACGGCGTGCCGTTTTATCCCTTCTTCCTCGACGGTGTCGCCGCCGACCCCGCGTTGAACCAGGCCGATGGCATTCATCCCAATGCCAAGGGGGTTGCGATCATCGTCGGGCATCTGGCCCCCTCGTCGTCGATATCCTGACCAAACCCTGATTTTTCGCTTCAAGGAACTCTGCTGATGAAATACCGCCGGCTTGGCCGCACGGATCTGGATGTGAGCGTCATTTGCCTGGGCACCATGACCTGGGGCGAGCAGAACACAGAAGCCCAGGCCCACGAGCAGCTCGACTATGCGCTGGACCAGGGCATCAACTTCATCGACACCGCCGAGATGTATCCGGTCCCGCCCCAGCCCTCGACCCAAGGGCGGACCGAGGCCTATATCGGCACCTGGCTGAAGGCCCGGGGCAGCCGTGACAAGGTGATCCTGGCGACCAAGGTGGCCGGTCGGGACGGCCCTGGCACCCATTTGCGCAAGCCCACCACGATCCTGAACAAGGCCCAGATCACGGAAGCGATCGACGGCAGCCTGAAGCGCCTGAACACCGATTACATCGATCTCTACCAGGTCCATTGGCCCGAACGCATCACCAACCACTTCGGCCGCCTGGGCTATACCCATGTCGAGCAGCAGGACCTGACCCCGATCGAGGAGACGCTGGACGCGCTGGCCGGCCTGGTGAAGGCGGGCAAGGTGCGGCACCTGGGCGTTTCCAACGAAAGCCCCTGGGGTGTCATGCGTTACCTCGAGGCGGCAGACCGGCTGGGCCTGCCCCACATCGTCTCGATCCAGAATTCCTACAACCTGCTCAATCGTATCTTCGAGGTCGGCCTGGCCGAGATCGCGCATCGCGAGAGCGTCGAGCTGCTGGCCTATTCGCCGCTGGCCATGGGCCTGCTGTCGGGCAAGTATTTCGGCGGCGCCAAGCCCGAAGGCGCGCGCCTCACCCTCTATTCTCGCTTCATCCGCTATTCGACGCCCGGCGCCCAGGCGGCGGCCGACGCCTATGTGACGCTCGCCCGCCAGCATGGGCTGGACCCGGCGCAGATGGCACTCGCCTATGTCAACAGCCGCAGTTTCCTGGGCGCCAACATCATCGGCGCCACCACCCTGGAACAGCTCAAGGCCGATATCGGCTCGATCGATGTGGAACTGTCGGACGAGGTGATCGCCGAGATCGAGAAGATCCACCGCAGCAACCCCAACCCGTGCCCTTGATTCTAATCCCTATTCGTCATGCCCCGCACAAGGCCACGGCTGTCCGGTTAAGATTACGCTCATAGCCAGCTCATCTGGTTGGGGTCGATGCGTTGTCTTGGCTCGGCCCCGATTAGCCGGTCGAGCCGTCGGCGGTGCATGAGGTTTGCGCGCACCAGGCGGGCGAAGGCGAGCGGGCTTTGAACCGTTTGCTGGGCGGCCTGGGCCAGGCGCAACAGCAGGAAGGCGATCAAGGCGACGGCAACCTGAATGCGGACCGCGTTCTCGCTGGTGCCGAGAAAGCGGCGGATCTTCAGGGTCTGCTTGACCCAGCGGAAGAACAGCTCGATGGCCCAGCGCCGCTTGTAGAGGTCGGCGATTTCCTGGGCGCTGGCATCGAGATCGTTGCTCAGGAGGCGCAGCACCTTGCCGGTTTCGATCGTGATGCAGACCTCGCGGACGGGGGCGGAGAACGGGTTCTTGCGGTTCGTGGCCTGGCGCCGCGGCAGCAGGCCGACGCGGTCGGACAGGATGTTGGCAGCGCCCTCGGGCAGCGGCCGTTCGGCGGTCACCGTCAAGGGCGTGTTGGACTTGAAGCGCGTGACGATGCGGCACCCGGCGGCGTCCAGCCCGGCCCACCAGGCGTAGTCGTAGTAGCCCAGGTCGAAGACATAGGTCGCCCCCGCTTCGATGGGCATGGCCTGGGCCGCGGTGATGTCGTTGACCTTGGCCGGGGTGACCGCCGCATAGATCGGCCGGTCGGCATCGGGGTCGTAGATGACATGGGCCTTGGCGCCGCAGGCATTGGCTGAGAAGCGCGCCCACTCTGCCGCCACGCCGGTCAGGCGGATGCTGGTCGAGTCGATGAGATAGGTGGCTTCACCCACGGCCCGGCGCAGGCCGCGCCCGGCACCGGCGACCATGGCGGCGAACAACGCGCTGAACACTTCACTGGGGCGCCCGGCATTGGCGTCGGCCAGGGTCGAACGCGACACCGTACGCCCGCCGACGTGATAGAGCCGCGCGGCATGGCTCTCCAGGCCCGCGACGATCTCCCGCAGGCTGCTCGCGCCGGACAATTGCCCGTACAGCAGGGCGATGAACTGGCTCTTGGTCGGCAGCCGCCGGACCCGGCGATCGGCCTGATGCGCCGCGGTCAGTTGCTCGAACCGATCCCAAGGAACCCACTTCAGCAGATCGTGGAAAACGCTATTGTGGTGTCGCACGGTGTTGCTCCGATTTCATGTCCAGGAGACGCGCCAACGTCTGAACATGAGTAGAATCAACACCGTGCAACCAGTCCACTAAAACTAAACCGGACAGCCGTGGGACAAGCCCGGCCATGACGAATGAGAGATGGGCCCTAAGATACTGTCATGATCCGCCTGTTCGTCGCCCTGCCCCTGCCGCAAAGCGTGCGTAATCTGCTGAGTTTCGTCGGCGGCGGCATCCCCGGTGCCCGTTGGACCTTGCCGGAGAATTTTCACATCACGCTGAAATTCATCGGCAATGTCGACGAGCGGGTGGCCGACGACATCGTCACGGCCTCGACCGGATCCATGCCCCGGCCTTCGAGGTCGCGATCCGCGGCGTCGGCGCCTTCGACGACGGGCGCCGGGCGCGCCTGCTCTATGCCGCCATCGAACCCAGCCCGGCGCTGAGCGACCTGGAGGCCAGGGTCGGCGCGGCCCTGGCCCGGGTGCCGGGCGTGGAACTGGAGACGCGGCGCTTCGTCCCCCACGTCACCCTGGCCCGGCTGAAGGACCCCGACCGCAACCGCCTGGGTGCCTTCCTGGAGGGCAACGGCACCCTGGGCACGCCGCCCTGGACGGCGGATTGCTTCGCCCTCTATTCCAGCGCCACCGGCAACGAGCAGCCGGTGTACACGCTGGAGGAGCGCTTCGAACTGGGGCTCTAGGCGGCCGGCATCTCCCAGCGCAGGGCGGCGGCCGTCGCGGCTTCCGCCGCCGCGTGGGGCCCGGCCGTTTCGAGGCCCGCGGGGCTCAGGTCGGGATCGAGGCCGTCGCCCAGGCGCCGAAGCTGCATGTAGAACCAGGGCATCGCCGCCACATTGTGGATCCGGTCTTCCATGGCATAGGCACTCTGTGCCGTGCCGGCCAGCAGCCGTCCGGCGATCGAGGGATCGACGACCAGCGGCCGGCCGATGCCGACGACGTCCAACTCGCCCGCCTCGATCACCGCATTCATCACCGCCAGGGTGCGGAAACCGCCCGTAACCATCAGCGGCATGCGCGCCACCGGCCGCACCTGCGCCGCATATTCGAGGAAGTAGGCTTCGCGCTTCAAGGTGCTTTCCTTGACCGGCGGCGCCTCTTCCTCCTGGAAGGTCAGGCCGACCATCTTGGGCTGCTCGTGGCTGCCGCCCGAAATCTCCAGCAGGTCGATGCCGGTCTCGTTCAGCCAGCCGACGAGTTCCAGGCATTCCGCCGTGGTGAAGCCACCCTTCTGGAAGTCGGACGAATTGAGTTTCACCGCGACGGGGAAATCGGCCCCTACCGCCTGGCGCACGGCGGTGATCACCTCCAGCAGCAGGCGGGCGCGGTTGCGCAGCGAGCCGCCCCAGGCGTCCTGGCGCTGGTTGGCCAGCGGGTTCAGGAACGAGGAAATCAGATAGCCATGGGCGGCGTGGATCTGCACGCCGGTGAAGCCCGCGTCCCGCGCCACCATCGCAGCGCGGGCAAAGCGCGCGACGACGTCCAGGATCTGCGCCTCGGTCATCGCCACCGGCTGGCCATAGCCGAAGCCGGGAATCTCCGGGATGCGCAGCCTTATCGCCGAAGGCGCCAGCGGCCGCTCGTTCACCAACTGGGGCGTCTGCCGGCCCCCGTGGGTCAACTGAATCCAGATATGGTTGCCCGCCGCCTTGCCCGCCCGGGCATAGGCCGCGAGCTGTTCCAGCCCGCCATTGCCATCGATCGCGACATTGCCCGGCCGTTCCGGGTGGCGGCGGTCGACAGTGACATTGCCGGTCAGCAGCAGGCCGGCACCGCCTTCCGACCAGCGCCGGTAAAGGATCTCGTGGCGGCGATTGGCGCGGTTCCATTCATCCGCCAGGCCTTCGGTCATCGCCGCCTTGCACAGGCGGTTCGGCAGGACCGTGCCGCAGGGCAGGGTCAGGGGTGTTGTGATCGTGGTCATGGGGGCTCCTTTGCAATATATAATTACGTTACGTAATGTAATAGAATATGTCAAGCGAGTGGAACGGCGCGGCGGCGGCGGTGCATACTGGCGCCTTGCGGGCGGTTGGAGACGGGCATGACAGTGGCGAAGCGTGGGGCAGGCAGGCCGCGGAGCGAGGAGGCACGCCATGCTGTGCTCGGCGCCACGCAGCAACTGCTGCTCGACGGCATCTGCGTGCGCGACCTGACCATCGAACAGATCGCCCAGACCTCAGGTGTCAGCCGGCCGACGATCTACCGCTGGTGGCCGAACAAGGTCGTGCTGGTGATCGACGCCTTCCTGGAGGCTGCCGAGCCGCTGATGCAGTACCAGCACAAGGGATCGCCCCGCATCGTGCTGAAGGCCCAGTTGCGCGAGGTCATGAAACTGGCCCGTGGCCGGGGCGGCAAGGTCGTCATCGAGATCCTGGGCGAAGCGCGGCTGGACCCCAGCGTGCTGGAAATCTTCCGCGAGCGCTTCCTGGACGTACGGCGCGCGGCCATGCGTGCCTTCCTGCTCAAGGCACAGGAGACGGGTGACATCGCGCCCGGCATCGATATCGAACTGGTGATCGACCTGATCCTGGGGCCGATCTACCTGCGCTTGCTGCTCAACCACCTGCCGCTGGACGACGGTTTCGCCGACGACCTGGTCGACCGCGTCTTCGACGGCGCCGTGGCGCGATCGCAGGGGTGACTAGGGCGCCACCCGCCAGATCACGTTGCCGACGTCGTCGGCGACCAGCAGGGCGCCGGCCTTGTCCTGGATGACGCCGACCGGCCGGCCGTAGGCCTCGCCGTCGGGGCTGAGGAAGCCGGTCAAGATATCCTCGGGCAGGCCGGCGGGCTTGCCATCGGCGAAGGGCACGAAGATCACCTTGTAGCCGCTGCGCGGGTTGCGGTTCCACGAGCCGTGCTGGCCGACGAAGGCGCCCTTGGCGAAGCGGGCGGGCAGCAGGTTGGCCGTGTAGAAGGTCAGGCCCAGCGAAGCCGTATGAGCGCCCAGGGCATAGTCGGGCACCAGGGCCTTGGCCACCAGGTCGGGGCGTTGCGGTGCCACCCGCGTGTCCACGTGGCTGCCGTAATAGCTGTAGGGCCAGCCGTAGAAGCCGCCGTCCTTCACCGAGGTCATGTAGTCGGGGACCAGGTCGCTGCCCAGCTCGTCGCGCTCGTTGACCGAGGTCCACAAGGCGCCGCTGTCGGGGTTCCACGCCATGCCGACCGGGTTGCGCAGGCCCGACGCGAAGACGCGGTATTTGCCTGTTGTCGGATCGACCTCCAGGATCGCCGCCCGGTCGGTCTCCACCTCCATGCCGTGCTCGGCCACGTTGCTGTTGGAGCCGACCGAGACATAGAGGTGCTTGCCGTCGGCGCTGGCGACGACGTTCTTGGTCCAGTGATGATTGATGCCGGCCGGCAGGTCGATGACCTTGGTGGCCGGCGTGGTGATGGCGGTCTCGCCGCCCTTGTAGGGGAAGCGGACCAGGGCGTCGGCATTGGCCACATACAGGTCCTGGCCGACCAGGGCCATGCCGAAGGGTGAGTGCAGCCCCTCGAGGAAGACGGTCGCCAGTTCGGCCGTGCCGTCGCCGTCGCCGTCGCGCAGCAGGGTGATGCGGTCGGCGCTGGGCACGCCGGCGCCGGCCTCGGCCATCACCATGTCCTGGATCCAGCCCATGATGCCGCCGCTGTCGTCCCCGGGGCTGTTGCTCTCGGCCACCAGTACGTCGCCGTTGGGCAGGACGTAGAGCCACCGGGGATGGGCCAGGCCGCTGGCAAAGGCCTTCACCGTCAGGCCGGCCGCCGCGACCGGCTTGGCGCCCTCGGGCCAGCCGACGGCGGTGGCGACCTTCACGGTCGGGATCGGCGTGGGATTGGGCGCGACGATGGCGGGGGTGGGGCCGAAATCGGCCTGGCCCGACAAGGTCGCCGTGTCGCCGCAGGAGGTGAGGCTGAAGACCACCCCGCCGATGATCAGCACGGCGGCGCCGGCGAGGTAGGTGATTTTCTTCATTTTTGGCCCTCGTCGATCGTGCCTGCGCCTTGCGCTGGCATGCTGTATCAATCAACAAGGGATGCCTATCGATTTATTCACCGGCGATTCATTGACCATGCGGGGGCATGACATGGCGCGTTACCAGCGGATCGTGATCCTGACCGGGGCGGGGATTTCCGCCGAATCGGGCCTTGGCACCTTCCGCGACAAGGACGGCCTGTGGACCAAGGTGAACCTCGAGGACGTGGCGACACCCCAGGGCTTCCGCCGTAACCCCGGGATGGTCCACGATTTCTACAATGCCCGGCGCCAAGGATTGCGGGCGGCAAAGCACAATGCCGCCCACGCCGCCCTGGCGCGCCTGGAAGCCGAGCATCCGGGCCAGGTGCTGGTGGTGACCCAGAATGTCGACAACCTGCATGAACAGGCGGGGACCACCCGGCTGATCCACATGCACGGCGAACTGGCCAAGGCCCGCTGCACCGATTGCACGCAGATCATGGCGCACCTGGACGACCTCGACACCCGCAGCCTGTGCCCGTCCTGCGCCGCGACCGGCACCCTGCGCCCTCATGTGGTCTGGTTCGGCGAAATGCCGCTGGAGATGGAGGCGATCGAGGAAGCGATCGAGGCTTGCGATCTTTTCGTCTCGATCGGCACCTCGGGCACCGTCTATCCTGCCGCCGGCTTCGTTGCCGCCGTCCGGCGCGCGGGGCTGGCCCATACAGTGGAACTGAACCTGGAACCGTCGGACGGCCATTCCCTGTTTGCCGAGCGGCACTACGGCCCGGCGAGCGTCATCGTGCCTGCGTTCGTCGAGACCCTGCTGAAATGACCAGTATCGTTTTCTTGAGCCGCCTGGAGCCGGCGGCGGCCGAGGCCAGCCGCGCCCTGCTGGAAACCGCCCTGGGCGAGGTGATCCTGACCGGCCCGCCGCATCGGGACCTGACCCCGGACGAGGTCGCCGCCATCGAGATCGCGGTGGTGGCCAACCCGCTGCCCGGCATCCTGCACACCTTGCCGAACCTGCGCTTCATCCAGAGCCTGTGGGCCGGCATCGACGGCCTGATGGCGGATGCGACCCTGCCCCGCCGCGTCCCCATCGCCCGCCTGGTCGACCCGGCACTGGCCGATGCCATGGCCGAGGCGGTGGCGGCCCATGTCCTGGCCCTGCACCGGCAGTTGCCGGCCTATCGCCGGCAACAGGCGGCGCGGCAATGGCTGATGCACCAGCAGCCGCTGGCGACAGAGCGGCGCGTGGGCTTCCTGGGCCTTGGCGAGATGGCGCGCCGCGCGATCGCGGTGCTGCGTCCCCTGCGCTTCGATATCGGCGGCTGGAGCCGGCGGCCGGCACGCCTCGACGGGGTTGCGACCTTTCACGGCGACCATGGCTTCGCGGCCCTGCTGGCGCGCAGCGAGATCCTGGTCAACCTGCTGCCCCTGACGGCCCAGACGCGGGGCATCCTCAATGCCGCGACCTTCGCCAAACTGCCCCGCGGCGCCTCGATCATCAATTTCGGCCGCGGCGGTCACCAGGTGCCGGGCGATATCATTGCTGCCCTCAACTCGGGCCAGCTCGACCAGGCGGTGCTGGATGTCTTCGCGACCGAGCCCTTGCCGCCGGACGATCCGCTGTGGACCCATCCACAAGTCACGGTAACGCCGCACGTCGCTGCCGCAACCGATCCGCGCAGCGCGGCCCAGTGCGTGGCCGCCAATGTCGCGGCGCTGCGGGCGGGCGGGGCAATGGTGGGCCTGGTCGACGTCGGCGAGGGCTACTGATCCTCGCCGTCGAGGGCGTCCATGTCGTCGTCGGAGAAGCCGAAATGGTGGCCGATCTCGTGGATCAGCACCTCGCGCACCAGGGCGCCGAGCGAGCCGCCGGTCTCGCACCATTCGTCGAGAATCGGGCGACGGAACAGGAAGATCATGTCCGGCATGGTGCCGCTGTCGGCCAGCGACTTGTCCTTCAGCGGCACGCCGCGATAGAGCCCGGTCAAGGTGAAGGGATCGTCGATGCCCATCTGGCCGAGGGTTTCCTCATCGGCGAATTCCTCGATCCGGATCAGGACGCCAGAGACCTTCTCGCGCAGCACGGGCGGAATATCCGCCAGGGCCTGCGCGGCCAGGGCCTCGATATCTTCGAGGCTGGGGGCGATGAGCCGGTCGAGGAATTTCGCGTGAGTCATCGGGCGAGACGTTAGCGCCTCCTGCCGCGCTGTCCAGTCTCGTGCGGCAGGATTATCCGGGTTAATAACGTCAGGATGGATCGATCGAGGAGGGAGCATGGCCCAGAAACTGACCCCGGACGCCCGCAGGGCCGCCCTGGAAAGCCTGCCCAAATGGCACGACGCCGAGGCGCGGGACGCGATCGAGCGGCGCTTCGTGTTCAAGGATTTCAACCAGGCCTTCGCCTTCATGACCCGCGTCGCCCTGGTCGCCGAGCAGATGGATCACCACCCGGAATGGTTCAATGTCTACAAGACCGTGGACGTGCTGCTGTCGACCCATGACGCCGACGGGCTGACCGAACGCGACGTAACCTTGGCCCGCAAGATGGACGCATTTGCCGCAGCATTCGGTATCTGAAGGCGGCTTGACCGGGTCGGCGGGCCGGATCACAAAGGAGCCGAGGGCCAACACCGTACGCCGCCACAAAGCATGTGCCTTGGGGCGATGGTACGGCGCGTGGTGGACATGTTGCAGCACACCAAATGGAGCCGGGAGCAGGTGGAAAACCTGCTTGCGACCGAGACCTTCGGCTATCAGAAGGTTGCCCTCCCTTACGGCCTCTCGACGGATGGCGACGATCGCAGCGCGACCGCCCGCGAGATTTTCCCCGATGACCTGACCGGCAAGACGGTTCTCGATCTGGGTTGCAACACCGGCTATTTCTGCTTCGAGGCCGTCAAGCGCGGCGCGGCGCGGGTCGTCGGCTACGATCACAGTCCCGCCGCGATCAAGCGGGCGCGGCTCTTGGCCGACTGCCTGGGGGCGACGGTAGAGTTCGAAGTTCGCGACCTGAACACCTTCCCCGTCGTCGAGAAATTCGACTACATCTTGTGCCTCAACGTGCTGCATCACCTGGACAATCCGCTGCTGGTGATCGAGCAGACGATTGCCGCCGCGCGGGAGCGCTTGGCGCTGGAAATGGCGGGCCTCGGCTTCCAGACCGTGCGCCGGCGTCTGTTCACCGCGTCGATCGCGGCGCTGTTCATGGGCAATGCGCCGGTGATCTATGTCGGCCGTCAGCCGCATACGCCGGGGCGGGACGGTATCCCCAAGGTCAAGTACTTCATCACCCCCAGGGCGCTCGCCAATATCCTGCTGCGTCACAGCAAAACCTTCGCCCGGGTGGAGCGGGTCAAGTCCAAGCACAAGGGCCGCTATCTCATCCTGGGCCACAAGGCTTTGCCCGGTCTCGCCGGGCTTAGCTGCCGGCGGGGCGGCGCTTGAACAGTGCCTGGGCCAGCCATTCGGCCTGGGCCAGCAAGCGCTCGACGGTGTAGGCCTGCGGATCCTCAAGGCGCAATCTCACCAGTTCCTCGGACACGGCGTGCAGCACGCCGATGGCCAGCACGCGGTCGGGATTGGTCAGGGAAACCAGGGACGGATCGGCCGCCTGCAAGGCGGCGTCGAGATGGCCGCGCGTCAGGGCACGGCCCTGCTCCAGGCGCTCATAGAGTTCCGGCGGCCCGCCCTGGGTGGGCATCAGGAGCATGCGCCAGGTGGCCGGCGCCGCGTCCACCGCCTCGAGCACACCGGCCACGCCGGCGGCGAAGCGGGACTGACCCTTGGCCGGCTGGCGCGTCCCGGCCTGCAGGAAGCCCTCCGCCGCGCGCTGGAATTCCCGGTCGACCATGGCCAGCAACAAGCCCGACAGATTGCCGAACTGCTGGTAGATCAGTGTCCGGGTGATGCCGCAGGCCTGGGCGATCCGCTCCAGGGTGACCGCGTGAAAACCGTGCCCGTCCACGAGATCGCGCACGGCGTCGAGGATCTGCTCGCGGCGCAGCTCGACGCTCATCCGCCGCCTGGTCGCTGTCGCCCTGCCTGCCAACCTTCGATTCCCGCTTGCCAATGATGCAGGCGCAGCATAACTTACATTTTATAACTTTCTAAATGTAAGTTGCCGCGAGGCGAGGAAACGCACCGATGACCAGCCTGGAAGAATTGAAGGCCAAGGTGGCTGCCCAGAAGACGCGGATCCCCTCGCTGTACGGCAAGGTCGACTTCAGCATCACGCCCGAGCGCTTCGCCGACCAACCCGGGGACGAGAGTTCGCTGCGCGGTGCCGCGGCCATCGCCTACCGGCAAAAATTCCTGGCCGAGCACGAAACGGTGGAGCGGGCCCGCGCCTACACCATGCTGGGCGACACGGTGGCCGATGCCTATGCGGCCCTGATGCCGCAATACGGTTTCAAGCGGCTGATCGGCATGCTGACGCAGGCCTGCGACCTCGGGGTGGAGACGGTGGCCGATGCGCCGGCCGAACTGGTCGCCTTCATCCATGCCATGGAAACCGTGCCCCAGTGGCTGAACATGGACCTGGTGCGCGAAGGCGCGCGGGCCAGCCGCAACGGCGCGGCCAATCTCTCGCCCTTCGTGGCGCGGGGCGCCTTCGTCGCCACCTTCATGAACAAGTATTCGGCCCTGCCCATGGCGCTGACCGGCACGCTGTCCCATGAAAGCGCGGTCCGCCGCATCAAGGAGACGGCGACCTTCTTCTCGACCACGGCGCTGCCCGGCGCGCTCGACCGCCACGGGTCCGGCTTCAAGGCCGCCGCCATGGTGCGCCTGATGCATTCCATGGTGCGCTTCAACATCCTGCGCGCGTCGTCGAAGTGGGATGTCTCGGTCTATGGCATCCCGGTGCCCCAGGTCGACCAGATGCCGGCCGGCACGATTTCCGTCTTCCTGCTGGCGTTCAAGATGATGCGCCAGGGCCGCACGAACTTCACGGCCGAGGAACGGGCGGTGGTGGAGTTCAACCGTTACCGCTGCTACCTCTTGGGGCTCCCCGAGGAACTGCTGCCCGACACGCCCCAGGGCATCTACAATGCCATGATGGTCTACAGCGGCACCTTGCGTGCGGGCTACGACAACGAGACCTGCGGCGCCCTGGTGCGGGCCACCATGGCCGCCTATTTCCCGGCCGACCGCTCGCTGAAAAGCCGGATCTTCAACCGGCTGGAGAAAAGCTTCGCCAAGGTCTTCTTCCACCGCGCCTTCCTGTCGGGCGACGACGGCAGCAAGGCGCAGCAGATGGGCGTGGTGCTCAGGCCGGTCGACAAGTTGGTCTTCGTGGCGCTCAGCCTCTTCGTGTTCTCGCGCCTGGGCCTTTATGCGCTGGCCATGCAGCTGCCGGGCCTCGCTGCGGTGACCGACAGGATCCTCATCGCCAAGCTCAATCGGCAATTGGCCGGCTATGGCCACGCCGAATACACGACCGATTCCTCCAAGTACAAGGAGGCCCGGGCCGCCTAAGCCCGGTGCAGCCGGATGGCGATCGCCAGCACCACGGCGAATTGGGCGCCGACGAAGCCGACCACCGCCGGCCAGTGGCCCCAGGCCCAGAACCAGCCGCCCAGGGTCCCCATCAGGCTGGAGCCCAGGTAATAGGCCAGCAGGTAGAGGGCGGCGGCATGACCTCGCGCCTCGTCCGCCAGGGGGCCGACCCAACTGCTGGCAACCGCATGGGTGGCAAAGTAGCCCAATGTCATCAGGGCGATGCCGGCGATGACAAGCGCCAGCGGCCCGGCCAGGGTGAGCAGCAGGCCGACGAGGGCGAGGCTGATGCTGCCGGTCATGACCGGGCCCCGGCCGATGCGATCGGCCAGGCCGCCGGCGCCCGACGAGCCGGCCATGCCGAACAGATAGACGGTGAAGATCAGCCCCGCCGCCGCCTGGCTGAGGCCATAGGGCGCCGCCGCCAGGTGGAAACCGACGTAATTGTAGCTGGTGACGAAGCCGCCCATGGCGAAAAAGCCGACCGCGAACAGCCAGGGCAGGCCGGGGCGCCCCAGGTGCCGCCCCCAGGCCCGCAGATGAAAGCCCAGGCCCAGGCCCGCCCCAGCCGGCGGCCGCCGGGCCGCCGGCATCAACAGGGCAAAGGCACCGGCGGAGAGCAGGCCGAAGGCGCCGACCACGCCCACCGCCCAGTGCCACGACGCGTAATCCGCCAGCAGGCCGCTGCCCACGCGGCCGACCATGCCGCCAAAGGCGGTGCCGCCGACATAGACGCCCACGGCCAGGCCCAGGCCCCCGGGCTCGATCTCGTCGGCGAGATAGGCCATGGCGACGGCCGGCACGCCGCCCAGGGCAATGCCTTCGAGCGCGCGCAGGGCCAGCAGGCTGCCCCAGTCGGGGGCGAAAGCCGTGGCGAGGTTGAGGCTCGCCGAGGCGAACAGCGAGACCAGCATCAAGGGCTTGCGCCCCAGCGTTTCGGACAGGGCGCCGGCGCACAGGATGGCCAGCGCCAGCAGCACGGTGCTGAGCGACAGCGCCAGCGAACTGGCCGCCGGGCTGACCCCGAAGGTGGTGGCGAACAGCGGCAGCAGCGGCTGCACGCAATAGAGCAGCGACAGGGTCGAGAACCCGGCCAGGAACAGCGCCAGGGTGACCCGGCGATAGGCCGGCGTGCCCCGCACGATCCAGCGGGGGGTGTCGGCGGTGTTCATCGCAGGAACATCGTGCGTCCTTCGAGACGGATGCTGCGCATCCTCCTCAGGATGAGGACGATCTTCCTGGCACAAAAATTCTCCTCATCCTGAGGAGCCACTCGCAGAGTGGCGTCTCGAAGGACGCACGACGCCAGTCCCAAGTTCAAAGCCATCACGCCCCTACCGGCCCTGGCGAGCGTAGCTGCTGGGGGGACGGCCGGTCCACCGGCGGAATGCGTGGGTGAAGCTTGCGGTTTCGGCATAGCCCAGGCGTTCGGCCACCGCCTCGACCTTCAGGCCGGTCGCGGTCAGCATCTCGATCGCCAGGTCCTGGCGCAGCCGGGCCACCAGGTCGCGGTAGCCCAGCCCCGCCTCGGCGAGGCGCCGGCGCAGGGTGCGCGGCGCCATCTCCAGGCCCTCCGCCACATCCTCCAGCGGCGGGAAATGGCCCGGCCGGGCCAGGATCGCTCCTGTAACCTTCTCGATTATGCCGTCGTCGCGCAATACCTGGCGCAGCCGTTCCTGGCAGGCGCGGACATGCAGGGCCGCGACCAGCGGGTTGGCCTGGGGCAGGGGCCGGTCCAGCATGCCGGGGTCGTAGATGACGGCGTTATGCGTGGCCTCGAAGTGGACCGGGCCGTGGAACACCGCCTCGTAAGGGGCGGTGTCGGCGGGCCAGGGCAGGGCCAGCGTGACGGCCCGGCAGGGCGAGGGGGTGCCCCACAGGTCGGTCATGATCTGGCGCGAGGCCGAGAGGTCGCGCTCGATCATGAAGCGGCGCAGGGCAGGCGGCAGGCCGGCATCGTCGAACACCACCGCCTCGCCGCCGTCGAGCGCGGCCAGGGTGATGGGCATCACGCTGTAGGTCAGGTCCTGATATTCCAGGCCCAGGGTCAGGGCGTCGCGCACGGTCGAGGAGGCCAGCATGGCAAAGCCCCAGACGCCATAGGCGGCGAGGCGGTAGCGCACCCCGACCTCGAGGCCGAAGCCGGGCGGGTCGCCCAGCACCGCCAACACCCGCTCGATCACGGCCAGTTCGGTCGTCGCTTCCACCTGGGCACGGGGATCGTCGAGCAGGGCAGGCGGCAGGCCCGCCTGCACCAGAAAGGGCGCGATGACGATGCCGCGCGCCGCGAGCGTATCGCGCAACACCTGCAAGCTGGACACCGACCAGTGCCGCTGGGCCAATCCGGACTTCATGGCGTATTTTTGATCGTTTGGCCCAAACTATCAAGTCGGTGGCCCAACCGAACGTGGTTTTTGGCCAGGAGGCGGCTATCCTTGCTTCAACACGGCAGAGACGAGAGCTCGCCGCCCCCAAGGAGGAAACGCCCAATGAAGCCCGTGAAAGTCTGTGTGATCGGTACCGGTTTTGCCGGCCTGTGCATGGCGATCCAGCTCAAGCGCTCGGGCATCGACGATTTCGTGATCCTGGACAAGGCCGCGGCAGTGGGTGGCACCTGGCGCGAGAACACCTATCCCGGTGCCGGCTGCGACGTTCCCTGCCACCTCTATTCCTTCTCGTTCGAGCTCAACCCCAACTGGACGCGCCGCTTTGCCAAGCAGAGCGAGATCATCGCCTATATCGAACATTGCGTCGCCAAATATGACCTGGCCCGTCACATCCGCTTCAACACCGAGGTGACCGAGGCGCGGTTCGATGAAGGCCGCGGCCTGTGGACCGTCGTCACCAAAGGCGGCGAGGCGATCGAGGCGCAGTTCGTGGTCTCAGGGCTCGGCCAACTCAGCCGGCCGCAATTCCCCAGGATCGCCGGCCTCGACCGCTTCCAGGGCAAGGCCTTCCATTCTGCCTACTGGGACCATGGCTACGATCTGGCGGGCAAGCGCGTCGCCGTGATCGGCACCGGCGCCAGCGCCATCCAGTTCGTGCCCGAGATCCAGCCCAAGGTGGCCAGGCTCAGCGTGTTCCAGCGCAGCCCGACCTGGATGGTCCCCAAGGACGATTACGTTTTCTCGGCCTGGGCCCAATGGGCCTTCCACCACCTGCCGGGGGTGCAGCGGGCCTATCGCCACTGGACCTACCTGCTGCTGGAATCGCGCTTCCTGTCGTTCCGGCGCAAGGGCAATTTCTTCGCCCGCCTGGCGCAGAAGCAATGCCAGGCCTATCTCGACGCCCAGGTGACGGACCCGGCGCTGAAGGCCAAGCTGCAGCCCGATTTCCCCGTCGGCTGCAAGCGCATCCTGATCACCAACGACTGGTACAAGGCGCTGGCCCAGCCCAACGCCGACGTGGTCACCGAGGCGATTGCCGAGGTTACCGAAACCGGCGTGCGCACCAGGGATGGCCAATTGCACGAGGTCGATTGCCTGATCTACGGCACCGGCTTCGAGACGCAGAGCTTCATCGCGCCGATGAAGGTCTGGGGCCGCCAGGGCGCGGAACTCAACGAGCGCTGGCGCAACGGGGCGGAGGCGCACAAGGGCGTCGCCATCGCCGGCTTCCCGAATTTCTTCGTGCTCTACGGCCCCAACACCAACCTGGGCCACAACTCGATCATCTTCATGATCGAACAGCAGGTCGGCTACATCATGAAGTGCCTGGGCGAAGTGGCCCGCCGCGGCGTGCGCTCGCTGGATGTCACACCGCCCGCGATGCAGGCCTATAACGACACTGTCCAGGCCTCGTTCGAGACCACGGTCTGGAATGCCGACTGCCATAGCTGGTACAAGAACGCCCAGGGTCGCATCACCAACAACTGGCCGGGTTTCACCGTCAGCTATTGGTGGATGATGCGCCAGCCCGACTTCGCCGAATTCAGCTTCGACGGCCAGACCGCGCCGCAGCCGATCCCGGCGGCGGCGGAGTAGCCCGTCGCACCACCGTCGTGCGTCCTTCGAGACGGCCCTGCGGGCCTCCTCAGGATGAGGAGAATCTTTGTGGCAAAAAGACTCTCCTCATCCTGAGGAGCCGCCATCGGCGGCGTCTCGAAGGACGCACGTTGTCGATCCAGATCACCCCGGCGGCAGGGCGCCGGGCGGGTCGATCTTGGCCGGCGCGCGCGGGGCGTGGCGGCCCAGTTGGGCCTCGCGCCGGGCGATGTAGAGGGTCGACGCGACGATGATCGCGGCGCCCAGGATGGTCCAGCCGTCGGGCACCTCCAGGAAGAAGACGAAGCCGAACAGGCCGGCGAAGATCAGCTTGGTATATTCGAAGGGCGCGACCAGGCTGGCATCGGCGGCGGCGAAGGCTCGGATGTAGCACGACTGCGCCGCCGTCCCGCAGGCCCCGGTCACGACCAGGAAGGCGGTCTCCTCCCAGGTCGGGTCCTGCCACACCAGGGCGGCGGGAATGGCCGAGATGGCGGTCGAGAAGATCCCGAAATAGAGCAGCAGGGTCATCGGGTTGTCGTTCTTGGCCATGGTCTTGATCAAGATCACGGAAATGGCGACCAAGGCGGTGCCGCCCAGGGCGATCAGCATGGCCGGATTCATGTCCAGGCCGGGCCGCACCATGATCAGCACGCCGATGAAGCCGACCGCGGTGGCGCTCCAGCGCCGGGCGCGGACCTTTTCCCCCAGGAACAGCACCGCCAAGACCAGCAGGAACAGCGGGTTGGCAAAGCTGACCGCCGTCACCTCGGCCAGGGGCAGATGCACGATCGACCAGAAGCCGATCAGCATGGCGGTCGAGCCGGTGAAGCCGCGGAAGAACTGCAGCATCGGCCGGCTGGTCTTCAGCGCCGCCCAGCCAGCGGCATAGGCGAAGGGCAGCATCGCGAGCAGGCCGAACAGGGCGCGGGCAAAGCCGATCTGCATGGGATCGAGCCGGTGGCCGGCGAATTTCACGGCAACGCCCATGACGGTGTAGAAGAACACCGAGGCGATCATCCAGGAAATGCCGCGAAGCGAGCCCGGCAGGCGGGCGAAGCGATGGCGTAACGCAGAGACGGCGAGGGACATGGTCCGGCTATTTTGCCGGGCCGGCGCGTACTATGCCAGCTTGATGGCGTTGTCCTACCTGAGCCCTCTCCGCCCTTCAAGGGGGGAGAGGGTTGGGTGAGGTGGGTAGCCGACACAAAGCGCGCTCTGGCCCGTCCACCACCTCACCCTCCCCACCGCTTCGCGGCGGGTCCCCTCCCTCTCCCCGCAAGCGGCGGCGAGGGAACTCTATTTCGACAGGAACGCCGCGGCGTCCGCTGCCGTCTCGTCGGGGGCTTCCTCCATCGGCACATGGCCCAGGCCGGGATAGAGCTTCAGCGTCGCGCCGGGAATGTCGGCGGCGAAGTGATGGGCCCATTCCAGGGGGATCCAGGCATCCTGCTCGCCCCAAATGATCAGGGTCGGCGCCTTGATCGCCCCCAGTACTTGCGGCGAGGCGATCACGTCCGGCGGGGTCGTGATGCGTTTGCCCGTGGCCTCGCGATTGCCCTCGCGCAGCAGCAGTGTGTGATAGCGCTCGACCATGGCGTCGGTCACCTTGCTGTCATCGGCGAAAACCTGGGTCAGCTGGGCGCGGATCGTGAAGGCGGGCGTTACCCGCTGCATGATCCAGCCGGCCAGGGGCAGGGAGGCGATGCGGTAGATCATGGGCCGATCCTTGCGCGGATAGCCGCCGGCATCGACCAATACCAGGTGATCGACCTTGTCGGGATGGGCCAGGGTGTAACGCCAGGCGACATAGCCGCCCATGGAATTGCCGACCAGCGAGAATTTGGCGACACCCAGTTTGGTGACCACCGCGTCGACGACCTCCGCCATCGCGCCGATATCATAGCGGCCCGACGGCACCGGGCCGGTCAGGCCGTGGCCCGGCAGATCCATCGAGACGACGCGGAAACGGTCCTTCAGGCGGAAGGTCCAGCCTTCCCAGGTATGCAGCGAAGCATTGGAGCCGTGGAGCAGGACGATCGCCGGCGCCGCCGGGTCGCCGTCCAGCCGGACATGGACGCGGGCGCCGTCGGCCAGGGTGACGAAGCGCGAGGTCGGCGTCAGGTACTGCGCCTCGACCCGCGCCGCCGGCAGGTCCGGCTCGGCCAGCCAGGCCATGGCACCGGCGATGACGAGCACGATCAGGCCCAGGGCAAGGCCCAGCCACTTCAACAGGCGCATGCCGCTCTCCTTGCGAGCCGTTTCCTCCCGGCGGCGCGATTGTCCCCTATTACGCCCGCATGTCGAGGACTTGAGGCCCGATGTCGGCGATTGTCCGCGTGCCGGTCAGGGCCATGGAGACGTCCAGTTCCTTGGCGATGATCTCCAGCGCCTTGGTCACGCCCGCCTCGCCCATGGCGGCAAGGCTGTAGAGGAAGGCCTTGCCGATCAGGCAGCCCTTGGCCCCCAGGGCCATGGCCTTCAGCACGTCCTGGCCCGACTGCACGCCGCCGTCGAACAGCACTTCGGTCGCATCGCCAACGGCGGCGACGATCTCGGGCAGGGCGGAGATCGAGGAGACGGCATAGTCGAGCTGCCGGCCGCCGTGGTTGGAAACGACCATGGCATCGGCCCCGGTGGCCGCGGCCGCCCGGGCATCCTCGACGTTCAGCACGCCCTTGAGGATCAGCTTGCCCGGCCAGATGCTGCGCACCCAGGCGACATCGTTCCAGTTCAGCGACGGGTCGAACTGGCTGGCGGTCCATTGCGACAGGGTCTTGAGGTTCCCGGCCTTGGCCAATTGTTCGGTCAGGTTGCCGAATTCGCGCCGCTTGCCCAGCAGCACGCGCAGGGCCCAGGCCGGCTTGGTCGCGATGTCCAGCGCATTGGCCAGCGTCAGGCGCGGCGGCACGGCCAGGCCGTTCTTCAGGTCGCGGTGGCGCTGGCCCTGGATCTGCAAATCGAGGGTGAGAACCAGGGCCGAGCATTTGGCCGCGATCGCCCGCTCGATCAGCGACCTGGAGAAGCCGCGGTCGCGCATGACGTAGAGCTGGAACCAGAACGGCTTGTCGACCGCGCCCGCGACATCCTCGATCGAGCAGATCGACATGGTCGACAGGCAGAAGGGAATGCCGAAGGCCTGCGCGGCACGCGCGCCGTGGATCTCGCCGTTGCCGTGGAACAGGCCGGTCAGTCCGGTGGGGGCGATGGCGACCGGCATGGCGACGGGCTGGCCCAACATGGTCGAGGCGGTGGAGCGGTCGGAGACATCCACCATCACCCGCTGGCGCAGGTTCAGCGCCTTGAGGTCGCGCCGGTTGGCATTGATGGTGGCCTCGTCATAGGAACCGCGGTCGGCATAGTCGAAGATCGCCTTGGGGATGCGCTTCTTGGCCAGCGCCCGCAGATCCTGAATATTGGTAATGGTCGGCATGTGATTGGCCTCGACGTCTTGCGTCCTTCGAGACGGCCCTGCGGGCCTCCTCAGGATGAGGAAAATCTTTATGGCAAAAAGACTTACCTCATCCTGAGGAGCCACGGCACGTGGCGTCTCGAAGGACGCACGCTGTGCGCTCCAGGGCAATCCCGACCTTGGTCACCCCATGGTCACCACGACCTTGCCCAGGACCCGGCGCTCCATCATGTCGCGGATCGCCTCGCCGCCCTGCGCCAGGGGATAGGTCTTGGAGACCAGGGGCTTGAGCTTGCCGGCCTCGTAGAGCGAGATCAGTTCGGCGACGTTTTCCTGGTGCAGGGCGGGTTCGCGCGCGGTGAAGGCGCCCCAGAACACGCCGACGATCTGGCAGCCCTTCAGCAGGGCCAGGTTCAGCGGGATCGACGGGATCGGCCCGGCGGCAAAGCCCACCACCAGGAAGCGGCCCTTCCAGGCGATCGAGCGCAGGGCCTGTTCCGAGAATTCGCCCCCCACCGGGTCGTAGACGACATCGACGCCGTTGGGCGCCAGTTCCTTCAGGCCGTCGCGCAGGGACTGCCTGGTGTAGTTGATGCCGCCATCGGCGCCGTGGGCCTTGGCCGTCTCCAGCTTCTCGTCGGTCGAGGCGGCGGCGATGACGCGGGCGCCCATGGCCTTGCCCAGTTCGACCGCGGCCAGGCCGACGCCGCCGGCGGCGCCCAGCACCAGCAGGGTCTCGCCCGGTTTCAGCTCGCCGCGCTGCTTCAGCGCATGGTGCGAGGTGCCATAGGTGAACAGAAAGGCAGCACCTTCCTCGAACGACATGGAGGGCGGCATGGGGGCGACGCGGTCGGCACCGGTCACCAGTTCCTCGGTGAAGGCGCCCCAGCCCGACATGACGATGACGCGGTCGCCCACCTTGTAGCCGGCAACCTTGTCGCCCACCTGGGTGATCACGCCGGCGGCCTCGCCGCCCGGGGCGAAGGGCATCTCGGGCTTGAACTGGTACTTGCCCTGGATGATCAGCGTATCGGGGAAATTGACCCCGGCGGCATGCAGGCGGATCCGCACCTCGCCGGCCCCGCAGGCGACGGGCGGCACATCGGCCAGCACCAGCGATTCCGGCGGGCCCCAAGCCTGGCACTGCAACACCTTGACCACGTGATCTCTCCCTCGATCGTTTGTTTTTCTGGGGTGACCCGTTCGCAAAGGCCGGTCAAGCCTAAACCCCGAACACGCCTTCCGCCAGACGCACCCGGCCGACCAGGTCGCCGCCCCAATTGGTGATCGGCGGTGCCAGCAGGTCGGCGATCCCGGCGCGGTGGGCATCCTCGATCAGGCCCAGCCGGTCCAGCAGGTTGGCGGCCAGGGTCTCGGCCCCGCGGGTGCCGCCGTCGTCGATCTTCAGGGCAAAGCCCAGGCCCTTGGCCGGGGCGATGCCGATGAAGGCGGCTTCCGCCCCGGTCTTCACCACCGTGCCGGGCAGGGTCGCCTGCATCAGGCGGGTGCAGGCGCGCCCGGCACCGGCGACCAGGTAAGGGTGCGCCCGCATCGCCTCGCGCAGCCGGGTGACCGTGCGGGCACGGGTCGGCGCCAGGCCATCGGGGCAGCAATGCGCGCCATCGCCAGGCCCAGGGACTTCAGCGGCAGGGCCGGGTTGGGGGCAGCGCAGCCGTCGATGCCGAAGGGCATTTCCACCGGCCGGTCGGCCAGGCTGGCAGTCGCCTCGAAGGCGGCCTCCTGCACCGCATGGCGGCGATGTTCATAGCCGCGCGTGGCCACGCCCAGATGCTTGGCCAGGGCCAGGAAACCGGTGTGCTTGCCCGAACAATTGTTGTGCAGCCGGCATGGTTTCTCGCCGGCGCGGATCAGGGCCTCGGCACTGGGACCGTAGTAGGGTGTGTGCGCCGCGCAGGCGAGGTCGTCCTGGGTCAGGCCCAGCCGGTCGAGCCAAGCGGCGACCGCCTTGGTGTGGATTTCCTCGCCGTTGTGGCTGGCGCAGGCCAGGGCCAGTTCCGCCGGCGTGCAGGCGAAGGCGTCGGCCGCCCCGCTTTCGACCAGCGGCACCGCCTGGAGGATCTTCATCGACGAGCGCGGGAAGACCGGCCGGTCGATATCGCCGGCCGACAGCACCGTTCGGCCGGCGGCATCGACCACGACGAAGGCGCCGCGATGACGGCTTTCCACCACGTCGCCGCGCAGCACTTCGATCAGGATGGGATTCGCCGTCATCTCAATTGACCGTCTCGTCGGGATAGATGCCCCACAGCCAAGCCCGTTTCAGCCAGCCGCGATAGCCCTCGATATCGACCCGGCACCAGTCGCCGCGGCAGCGGTTCAGCCGCGCGACGACCCCCGCCTCGAGCCGGACGATGGGGCGCGAGGTTTCCGCCGCCTCGTCGAAGACCACGCGCGCGGCCCCCACCACCACGACGAAACGCTTGCCCGACAGCAGGCTCTTGTGCACCCAGCCGACCGAGCCGTCCTGATCGCGGATTTTGCGCCAGTATTCGAACTCGGCCACGATTTCCACCGGCAGGCCGGCGCGGACGTATTTCCAGGCGATCGGGTATTGCGAGCCCGGCCCCGTGCGCACGTTGATCTCGCTCGACCCCAGCGAGACGAAGCGCGGGGTCTTCGGGCCCGACTCGTCCTCGTTGCCGGCCTGGGGCGCCTCGGCCGCCGGGGCGTCGGCGCTCTGTGCCAGGGCCGGGGCGAGACCGCTTGCCGGGAGCAAAAGCAAGGCGCAGACAACGGCGAGCGGGCGAAGGCGTGTCATCAAATCTCGAGGCCAGAACACATGCCGAATCGGCAGGCGCCAACTGTCGTGCGCCGGCGCGTCGCGGTCAAGGCGGCCCCGTCCGCCGATTGGGCGAGCACGCGAGAACGGCGGCTTTGAACCGGCGGGCAAGTCTGCTAGGTAAGGGCCTGCCGCGCCGCGGAAGCCTTGAAATCCGCCGCCCAGGGAGAGGACGATGTCGACCAAAAAGCCGCTCGTGATCGTGACGAGAAAACTGCCCGAAGCGATCGAGACGCGGATGATGGAGTTGTTCAATACCAAGCTCAATCCCGACGATCATCCGATGTCCCAGGCCGAATTGATCGAGGCGGTGAAGACGGCCGAGATCCTGGTGCCGACCGTGACCGACCGTATCGACGGCCGCATCCTCGCCCATGCCAACCCCAATCTGCGCCTGATCGCCAATTTCGGCACCGGCGTCGACCACATCGACCTGGCTGCCGCCCGCCAGCGCGGCATCACCGTCACCAACACCCCCGGCGTGCTGACCGAAGACACCGCCGACATGACCATCGCCCTGATTCTGTCCACCTCGCGCCGCCTGGCCGAGGGCGAGCGGGTGGTCCGCTCGGGCGAGTGGAGCGGCTGGTCGCCCACCTGGATGCTGGGCCGCCGCATCTGGGGCAAGCGCTTGGGGATCGTCGGCATGGGCCGCATCGGCACGGCGGTCGCGCGCCGGGCGCGCGCTTTCGGCATGTCGATCCACTATCACAATCGCAACAGGGTGGCCGACGAGGTCGAGCAGGAGCTCGAGGCGACCTATTGGGAAAGCCTCGACCAGATGATGGCCCGGATGGACATCATCTCGGTCAATTGCCCGCACACGCCGGCGACCTATCACCTGCTTTCGGCGCGGCGGCTCAAGCTGTTGCAGAAGCACGCGATCCTGGTGAACACCGCGCGTGGCGAAGTGGTCGACGAAAATGCCCTGACCCGCATGCTGGTCGCCGGCGAGCTGGCCGGTGCCGGCCTCGACGTGTTCGAGCACGAGCCGGCGGTGAACCCCAAGCTGGTCGCCCTCGACAATGTCGTGCTGCTGCCGCACATGGGCTCGGCCACCATCGAGGGCCGCCTCGACATGGGCGAGAAGGTGATCATCAACATCAAGACCTTCGTCGACGGCCACCGCCCGCCCGACCGCGTGCTGGAAGGGTTGCTGTAACCGTCCAGACTCACAAGCGTCATCCCGGCCTTCGCCGGGATGACGGCGGGTCTGGAAGGCGGAAATTAGCCCCTCTACTCCATCCGGACATGGACGGCCCCCGGGGTTTGCCCGATCCTCGCGCCCCAAGGGATCAAGGAAACGAGGGGCATGATGGCCAGCCGGAACATTCACCTGACCAAGACCGTGAAGGCGCCGCGCGAGGTGGTTTTCGCCTGGCTCGGCGATCACGACAAGTTCGGCTCGCTGCTGCCCGGCAAGACCCGGCGCATCATCGACGGCAGCGGCCCCGGCGGGGTCAACGGCACGGGCTCGGTCCGCCGGGTATCCTTCGGGGTCAGCTATACCGACGAGAAGGTCACCGGCTACATCCCCGGCGAATATGTCGAATACACGGTGATCGAGGGCAGCCCGATCAAGAACCACCTGGGGCGGATCCGCCTGACCGATGCCGCCGGCGGCGGCACCGAGATCGACTACCGCATCGAATTCGACCCGCGCATCCCCTTCACCGGGGCGGCCACCGAACTGCTGGTGCGCTCGGTCATCGGGGCGGCCTGAAGAAGCTGAAGGCACGGCTTGAAGCCGCCTAGTGGCGGTGGAGGTTTTGCGGCATGGCGACGCTCGTCTTTGGCATGAACCAGTCCCTGGACGGCTACGTCGACTACATGGAAATGGCGACCGGCCCCACGCTCTTTCGTCACTGGACGGATCACGTGCGCGACCTGGCGGGCAGCGTATACGGTCGCCGCATGTACGAGATCATGCGCTATTGGGACGAAGACCGTCCTGAGTGGAATGCGGCGCAACGCGAGTTCGCGGTGGCGTGGCGGCGCCAACCGAAATGGGTCGTGTCGCGCTCACTGAAGTCAGTCGGCCCAACGCCACCCTTGTCGAGGATGACATCGAGGCGGTGATACGTGGCCTGAAGGCTCGGCTCGTCGGGGAGATGGCCGTTTCCGGGCCAGACTTGGCGCGAAGCCTGACCGACCTTGGCCTGATTGATGAGTATCGGCTCTACTTCCACCCCGTCGTGCTTGGTCGCGGCAAGCCATTCTTCGCCGGCCCGCGGCCACCGCTCCGCCTGGTTGCCACCGATCACGTTGGCGAGGGCGTGATCAGGCTGACATATGTTCCTGCTTGATCGCGCGACTCGCCGGTCGGTACCAATCCACGCGGTCATTTCAGGCTTTCCAGATAGGCGATGATGTCGGCCCGGTCGGCCGGGTCGGCGACGCGAAAAACCATCCTTGTGCCGGGCACCAGCGCAGCCGGTTTGGTCAGCCAGCGGTCCAGCAGGTCGGGCGTCCAGGTCAGGCCGGCGGCCTTCAGCGCCGGCGAATAGGCAAAGCCCTCCACCGTGCCGGCGACGCGCCCCACGACGCCGCGATGGTGCGGGCCGACGCGGTCCGCATCGGGCGAATGGCAGGCGCCGCAGCGGGCGTTGTAAAGCACCTCGCCATGGGCGAGGTCGGCGGCCAGGGCCGGCCGGGCAAGGCCCAGCGCGGCGATGATCAACAGGAGATGGCGCATGGCAAGGTGCGGGATGCCCGGCCCGGCCGGGCATCCCATGCTCCCTCAGGCGCCGAAGCTCAGGGGCTGGGCCGGCAGCGGCCCGCCCGCGACCCCCATCAGGGCGGTCCAGTGCATGGTCTCGTCGGCGGCGAGGCGGCCGGCGATCTGGGCCAGGGCCTTGTCTTCGAAGGACGGGATGACGCCCAGATAGGCGTTGGCGGCCCCAGCTCCAGCTTGATGGCGAGGCCGACCACGCCCGCCTGGTCCTTCAGGGCGCCGGCGTTGAGCGCCTTGGCATAGTCGGCGATCGCCTTGGCCTCGACCGGCGTGCCGCCCAGTTTCTTGACCGTGGCGGCCAGCGCGTCGCGGTGGCCCTTGTGATGGCCCTGGAAGGCGACCGCGACCTTGAGCACCTCGGGCTTCAGCAGCTTCGATTCGGCGCCGATCTGGTAGGCGGCGATCGCTTCGTGCTCCAGGCCCAGGGCGACGTTGAGAATATCGACGTCACCCGCCGTGGCGCCCTGCGCCCGGGCGACGTTCTCGGCCCGCCGAGCAGGGCCACGGCGGCGGCACTGAGGCCGACGGTGCGCACGCCCCGCAGCAGGCCGCGGCGATCGAGCAACAGGGGGGAATTGGCCGGCACGGCGGCGAGAGAAAGGTCTTGCATGGTGTCTCGTCCGATCAGTTGGGCCGACGTTCTTGCGTCGACGGCTGATCTACGAGCGCTGCGGCGTGATCGGATTTCGTGAACCGAAGGTTTCGCGCCGCGCCAATCCCAAGGCTTGAACTTCGGCGCGAGGCTGCACTCAGTAGCCCAGGCTGCGCTGGATCACGCCCAGCATGCCGGTCAGGCGCAGCGGCGCATCGGTGACCGCCAGGACCACGCACATCTCGCCGGGTTCGGCGAGGGGGCGGTGGGTCACGGTCGGATCGGTGATCTGCAGGTCGCCCTTGGCGAAGTGGCCGTTTTCGTCGTTGAAGACGCCGTTCAGCACCAGGGTGAACTCGTTGCCGGCGTGGGTGTGGCGCGGCACGCCGCGGCCGGCGCCCACCTTGATCAATTGGACGGTGCCCTTGGGGGCGGTCGGCAAGGGCAGGTCCAGCACCCGCACGCCCGGCACCAGGGTGCGCCATTTCGTCGTCGCCAGCGCCTGCGCGCCGATCCGCTGGATGGCCTTGGGCAGCACCGCCAGGATCGGGTCGTCGGTCTCGACCGGCGCAGGGTTCGCCTCGACGGGCACGTCGAGCCGGCGCAGCAATTGGTCGAAGGCGTCGGCCGCCATGGCCACCGGCCCGATCGCCTCAAGCAATTCGCCGCCGGCGCTCTCGAAGGTGGCGACCTCGTCCCGGCAGTGCGGGCACAGGGCCAGGTGCATCTCGATCACCAACGCCGTCGCCGGGCCCAGGGTCCCGGCGGCATAGTCGAACAGCAGTTCGAGCGGCGGATGATGCGACGGGGTCAACGCAACGGCTCCATGGTCTTGCGCAGGCGATTGAAGGCCAGCCTGAGGCGCGATTTTACCGTACCCAGGGGCAAATCCCGTTCTGCGGCAATCTCGGCATGCGACTTTCCTTCATAAAATGCGAGCTTGAGCAAGTCGGCCTGTTCATCCGGCAGGTCGAGAATCGCCTGGCGCAGGACCCGGTCGCGCCGCTCCTCGTCGACCGCCACGTCCGCGGCGGCCGGCTGGCTCGGCGCCAGGGCGGGATCGTCGGGGTCGAGTTCGGGGTGCTTCTCGCGGCGAATCAGGTCGATGCGGCGGTTGCGCGCGATCGTGTAGATCCAGGTCGAGACCGAGGACTGGCGCCGGTCGAAGCTGGCCGACTTGCGCCAGATGGTCAGCATGACCTCCTGCACCAGTTCCTCGGCAACCGTGCCGCCGGCGCCCAGGCGCATCAGATAGGCTTTCAGTCTTGGCGCAAAGTGGCCGAAAAGCTGGGCGAAAGCGGCCTTGTCGGCGCGCTGCGCCACGGCTTCGACGAGGTCGGCCAGGATCTCCCGATCGATCGGCGCTGCGGCGCTCATCCTGGTCATCGGCCGTCGTTTCTCATGCCAGACAAGTCTGATCCTGCGGTCGGCAAGGGCAGGGGTGGAAATGCGGGGCCTGCCCGGCTATCTTGGCGCCTCTCGTTGAAGGTCAATGATCAGGCGCCATGAAACGCTCCCTATTCGCCCTGTTCGGCATGTTTCTGTCAATGACGGTCGCCGTCGCGATCGTCCCCTTTCGGCCCAGGCCGAAGACAATCCGTTGCTGGGCAATTTCGGCGACTGGCAGGCGTTCAAGACGAAGCAGGGCGGCAAGGATGTCTGCCTGGTCTCGTCCAAGCCGACCAAGACCGAACCCGCCGACGCCAAGCGTGGCGACATCTTCATCCTGATCTCGCATTTTCAGGATGGCGGTATCCGCAACCAGGTGCAGGTGCTGGTCGGCTATCCGTTCAAGGCCGGCTCGACGGCCTCCGTCACCATCGGCACCAAGAAGTTCGACCTCTTCACCGACGGCGAGAATGCCTGGGCCCGCAAGAGCGAGACCGACAACGACATCGTCGCCGCCCTGCGCAAGGGTTCGAGCGCGGTGGTGCGCGGCGAATCGCAGCGCGGTACCAAGACCACCGACACCTACAGCCTCAAGGGCATCTCGGCCGCGCTGGACGCGATCGGGAAGGCCTGCGGCCTCTGATCGACCACTGACATGACCGACACGCTGCCGCCCCTCCTGCCGACCGACGGTTCCAAGCTCAACCTGATCGGGCTCGACCGCGAGGCGCTCGGCCGCGTGCTGGACGAGATCGAGCAGGGCGGCAAGTCGCGGCGCATGCGCGTCCAGCAGCTCTGGCACTGGATGTACAACCGCGGCGCCACGCGGATCGAGGACATGTCCTCGCTCTCCAAGGACCTGCGGGCGGCCTTGGGCGCGGTCGCCGACGTGCATCGGCCGGTGATCAGCCGGGCGCTCGAATCGGTCGACGGCACCCGGAAGTGGCTGGTGAAGTGGGACGACGGCCAGGAGGTCGAGACCGTCTTCATTCCCGACGACGACCGCGGCACCCTGTGCGTCTCGTCCCAGGTCGGCTGCACCCTGACCTGCCGCTTCTGCCACACCGGCACCCAGACCCTGGTGCGCAATCTCTCGGCGGCCGAGATCGTCGGCCAGATCATGATCGCCCGCGACGCGTTGGGCGAATGGCCCTCGCCCATCGAAGGCCGGCTGGTCTCGAACATCGTCATGATGGGCATGGGCGAGCCGCTCTATAATTTCGACAATGTCGCGGCCGCTTTGCGCATCGCCATGGACAACGAGGGCCTGTCGCTGTCGCGCCGGCGCATCACCCTGTCGACCGCCGGCGTGGTGCCCTTGATGAAGCGCTGCGGCGAGGAATTGGGGTGAACCTGGCGGTCTCGCTCCACGCCGTGACCGACGAGGTGCGCGATGCGATCGTGCCGCTCAACAAGAAGTACCCGATCGCCGAACTGATGCAGGCCTGCCGCGACTATCCCGGCCTCAACAATGCCCGCCGCATCACCTTCGAATATGTGATGCTCAGCGGCGTCAACGACAGCCCGGCCGATGCCCGTGCCCTGGTGCGCCTGATCCAGGGCATCCCGGCCAAGGTCAACCTGATCCCGTTCAACCCCTGGCCCGGCGCGCCCTTCGAGCGCTCGACCCCGCAGGCGATCAAGACCTTCTCGCAGATCGTCTTTGATGCGGGCTATGCCAGCCCCGTGCGCACCCCGCGCGGCGAGGACATCATGGCCGCCTGCGGCCAGCTCAAGTCGGATTCGGTGCGCCAGCGCAAGGCGGATATTCTGCGCCAGCAGGTCGCCGCCGCCTTTGCCGCCAAGGACGCCGCCGCGATCCCGCCGGCCGCCTGAGCAGCCATTCCGAGAGGGCCGGGCCATGCGTGTGACGGGCATCGTACTGCTGGTATTGGGCGGCCTGTGGCTGCTTTCGGCGCTGGCCGGCCTGCGCGAGGCCGGTGTCTTCGAGAACGGCGGCGTGGGCGCGGTGGTGGCCCTGCAAGCCCTCGCTTCGGGCCCCGGCCTGGTCCTCCTGATCGGCTCGATCTTCCTGGCCGCCGGCAACATCACCGCCGAACTCCGCCGGCTACGCCCGCCGCGCGAGGGTTGATTGGCCGCAGGCGCGGAATACCTATTTAAAATTATAATTCCTCGTACTATAGTTCTGTGAACTAGGCATTGCTGGTGAAAGTCTACAAGACCCGGTGGATGGCGAGATTCCTGCGGCGCGAGCGGCTTGGCGATGGCCGCTTGCGGGAGGCGATCAACCAGGCAGAACGAGGCCTTGTGGACGCCGACCTCGGCGGCGGCTTGGTCAAGCTGCGGGTCGCCCGCACCGGGAAAGGCAAGTCTGGCGGATATCGAATGCTGGTGGCCTATCGCCGGGGCGATCGGGCCGTGTTCCTTTACGGCTTTGCCAAGAACGAGCGCGAGAACATCGAGCCTCACGAATTGCTGACGCTGCGGGAGATCGGGGCGGTTTGGCTGGCGGCATCGCCTGAAAGCATTGCGCAAGCGGTCAAGGACAAGGCATTGGAGGAGGTGGCGGATGACGAAAACGGGCCAAGCTAGCCGACTGACCAAGGCTCTGCTCGAAACGGCCGACGACATGCGTCGTACCGGCGTCATGGATGCAGCGATGCACGAGAAGATCACCCTGCGCCACCTGGGGGCAGCCGGTGTACCGGCGGAGGCGCCGATCGGTCCGGAAGACATTCGCGCCATTCGTCAGGCCGCGCGCCTCAGCCAGGCCGTGTTCGCGCGCTATCTCAATATGACGCCCGGATATGTGTCGCAGTTGGAGCGCGGCGTGAAACGGCCGACCGGCCCGGCGCTTGCCCTGCTCAACATCATCCGCCGCAAGGGCATCGACGTGGTCTTTTAGCCACTGTTCGGCCTTGATGCCGTGACCATTCCAGGTGCGCAACTTGTAGCCGGTTCATACTCATTCGCCGTCATTCCGGCGCAGGCCGGAATCCATTGAGACGTCGCGCGCAGCCCCGGAATGAATCCCGGTCTTCGTCGGGATGGCGACCTCAGGGTTGCACCGCCCGAGAGTAACGAATGGCTAACCATTTCCGCGGAATACTGCGGTCGCAGGTGCATTGCGCCCGGGGAAGCGCGCGCCCGATCAATCCGTACTGAAAATCCCGATCCGCGACCGAAAGTTCCTCAACCTATCCAAGTCGGTGAATTTGCCATGGCGGACATCCATTTCATTGAGGGGCAAATCGGTGAAATCGCCTCGGTAGACATCCATCTCATCGCGCTGATCGTCGGCGGCGTTATCATTGGCATGGTATTGGAGCATTGGCGCGCCGAGTTCATGAAACGTCGCTGGCGCGCCAGGAGAGAGGCGCGTGGGCGAAAGCCGGCCGACAACATTTTCTGGGTTCGCAATACTGCGGTTCCGCCAATTGCCGATGCTCCCGAGCAGCTTCGTGTCGTCATGAAGGCTGTCTTCAGCAAGCGCCCCCTCCTCTCCAAGTCGGAGGCGCTCGTCTTCTACGCAGCGGAGAATGCGGTGAAAGAAACGGGCCTGTCCTGGCGGGTGATGGCGCAGGTCAGCCTCGGCGAAATCCTGTCGTCTCCCAGTGCAGATGCCTATGCGGCGATCAACAGCAAGCGCGCCGATGTGCTGATCGTGACGCAGGCCGGCGACCCCATCGTCGCGATCGAATATCAGGGGCATGGTCATTACCAGGGCTCGGCGCCGGCTCGCGACGCCGTTAAGAAAGAAGCCTTGCGGAAAGCCGGTGTTCGCTACATCGAGATGACGCCCGAACACGGCCCTGATGACCTCGTTCGGGAGATCATGCGCATAGCCCGCGTTATCAATCCGGTCTCCCCGAATCGCGGTGTGCCGTCACCAAAAACGCCAGACCAGGCAATACCGGACGCCGGCCCCTCAGCGTAAGATTCATCAGTCATTCCGGCGAAGGCCGGAATCCATTGAGACGTCGCGCGCTGCCCCCGAATGGATCCCGGCCTGCGCCGGGATGACGACCTTGAGGTTACGCCGCGAATATCGGCGGGCGCTGGTCGGCCCAGGGCTTGGCTTGTTCCAGTTGAGACGCCACGCGGAATAGCAGGCCTTCGCCGCCGACGCCGGCGCCGATCTGCACGCCGATGGGCAGGCCGGTCGCGGCCCAATGCAGGGGCAGGCTCATGGACGGGGTGCCGGTCAGGTTGGCCAATTGGGTGAACGGCGTCCATTGCAGGAGGCGGCGCGCCATCTTGTGGACGTAGCCGGTCTTCAGCAGCACCCAGGACAGGCGCAGGGCCAGGATCACGCGCAAGGCCGCCCGGTCGCCGGCCGGCGTGTCCTGTTCGCCGACACGGGGCGGGGGCAGGGCGTTGGTCGGGGTCAGGTACAAGTCGTAGCGCCCATGGAAATCGGCCAGGGCGCGATTGTAGGTGTTCCAGCGATCGTGAATGGCGATGTAGTCGGGCGCGCTGATCGCCCGGCCGATGCCGGCGATGCCCAGCGTATCGAGCTCGAAGCCCTCGTTGCCGCAACCGGCCTGCTGCTTCACCGCGGCCACCGCCGCCCCCGCCATAGCGAAATAGACCGAGAGGAAATCATCGGCCAGGGCATCGCCGTCGATGGCGGGCTCGGCCTCCTCGATCGTGTGGCCCAGGCTCTCCAGCAGGCGGGCGGTGTCGGTCACCGCGCGGACGCACTCGGGATCGACCGGCGTGCCGATGGGCGAGCGGGTGCAGAAGCCGATCTTCAGGCTGCCCGGATCGCGGCCCAGCTCTTGCGCATAGGGCCGCTCGGGCGGGGCAATGGCGAAGGGGCCGCCCAGTTCAGGGCCCTGGATCGCATCGAGCATGCGGGCGCTGTCGCGCACGCTGCGCGAGACCACGTGCGAGACCGCGCCGCCGTGCATCATCTCGGCATAGTCGGGGCCCGAGGGCGTGCGCCCGCGCCCGGGCTTGAAGCCGAACAAGCCGCAGGCCGAGGCGGGCAGGCGGATCGAGCCGCCGCCGTCGCTGGCCCCGGCCATGGGCACGATGCCGGCCGCCACCGCCGAGGCCGAGCCGCCGCTGGAGCCGTAGGGCAGGTAGTCCAGGTTCCAAGGATTGCGGGTGGGGCCGTGGGCCTCGGGCTCGGTCACGCCCTTGAAGCCGAATTCGGGCGAATTGGTATGGCCGAAGGGCACCACGCCCGCGGCCAGGAAGCGGTCGACCAGCGTCGCATTGCGGTCCGGGCGATAGTCGGCCCGCTTCAGGCCCTTGTTGCCGTAGGTGGAGCGCTCGCCGGCATAGTCCTGCAGGAAATCCTTGAGCAGGAAGGGCACGCCGGCGAAGGGGCCGTTCAGCGGCTCGTGCTCGACCCGCCGACGCGCCCGGGCATCGAAGCGCGAGATGATGGCATTCAGCCTGGGGTTTATCGCGTCGGCCCGCTCGATGGCGGCGTCCAGCAACTCGCCCGGCGTCACCTCGCGCCGGGCTACCAGGTCGGCCAGGCCGGTGGCATCAAAGCTGGTGTAGTCGAAGTTCTTCATGCCCGGCCCCGTTGCGTCCCCCTGCCACTATCGGGGGGCCGGCGAAATCCGCAAGGGCCGTGTCAAACCGCCTTCATCAGGGCGGCGACCCGGGGGCGGCCCAGGCGCTGGTGCAATGCCTCGTCGGCGCCGGGACCGGGCAGGGCGCGCAGGTCGTGGATCCCCAGGGCCCGGCCATCGGCGGCGCGCACCTCGACCTTGGGCAGGGGCTGGCCCGCCACCCGGTCGACCAGGATGATCGGCGGGGCATGTCCGGTGCAATGGGCGTCGCCCCACTGCAGCAGGGTGACCAGGACCGGGAACAGCGCCTCGCCCTTGGGCGTCAGGCGGTACTCGACCTCGCGGCTGCCGTCCTTGGTCAGGCGGGCCATCAGCCCTTCCGCCACCAGGCGCTTGAGCCGGGCCGAGAGGATGTTGCGGGCAACGCCCAGCCGCTCGGCAAAATCCTGGAACCGGCGGGTGCCGAAGGCGGCCTCGCGGATGATCAGCAGGGTCCACCATTCGCCGACCAGATCGAGGGTGCGGGCCAGCGAGCAATTGAGCGGGGCAAGCGAGTTCCGAGTCATGCCGGAAGGCTAGCGCGATAGGTTTTGATTTGCAACTGTAGTCCTGTTGGACGGTATACGAGATCACACACCTGCTATGATCGCAGAGGTAATTGCCCGTTGCCGCGCGTTTTGGCCTAATGGCCGTGGTTGCATGAAAGGACCAGCTTTATGGCTCCGTCGTCACGCCAACAACCCGAGCCCGCCGGCGACACGCCGCGCCCCACCTCGCCGCCCCAGCTCGACTTCAAGATCGAGAGCCTTTTTCCGCACGCGCCGGCAGAGCCGGTGGAACCGTTCCTCGTCCCGGCGCCGCCGGTGGTTCTGGCCGCGAACGGGATCTTCGTCGAAACCGCTGAGGGTTTTGATACGCAACCGATGGCCAACGGCCCTTTCGGCACCCTGCACGGCGGCGCCATCGGCGGGCTGCTGGCCAACCGGGCCGAGGCGCTGGCGCTCGACCAGGGCCTGGGTACGCCGATCGGCGCCCATATCCAGTTCCTGCGGCCGCTGAAGCAGGGCCGGTTGACCGCCTTCGCCGAGGTGGCCCAGCCGGGCCGGCGCCTGAACCTGGTCGATGCGTTCATCGAGGTCGACGGGGCGCTGCGGGCCGAAGGCCGCTTCACCTTCGCCAGGGACCTGGCGATCGCCGGCCTGCCCTCGCTGCCGACTGAAGATGTCTTCGATCCGCAGGGCCAGCCGGAAATCGCGCCGGTTCACCGGCCGAACCAGCCGTGGTTCAAGGATGCCCTGACCTGGCGCGCGGGCCCGGACGGCATCGTCTGGATGCGGCCGACCGTCTCGATCGGCGATCCCGCCCACATCCTGCCCCACGTCATCGCCGTGGCCGACTGGGCCAGCGGCATCGCCCGGCCCGACGGCTGGCACAGCCCCAAAGCGGCAGCCTTCCCCAACCCGTCCCTGACCATCCAGTTGTGGCGCCGGCCGGCGGGCGACTGGATCGGCATGAAGCCGGTCAGCCGCTGGAACCCGGCGGGCTTCGGCATGTCGGAAGGCACGCTCTATGACGTCAAGGGCGAGATCGGCACGACCAGCCAGCCGGTGATCCTGCTGCCGCTGCCGGAATAAGCTTGGCCGCGACTTGAGCGCCCGAGGCTTTTCCCTATACTGCGCCCGCCCACGATAGGGGCACTATCCAAGGACGGATGTTATGGCGCGCGACGTTGGCAAGGTCGTGCTCGCCTATTCAGGCGGGCTCGATACCTCGGTAATTCTGAAATGGCTGCAGGAAGCCTACGGCTGCGAGGTGGTGACCTTCACTGCCGACCTGGGCCAGGGCGAGGAGCTGGAGCCGGCGCGCCGCAAGGCCGAGATGGCCGGGGTGAAAGAAATCTTCATCGAGGACCTGCGCGAGGAATTCACCCGCGATTTCGTCTTCCCGATGTTCCGTGCCAATGCGCTCTACGAGGGTGTCTACCTGCTGGGCACCTCGATCGCCCGGCCGCTGATCGCCAAGCGCCAGATCGAGATCGCCCGCAAGGTCGGCGCCGACGCCGTGGCCCATGGCGCCACCGGCAAGGGCAATGACCAGGTCCGCTTCGAGCTGTCCTACTACGCGCTGGAGCCCGGCATCCGCGTCATCGCGCCGTGGCGCGAATGGGACCTGACCTCGCGCACCAAGCTGATCGACTTCGCCGAGAAGCACCAGATTCCGATCGCCAAGGACAAGCGCGGCGAGGCCCCGTTCTCGGTCGACGCCAACCTGCTGCACACCTCGTCCGAGGGCAAGGTGCTGGAAGACCCCTGGGAGGAGCCCGGGGAATTCGTCTACAGCCGCACCGTCTCGCCCGAAGCCGCCCCCGACAAGCCGACCTATATCGAGGTCGAGTTCGAGAGGGGCGACGCGGTTGCCATCGACGGCGAGCGCCTGTCGCCGGCGACCCTGCTCGCCCGCCTGAACGACCTGGGCGGCGCCAACGGCATCGGCCGCCTGGACCTGGTCGAGAACCGCTTCGTCGGCATGAAGTCGCGCGGCGTCTACGAGACGCCGGGCGGCACCGTCCTGCACGCCGCCCACCGCGGCATCGAATCGATCACGCTCGACCGCGGCGCCGGCCACCTCAAGGACGAGCTGATGCCCCGCTATGCCGAGCTGATCTACAACGGCTTCTGGTTCAGCCCGGAACGCGAAATGCTCCAGGCCCTGATCGACAAGAGCCAGGAACATGTTTCGGGTACGGTGCGGCTGAAGCTCTACAAGGGTTCGGTCCGCGTGGTCGGGCGCAAGAGCCCCAATACGCTCTACTCGCTCAGCCACGTCACCTTCGAGGAAGATGCGGTCTACGACCAGCATGACGCCGAAGGTTTCATCAAGCTGAACGCCCTGCGCCTGAAGCTGCTGCGCCGCCGTGGCATGAACCAGTGAAGGACCAGGTTCCAGAGGCGCCGGCCATGCGCAGCGAGCACGCGCCCAACCGGCGCCACTGGGACGAGGTCACCGACCTGCACCGGGAATCGCCCTTCTACGACGTGGAAGGGTTCCTGGGCGGGCGCTGTACCGTGGGGCCGATCGAGCGCGAGGCGCTGAACCCGCTGCTGCGCAAGAACCTGCTGCACCTGCAATGTCACTTCGGGCTCGACACCTTGAGCCTGCTGCGCCTGGGCGCCACCAAGGTGGTGGGCGTCGATTTCTCGGCCAAGGCGGTCGAGGCGGCCCGCGCCCTGGCCGAGAAGCTGCGCCTGTCGGCCTGGGCCGAGTTTGTCGAGGCCGATGTCCTGGATCTCGATCTGGGGCAGAAGTTCGACCGCGTCTTCACCTCGCATGGCGCGATCAACTGGCTGTCGGACATCGCGGCCTGGGGCCGGACCGTGGCCCGGCACCTGGCGCCGGACGGCTTCTTCTACATCCTCGAAGCCCACCCTACCGGCCTGGTCTTCGATCTGGCCGAGGACGGCCGGCTGTTCCAGAAGTTCGACTATTTCAGCAAGCCCGAGCCCCTGGTGCTGGAAGGCGTGCCCGACTACGCCGAGCCGGACTATATCCCCAGGGAGCCGGGCATCGGCTGGATCTGGTCGCTGGCCGACATCATGGGCGCACTCGAAGCCGCCGGCCTCCAGGTCAGCGACTTGCGCGAATATCCTTTTGCCGCCTGGGCCGCCCTGCCGGACATGGTCCCGGACGAAAGCCGCTACTACTGGCGCCGTCCCAAGGGCAGCGGCCCCGACACGCCCCTGCTGTTCAGCCTGAAGGCAAGGCACCGCTGAAGCTGACTAGATCCAGTTTTCGATCGCCAGGCCGGGAATGCGCTGGAACTCCCGGACATTGTTGGTAACCAGGGTGAATTGTTCCGACAAGGCGTGGGCCGCGATCCACAAATCGTTGCCGCCGATCATTTCTCCCCGCCGCTCGAGCTCGGCTCGAAGGAGGCCATAGGTCTCTGCGGCGCTGTCGGGCAAGGCCAGCACGGGAAGCAGCGACACCAGCGCAGCCAGCCTTTCCAGGCTGCTGTCTCGGCTGGTGCTCTTCTCCGCGCCGTATCGCAACTCTCCGTAGGTGATCACCGATATGGCCGCGGCACCGGCCTCCAGTTGGTGAAAGCGTTTCTGTACCTGCGGCGGCCGGTTTCGGCGAATGTAGATGATCATGTTCGTGTCGAGCAGAAAGCGCGGCACAGTCACAGACCTTTTCGGCTCTGGGGCGGAGGGTCGACACGCTCGTCGGCGAACATATCTTCGGGAAGTTCGGCAATCAGGTCGAAGACATGCGCCATGTCACTGGGAAGCGCGCGCAGGACGATTTCGTCGCCCCGCCTGAAAATCTCGACCTCGCTGGCCTCGAGCCGGAATTGCTTGGGCAGCCTTACCGCTTGGCTATTGCCGGACTGGAAGACCTTGGCCACCGCCATCGCTCAATCTCCTCGTATATACCAAAAGTATATACGAGGAGTGCTGGCTTTCAACCCTCTTTACACGAACTTGCGTTCGACCAGGACCAGGCGCAGGGCGAAGCCGATGAAGATCACGCCACTTGAGGCCTCGATCGCCGTGCGGAACCAGCGGTTGGCGGCGATGCGGTTGGCGGCGCGGGCGGCAAAGGCGGCGACGACGCCCAGGTAGATGCCGCCGCCGACCGCCAGCGTCAGGCCCAGGATGAAGGTCTGCAAGGCGACCGAGCCCAGGGCGGGCGAGACGAACTGGGGCACGAAGGCGAGGTAGAACAGGATCACCTTGGCGTTCAGCATGTTGGTGCCCAGCGCCTGGAGAAATATCTGCCGCGTGCGCCCGTTGCCGGTCACCGGCGCGGCCGGGGCGGCGCCCGTCCGCCAGTGGTGGTAGGCGGCGACCAGGGCGCGTGCGCCCAGCCAGGCGAGGTAGCCGGCGCCGAGCAGCTTGAGAACCTGGAACAGCGTGGGCGAGGCCGCGACCAGGGCCGAGATGCCGGCCGCGGCCAGGGTCGAATGGATGGTGTTGCCCACGGTGATGCCGCCGATCGCGGTCCAGCCGGCCTGGCGGCCCTCGAACAGGCTGCGCCCCAGGACCAACAGGAAGTCCGGCCCGGGAATGAGGATCAGCACGGTAGCGGCGACGAGGTAGAGTTTGAACAGGTGGGGGTCGAGCGGCAGAGTCACGGTCAGCGCCTTCGTATCGGGCCTTGCGGGCCCAATCGAACGCGCCGCCGGGACGCTGTCAAGATTGCCGTCAAGCAGCCCTGACCTGCGTGAGGAAGCCGTCGACCCGCGCCCGCAGGCCGGCAGTCTCGGCCGAGATGGCGGTTGCCGCCGCCAGCACCTGGTGCGCCGCTTCGCCGGTCGCGCCGGCTGTCGACAGCACGACCTCGATGGCCTGGTCGGCCGTCGCGGCACCATCGGCGACCTGCATGATGCTGCTGGCGATTTCCTTGGTCGAGGCACCCTGCTGCTCGGTGGCGGCGGCGATGGCCGCGGCAATGGCATTCAACTCGCTGATCGCTGCCGCGACCCCGGAGATCGCGGCGACCGATTCCTGGGTGGCGCCCTGGATCCTGTCGATCTGCTGGGTAATCTGCTCGGTTGCACGCGCGGTCTGGTTGGCGAGATCCTTCACCTCGGCTGCCACCACGGCAAAACCTTTGCCGGCCTCGCCGGCGCGCGCCGCCTCGATCGTCGCGTTCAACGCCAGCAGGTTGGTCTTGCCCGCCACCGCCGAGATCAGCCCCGCGATTTCGCCGATCTGGGCCACCGCGTCGGCGAGGCTGCCCACCGTGCGCCGGCTGCGTTCGGCCTGGGCGGCGGCCTCGCTGGTGCGATGGCTCGAATCGGAAATGCGGCGGCCGATTTCGGCGACCGATGCCGATAGCTGCTCGGCCCCGGCGGAGACCGACTGGGCACCCGAAAGCGCCGATCCGGTGGCGGCGCGCCCGCCCTCGGCCTCGATGCTCACCTGTTGCGCCGAGCCGGTCATCATGCGAGCGTTGCCTTCCAGCTCCTGCGCGGCCGTGGCCAGCGCCTGGACGATGGTGCTGATCTCGGCATCGAACCGATCGGCCAGCGCACGGGTCTCCTGGCGCCGTTCCTGTTCGGCCTTGCGGCGCTGCTGCTCTGCCTCTTCCTGGCGCGCGATCTCGGCCTGGCGTTCGGCTTCCCGCCGGGCGCGGCGTTCGGCCTCGCCGCCCTGGCGCAGGGTTTCGGCCTCGGCCGCCAGGACGGCCGCTTCCCGCCCGCGGTCGCGCAGGATCGATACCGCCCGGGCGATCTCGCCGACCTCGTCGCGGCGCTCGCCGCCCTCGACGGCGATGTCGAGATTGCCGTCGGCGATGCGCCGGATGATGCCGGTGACCCCGACCAGCGGCCGGGCGATGCTGCGGCTGATCAGGAGTGCCGCGGCAATGCCCAGCAGCACCGCGACGGCCGCCCCGATCAGCACGAAAGTCTCGGCGCCGCCGCGGCCGTCGCGCGCCATGGCGTCCTGCCGGCCGACCACCTCGGCGACATTCCGCGCCACCTGCGCGGCCGCGTCGCTCATGCCGGTGCGGGCCGCCTGCAAGGTCGCCGTCGCCTGTTTCAAGCGGGCGAAGCCGGCCGCGAGATCGGTCACCTGGGCACGCGCCGTGTCGAAGCCGTTGCCGCTGCCCAGGGCGTCGAGGGCCTGGCCCAGTGCCAGGATCACGGCGTCGGCCTGGGCGTCCTCGCCTTGCAGGAAACGGTTCACCTGGACCTCGATATCGCGGGCCCCGGCGGCGAGGCTGGCCGCCTGGGCAGCGGTCGCGCGCGCCTGGGTCAGCGCGGCCAGGGCCTGGGCCGCGTCCTCGTCCGATCGGGCCGCCTCGCTGCTCTCGCCTTGCGCCAGTTCTTCCGCCAGCCCGGCGATCTGCCTGGCCGAGGCTTGGGTCGCCAGGCGCTGGGTTGCGAGTTCGGCTTGTGCCGCGTCGAGCTGGGCCTTGGCCTCGATCAGGGCGGCCAGCGCCGTGCGGTAGCTTTGCGCCTCGTTCGCCAGGCCGGCGGCGACCTCCTCCATGGCGCCGCGCGGCACCGAACGCCGCAGGGCGGTCACCTTGGTGTAGACGTCTCGAATGGCCGTCTTGGCCGCCTGCGCATCGGCCTCGTCGCCATCGGCGCGGAAGGCCTCGGCGGCGAAACTGGCTTCAAAGCCCAGGCGCTCGATCTCGCGTGCCGTGTCGCGCCAGGTTCCGTCCCCGCCGCTGCCATCGCCGTCCGAGACCTGCAGCAGCGAGCCGGCGAGGCCGGCAAAGCGTTTGGCGGCGTTGCTGGCGCTCGTGCTGGCCTCACGCATCTGTGCGCTCGCCAGTACCGTCGCGGCCTGGGCCTCGACGATCGCGGCAAAGCCCTGGCGCAACTGGGCGGCATATTGCCCGACCACGAGGGCGGTGGCGGCGTGCTCTTCGTCGCCCAGGCGCCGTTTCAGATCGACCGCGAGCGAAAAGGTGGCGCGCAGGGAGTCGGCGACCCGGTCCTTGGCCGTCTCGTCGCCCAGCAGGAAATCCTGCACGGCGCGGCCTGCCGCGTCGGCGGCCCGTGCGAGCCCGCGTGCGCGCTCGGCCGTCTCGCGCCCGGCCGCGGCCACCGCTCGCGCCGTATTGAAGGTGTTTTCACGGGCGCCGGCCGCCTGTGCCGCGTCGCGCTCGATGGCTGCCGCCGCGGTCCGCAACGATTGCGTGATCGTGTAGATTTCCGCGGCCGCCAGGTCGCCGGCGCTCTGCGCCTGGGCCGCGGCGCGGATGGCGCCGGCATAGGCTGAAAGATCATCGGCGATCGCCGCCGCGCTGCTGCCCAGCGCCGGCACCAGGCCGCGGGCCTGATCGGCCAGCGCATCGACCTGGCCGGCTGCCGCCGCGTCGACCTGGCCGGCGCCGCGAACGAGCGCCAGCCCGCGTTCGATCGCGGTTACATCGTGGCTGATGCCGATATGGCCGGCGAATTCCTCGAGGCTGACGTAGCCGATGGCGGCCACGCCAACGGTGAGCGCGATCGCCAAGGCGAATCCCGTCGCTATGCGTCCCCTGATCGACATGCCCGTGTTGCCTGCCCGCTTGTTCGTTCGGGCATGATCAAACCGCGCGCCTGCTTAACCTCGAGTTAAGCGCCACGGCCTAGTTTTTCCTTTGGCACGAGAGAACTCGCAGGCCGGGAGGAAGAAATGATCCGTAGAATGCTGGGCGCGACTATTCTGGTCGCCACGATGGGGCTGGGTTTTGGCGCGCAGGCTGCCAACGATTTCGAACCGGGCCTCAACAAGGTCCTCGACGAGAACATCGGGGCTTGGGCGGCCGATCCCGCGGTGATCGCGGCGGTGAAGGCGCAGAACGCCAAGAACGCGGCCCTGGATCAGGCGGCGATCGACACGCTGGACAAACAGTGGCGCGCCGAGGCCAAGGCCGGCGGCGGCCCCATGATCACCGAGGTTACCTCGAACGCCCTGTCGCAATTCCTCGCCGGCAAGGCCAAGGCCAGCGACGGCCTGTTCCTGGAAATCTTCGTGATGGACGACAAGGGTCTCAACGTCGGCCAGAGCAGCGTCACCAGCGACTATTGGCAGGGTGACGAGGCCAAGTGGCAGAAGAGCTTCGGCGCCGGCCCCGGCGGGCGCCTGATCGACGAGGTCGACTTCGACGATTCGGCCAAGGCCTTCGTCTCCCAGGTCAGCCGGACCATCGTCGATCCCGCCGACGGCCACGCCATCGGCGCCGTCACCGTCGGCGTGAACGTCGAAAAACTGCCCTGAGAGCCAGGCTATAGCGCGGGCGGCGGCAGCCCGGCCTGGGCACAGGCCGCCGTCAGCGTATTGGCCAGCAGGCAGGCGATGGTCATGGGGCCGACACCACCCGGCACCGGCGTGATGTGGCCGGCGACCTCGGCTACCGCCGGATAGTCGACATCGCCGACCAGGCGGGTGCCGCTCCCGTCCGGCTTGGCCACGCGGTTCATGCCGACGTCGATGACCACGGCGCCGGGCTTCACCCAGTCGCCCTTGACCATTTGGGCGACCCCCACCGCGGCGATCAGGATGTCGGCCTTGCGCGCCAGCGAGGCGAGGTCGCGGGTCTTCGAGTGGGCGATGGTGATGGTGCAGCTCTCGCGCAGCAGGAGCTGGGCCATCGGCTTGCCGACGATGTTGGAACGGCCGATGACCAGGGCGTCGAGCCCGGCCAGATTGTCGCCCAGCCGGTCCTTGATCAGCATCAGGCAGCCCAGCGGCGTGCAGGGCACGGTACCGGCGGCGCCCACGGCCAGGCGGCCGGCGTTGACCACGTGGAAGCCGTCGACGTCCTTGTCCGGGTTGATCAGGTCGATGACCTTGGCACTGTCCATGTGCTTGGGCAGGGGCAGTTGCACCAGGATGCCGTGGACCGCCGGATCGGCATTGAGGGCGGCGACGCGGGCCAGCAGCTCGGCCTCGCTGGCCGTGGCGGGCAGGCGGTATTCGAAGGAATTCATGCCGGCGGCGCGGGTCTGCTCGCCCTTGTTGCGGACATAGACCTGGGAGGCCGGATCGTCGCCCACCAGCACCACGGCGAGGCCGGGGTGAAGCCCAGCCCGGCCACCGCCTGGGCGATGCGCCCGCGCAGGCCCGCTGCGAAAGCCTTGCCGTCGATCACTGCTGCCGTCATGGGGCGCCCTGTCGCGATTTTGAAAGTGCCGCCTTAAGCCATTCCTCGATGCGCTGCAACAACGCCGGTGCCGCACCCTCGATCACCAGCAGCTTCTGCCGCGACGTGTGGCCCGACTTGATGACCACGGCGGATTTGGGCAGGTGCAGGCCGTCGGCCACGAAGCGAATCAGGGCCTCGTTGGCGGCCCCGTCGACCGGCGGCGCGTTCAGCCTGATCACCAGCGCGGCCCGCCCGTCGGCCCCGGCCACGATGCTGTCCAGGGCATTGCGCGAGGCCCTGGGCGTCAGCTTGACGGCGAGGCGCACCGCCTTGCCGCCGGCCTCGGCACTATAGGGCAGGCCGGTCATATCACAGGCCGAGCAGTATCTCGGGGATGAAGCGGCGCAGGAAGAAGATGGCGATCAGCAGGACGATGGGCGAGAAGTCGACCCCGCCGGTGGCCGGCAGGATGCGCCGGATCGGGCGCAGCAAAGGCTCGGTCAGGACATAGAGCACCTGGCCGATCGAGCGCACGGCGGGGCTGTAGGCGTTGACCACGTTGAAGGCGATCAGCCAGGACATGACCGCGGAAATGATCAGCACCCAGGTATAGAGGCCCAGGATCAAATCAATGGTTTGGATAAGCGCGATCATGACATCCTTCCGGGGAGAGGCCCCCGGGATGTAGGGCCTGGCAGGGCTTCGCGCAACCCGCTTGACAGCGCCACCCCGCTTGAGGATAGTGCGCGCCTTCGCCAGCGGCGGGTATGGGGCTGTAGCTCAGTTGGGAGAGCGCCTCGTTCGCAATGAGGAGGCCAGCGGTTCGATTCCGCTCAGCTCCACCACCGTCCCCCGCGGCGCGAATTTCTCGAAAAGCAGTCGTTTTCAGCCGTCCCGCCCGGCGCCGGTTGGCTGACTTGCCCGGTCATGCTAGGAGTCGGGCTGGCCCCCTGGCTTGCGGGCCGGCACCTCCGGTCGAGGGAACGGCATGTGGAAACGCGCGGCGGCTCTTGGGTTCTGCGCTTCGATCGCCCTGAATACCGTGCCGGTGCTGGCCCAGCCGGACTGGCGCATCGTGCCCGCCATGCTGGCCGCCTGGTACATTGCCGACTTCGCCTCGGGCCTCATCCACATGTACATGGACTATCGGCCCTGCGCCGAAGGCTCGAGGCTGGATGAGCTGTTCTTCTATGAGGGCCACCGCGGCAGCCCGGCCTACAAGGCGCTGCACCGCGAGATCATGTCGAAGCTGAATCTCTTCGAGCAGTTGGTCTTCGATTTCAAGGCCCATCATCCCCGCCCCCTGACCTTGGGGCGGCGGGATCTCCTGGCCCAGGTCTGGGCGACCGTTGCCGTCCTCACCCTGCCGGTCTCGCTGCTGCTCAACCTCGCCTGGCTGACCCTGCCGGTGCCGCCGTGGTTCATGGCCGGCGCCGTCACCGCGCTGATCGCCGGCACCCTGTCGCAATATTTCCACGGCACGCTCCACCGCCGGGCGAACCCGTGGATCATCCCCGTCATGCGGCGGTTGCACCTGCTCATCACGGTGGAAGCCCACGATCTGCACCACGCCACGCTGGACCGCGATTTCGCGACCATCAGCGGCTGGTCCAACCCGGTGCTGAACCGCGTCTTCAACTGGCTCAAGGCCCGCGGCAGCTTCAACCCGGCGGGGCTGGAGCCCGCCCGGGACAAGACCGCGACCACTGCCGGATAGCGGCTCTGGTCGGATCACTCGAACACGAACTCCACGCGCCGATTCTGTGGGTCGCGAACGCCGTCTTGCGTTGGCACCTGAGGCCAGCGCTCACCCTTGCCGATCGTCACGACGCGGCCGGCGGCGATGCCGAGTGCGGTGACAAGGGCTTTGACCGCCTCTGCCCGCTTCCTTGACAAAACCAAGTTGTAACCGGCTGGCCCCGATCTGTCGGCGTGCCCGCTCAGGACGATGGTCGAGGCCCCGATCGCCCGAAACATGGTGACAGCGTCAGCAATGATTCCGCGGCTCTCATCGTTGATGGCCGTCGAATTCCAGTCGAAGAACACCATGTAGGAATAGTCTGCCGGGCAGCAGGATTGATCGCCGTTTTCGGCCCCAGCCGGAGGTATGTCGGCGGTCTGAGCGCAGCCGCCCAGCAGCTGCCCGATCAGGGCAAGGGAACAGATCCCCCGTGCGGCTGACATTGTCATCGTCCTCTCCACTCGCCTGCCGGTTGATGATTCATTAACACCGGGCGGGCATCCTGCGATCGCCGTCAATTTTCAATCGACAACGGGGATCGGGGAAGAGAATGCGCCGCCTGTGCCTGAGTTTGGCTGCTGTTTGCCTGCTGCCCGGCATCGCCTGGGGCGACGGTGCCCGCAAGCCGGTCACGGTCACCCCGATTCTGTCGACCGCCACCACCGCCTCGGGCCAGCCGATCGCCCTGCCGGCGGGGCCTGTCACCGTGGGCGTGTCGCGCTATGTCATCGAGCCGGGCGCCAAGCTGCCGGTCCACAAGCACCCCAGCCAGCGCTATGCCTATGTCCAGGCCGGCAATCTCACCGTCTACGACGTCGATACCGGCCAGCGCTTCGATTACAAGCCGGGCGATTTCATCGTCGAGGTACTCGACCAATGGCACTACGGCGAAAATACCGGTGCCGTGCCGGTCGAACTGCTGGTCATCGACCAGACGCCGGCGGGCACCACCGTCAATACCGTGACCAAGCCTTGAGGCCGAAACGCCCAGGCTCGTTTGCCCAAGTGTGCAGGCGATATGATACGAAAAGACGAGGCGGGGCCCGCCCGTTTGCAGCGACGCCGCCATGGCCGCGATGCTAGCTTTCGCAAGAAGGCTTCCTCGGGGGCGAGATGGGAACCGCATATTCCTGGCGACAGGCGATCGCCGGGATCGTCGCAGGCCTGCTTGCGTTACTTCTGGTGTTTGGCCTTGCCGGGACCGCCGTGCCCGCCCGGGCGGGCGAGCTGACACGGGATGCCCTGGCCACACAATTCTCCCCGCCCTTCAGCCTGGGCCAGAAGGACCCCGACCTGCCGGTCTATCCCTTTTTCCGCAGCGAGGGCGGGGCGGACAAGCTCGCCGGCTATGTCTTCGAAAGTGTCGATTTCGCACCGATCCCCGGATTTTCCGGGACGCCGCCCGACCTGCTGGTCGTGCTCGGGGTCGACGGCAGTTTCCAGAGCGTCTCGGTGGTCTCCCAGCACGAGCCGGTGTTCCTGCACGGCCTGGGGCCGGAGCCGCTGAATGCCTTCGTCGCCCAATATGCCGGCAAGACGCTGGCCCAGAACGTCAAGGTCGGCATCCCGCGCGAGCGCCAGTCGGCCCAGGGCGAGAGCGGCACCAACGAGGTGATCGACGGCGTCGCCAAGGCGACCGCCTCGGTCCGCATCATCAATGAAAGCGTGCTGGGCGCGGCACTGGCCGTCGCCCGTGCAAAGCTCGGGATAAGCGGGCCGCCGCGGGCGCCGGCGCATCCAAGGCCCGAGGTCGAGGCGATGGATTTCGCCGGTCTGGAACGCGCCGGCCTCGCCGTCCATCTGGTGCTCCGCGAACGAGATGTCGAGAAGGCCTTCGCCGGCACCGCGGGCGAGCGTACCGATCCCCTCGCCCTCCGCGATCCGGACGGCGTCTTCGCCGATCTCTGGGTCGCCTATCTCAACATCCCGACGGTCGGCGCCAACCTGCTCGGCGCCGCCGACTGGGCCGACATGGCGGAGGGGCTGGATGGCGCCCATGCCCTGTTCGTCGCGGTCGGGGGCGCTACCGCCCGTTCGACGAGCCCTATGTCCACGGCGCCACGCCGGACATGCTGGCGCTGTCGCAGGGCGGCTTGCCGCTGGACATCAAGGATTACGTCTATGAGAAGCCCCTGGCCCTCGCCGACGCGCCGCAAGGTCCGCATGTCGTCCTGAAAGTGTTCGGTCTCGCCGGCTTCGATCCGGCCAGCCCCTGGCGCCTGACGCTTCGCCTGATCCGCGAGAAGGGCCAGTTCCGGCCGGAGCGGGCGACGGCCGATTTTCCCATCGACGTCACCTTGCCGGCGGAATGGTTCCAGTCGCCAGCCGGTGCCTCACCCGAGGATACCGGCTGGCGCTCCATGTGGCACGACCGCGCGGGCGACCTCGCCGTGCTGGGGGCGGCCCTCGCCCTGCTCGCGGCGGTCCTGGCCTGGCAGCCGGCGACCATGCGCCGGCCGACCCTGGTGCTCGGCTTCCGGTTGGGTTTCATGGTCTTCACCCTGGTGGTGGTGGGCTGGCTCTTTCAGGCGCAACTCTCGATCGTGACGCTGGCGGGTGTCGTGAAGGCGGTGCTGGTGACCGGCGATCTCGGCTTCCTGCTGTGGGATCCGCCCAGTCTCGTGCTCTGGGGCGTGGTGCTGGTCAGCGCGGTGGTCTGGGGTCGGGGCACTTTCTGCGGCTGGCTCTGCCCCTTCGGGGCGATGCAGGAATTGCTGGCGGAAATCCCGCGGCGCCTTCGCCTTCGCCAGTGGCGGGTGCCGCCCGGGCTGGACCGGCGGCTGCGCGGCCTGAAATATCTCGTCCTTCTGGCCTTCCTGGCGATCGTTGTCCTCTGGCCCGCGGCGGCTGAAGTCGCAGCCGAGGTGGAGCCGTTCAAAACCGCGATCACCGTCGTCTTCCTGCGGGAGTGGCCGGCGGTCGCCTGGGCGGTCGTACTGCTGGCCGTCAACCTCGTGGTCTACAAGGGCTTCTGCCGCTATCTCTGCCCGCTCGGCGCCTTCGTGGCGATCCTGGGCCTGGCCCGCCGCTTCGACTGGATCGCACGCCGCGTCGAATGCGGCTCGCCCTGCCGGCTGTGCGAGCGCCGCTGTCGCTACGGCGCGATCTCGGCCAGCGGCAGGATCGATTACGTCGAATGTTTCCAGTGCATGGACTGCGTGGTGATCCACGAAGACCGCAGGACCTGCGTGCCGCTGGTGCTCGACGACCGGCGGATGGCGCGGGCGAAGGAGCAGACGCCATGACAGCGGATGGCAAGGGGCCCGACCGGCGCTTCGTCCTGGGCTTGGCGGCGGCGGGCTGTGCCGGCCTGGCGCTCGGCGCCGACATCGTCTTGGCCCGCCGTCCCGAGGCGAGCATGGTCCGGCGTTCGGGCCTTGCCTTCGGCACGACCGTCTCGGTTACGCTGGTCGACGATGGCGCGGCGGCAATCGAACCGGCCTTCGAGGCTGCCTTCGCCGCCATCCGCGCGATCGAGCGGGCGGCCAACCTGTTCGATCCGGGCTCGGAGATCGCCCGCCTCAACCGCGACGGGCGGCTGGACCACCCCTCGGCCGATTTCCTGGCCATGGTCCGCTTCGCGCTGCACCTGGCGGAAGCAACCGATGGCGCCTTCGACCCGACCGTCCAGCCGATCTGGTGCGCCTGGCGGGACGCCCACCTGCAGGGCCGCATGCCCGATGCGGCCACCCTGGCGGCCGCGGTCACCCGGGTCGGCTACCGCGCGGTCAGGGTGGCGGAGGCGGCGGTCGCCTTCGCCGGCAACGGCATGGGGCTGACCCTGAATGCGCTGGCCCAGGGCCTGGCGACCGATCGGGTGATGGCCGCCGTTGCCGCCTGCGGAATCCGCAACGCCTTCATCGACACCGGCGAACTGGGAGCCCGTGGCGGCCGGCCGAATCGCGGGCCGTGGCGGGTCGGGATCGCCGACCCGCGCGCCGTGGGCCGTCTGCTGACCGAATTTTCCCTGGCCGACCGCCGTTTCGTCGCCACCTCGGCCGACAACCAGACCTTCTGGACCCCGGACTTCGCCGAACACCATATCGTCGAACCCTGGTCGGGCCACAGCCCGCGTGCGCTCGCCGAATGTGCCATCGTCGCCTCCAGCGGGCTGATGGCGGACGGCCTGTCGACGGCGGCCATGGTGGTCGGCCCCGCCCGGGTCGGTGACCTGCTCGCGCTCGATCCGGGGGCGATCGCTTATCTCGTCGACAAGGCCGGCCGGACCGCCGCCCTAGGCCCCGGCATCGGGGCAGTCTGAAGCGACTTGCCGGGAGACCGGGCGCGGGCGAGATCGCCTGTTGCATCCCCACCCCGCCCGTCCTCAAATTGTCATGGGAACGAGCGGGGAGGGGACCCATGCTGAAGGACGCGCGCGGCAGTGACGTGACCACGGACAATCCCGTAGCGGTCGCCGCGATCGATCGCATGGTCGATCACTGGCTGGGCTATGGCCAGGGCGCCACGGCGATCTTCGAGGGGATCGCCGCCGACCCGCGCTGCGTCCTGGCCCAGACCCAGGGCGCGGTGCTGAACCTGTTCATGGAATCGGCGGCCGGCCGACGGGCGGCGCAGCCCTACCTGGCCAAGGCGCGGCTCCATGCCGACAAGGCCAGCCGGCGCGAGCAGCTCTATCTCTTCGCGGTCGAGGCCTGGGCCAAGGGCGATGCCGACCTGGCGATCCGCCTGCATACCGAGATCGCCGCGCAATGGCCGCGCGACCTGGGCAATGTGAAACTCGCCCAGTATCATCAGTTCAACCGCGGCGATGCCGCGGGCATGCTGGCCCTGATCGAGGCGGTGATGGCGCAGAACCGCGATGATCCTCATGCCCACGGCATGCGTGCCTTCGCGCTCGAGGAATGCCACCGCCTGCGCGATGCCGAGATCGCCGGCCGTTTCGCCGTCGAACTGCGCCGGCGCGAACCTTGGGCCCATCATGCCGTCGCCCATGTCATGGAAACCGAAGGCCGCATCGACGAAGGCATCGACTGGCTGGAGGCCCATGCCGAGACCTGGGACGACTGCAATTCCTTCATGCTCACCCATAATTGGTGGCACCTGGCGCTGTTCCATCTCGACCGCGACGATACCGCCCACGTCCTGGGCCTTTACGATCAGCGCATCTGGGGCGTGTGGAAGGAATATTCCCAGGATCAGGTGAATGCGGTCGCGACCCTGTGGCGCCTGGAAATGCGCGGCGTCGATGTCGGCGCGCGCTGGCACGATGTCGCCCATCACATCGCCGGCCGCGAAAGCGACCATGTCGAGCCGTTCCTCGACCTGCACTATCTCTATGCCCTGGCGCGGGCCGGGCTGGAGACGCAGGCGGCGCGGTTCCTGGCCAGTCTCGAGGATCACGCGGCGCAGGCGAGGCGGCACTGCCGGCGCGCTTGGGGCGATGTCGCCCTGCCGCTGGCGCGCGGCATCCTCGACCATGCGCGCGGCCGGTTCGAGGCCGCGGCGGAGGCGATCGGGCCGCTGCTGCCGCGGCTGGCTCAGATCGGCGGCAGCCACGCCCAGCGCGATCTCTTCGTCCAGACCTTCATCGATTCCGGTCTGCGTGCCCGCCGGGGCACGGCACTGAGCCCCTTGCTGGCCGATCGCGCCCGCCGCCGCCCGACCGTGGCCCAGCATTTCCGCGATCTCGGCCGGCTGGCGCGGATCGAAGGCGCGATGGCGCGCGCCGCCGATGCGGACCATCGAGCCGAAGCCCTGGCCCGTTCCTACGCCGCCTGAAGCACCAGGGGCTCAAACTTAGATTGCGATCAGTCTCTATCTTATGTAAGGTGGGTCATCTGCCCTTGCACCGGGAACCTGCCCATGGCCGCCTATGACGTGATCATCCAGAACGGCCTTTGGTTTGATGGCACGGGCGCAGCCCCGGCCCAGCGCCACCTGGGCATCCGTGACGGGCGGGTGGCCACGGTCTCGCCCGAGCCGCTGTCCCTGATCGGTTGCCCCGAGGTGATCGACGCCAAGGGCAAATGGGTGCTGCCCGGCTTCGTCGACATTCATACCCACTACGATGCCGAGATCCTGGTCGCGCCGGGGCTCAACGAGTCGGTGCGCCATGGTGTCACCAGCGTCTTCCTGGGCAGTTGCTCGCTCTCGACCATCCATGCCGACGCGCTCGACTGCGCCGACCTGTTTAGCCGGGTCGAGGCCATTCCGCGCGAACATGTGCTCTCGTCGCTGGAACGCATCAAGACCTGGGACACCGCGGCGGGCTATGTCCGTCATCTGGAATCCCTGCCGCTAGGCCCCAATGTTGCCGCCTTCCTGGGTCATTCCGACCTGCGCGCCCATGTCATGGGCCTGGGCCGCGCGGTCGACGACCGAGTCCGCCCCGACAAGACCGAGATGCGGCAGATGGAGTCCTTGCTGGAGGATGCGATCGACGCGGGCTTCCTGGGGCTCTCCTCGATGACCACGCCGTGGGACAAGCTGGACGGCGACCGCTACCGCTCGAAATCCCTGCCCTCGACCTTCGCCACCTGGCGTGAGTACCGGGCGCTCAACAAGGTGCTGCGGCGCAAGGGGCGGGTGCTGCAGAGCGCGCCCAACACCACCAATCCCCTGAACGGCCTGCTCTTCGTCATGGAAAGCTGCGGCTTCTTCGTGCGCAAGCCCCTGCGCACCTCGCTGCTGGTCGCGGTCGACAGCAAGTCGGCGCCGTCTGGAACCTTGGCGGTTCAACTGGGCAGCACGCGGCTGTCCAATACGCTGTTGCGCAGCGATCTGGTCTGGCAGCACGTGCCCGTGCCGTTCCAGGTCTATGCCGACGGCATCGATTTCGTGATCTTCGAGGAATTCGGCAGCGGCCGCGCCGCCCTGCACCTGAAGGACGAGGTCGAGCGCAACAAGCTGCTGCAGAACGAAGGCTATCGCCGCGCCTTCCGCCGCCAGTACGAGCAACGCTTCGACCTGCGCATGTGGAAACGCGATTTCCACGATACCGAGATCGTCGACTGCCCCGATGCCAGCGTCATCGGCAAATCGTTCGGCCAGGTGGCCGACGAGCGCGGCGCACACCCGGTGGACGGCTTCCTCGATCTGGTCGTCGCCCATGGCCAGAAGGTGCGTTGGCGCATGACCGTGGCCAACCATCGGCCGGCGGTGCTGGACCAGGTCGCATCCCACCCTGCTCTCCAAATGGGCTTTGCCGATTCCGGCGCCCATCTGCGCAACATGGCCTTCTACAATGCCCCGATCCGCTTCCTCAAAAGGGTCCACGACGCGGTGCAGGCGGGCCGGCCCTTCATGTCGCTGGAGCAGGCGGTGCATCGCCTCACCGGCGAACTGGCCGGCTTCTATGGCGTCGACGCGGGAACCCTGCGCGAGGGTGATCGCGCCGATGTCGCAGTGATCGATCCCCGGGGCCTCGATGCCGCCGTCGATGTCAGCCATGAGGCCGAGATGCCGGCCTTCGGCGGGTTGCGGCGCATGGTGAACGACAGTGATGCCGCGGTCGCCGCCACCCTGGTCGGTGGCCGGGTGGTGTTCCGCGACGCCAAATTCGCCCCGTCCTTCGGCAAGAGCGAGCGCACCGGTCGCTTCCTGCGGGCAGGCGAGCCGCGCGGCAGCGTTGATGCCCCCGCCCCGGTACGATCCAGCGAGGCCGCGTGAGCGATATCGCCACGGCTTTGCCGCGCCGGACCCAGCGCGACCGTCGCGAGGCGACGGTGGCCAGGCTGGTGGATGCGACGATCGACTCATTGCTCGCGGTGGGCTACGCCCGTACCTCGGTCAAGGAGGTATGCCTGCGCGCAGGCGTGTCGCACGGCGGGCTGTTCCGGCATTTCGACACGATGCTGGACCTGATCATGGCGGCGGCCGAGGAGGTCGCGCGTCGCCAGATCGAGAATGCCGAGAGGGGGCTGGCCCAGGCGGTCGATGGCGAGGACCCGCTGGTCACGGCCCTGTACCGGATCCGCGACGCCTGCCGCGCGCCCATCAACGCAGTATTCTACGAACTGGTGGTGGCGGCCCGCACCGATCCGCTGCTGCACCGGGCACTGGTCGGGTTCAGCACGCGCTATGCCGATGCCATCGCGGCGGCCACCGCGCGCATGCCGGGGGTGGGCAAGCTGCCGCCCGATCTCCTGGGCGTGATCGTCTCCTCGGCCCTGCACCTGTTTGATGGCGAGGCCCTGACCCGTTCGGTGCTGCAATTTCCCGAACTGGAGGAACGCCGCATGGGACTCCTGGTCAATCTGGTCAAGTCGCTCGTCCGCTCCTATGCGGCCTGAACACAGACAAGCGCCGCCGGATTGCTCCGGCGGCGCTTGCAGGACACCTTGGTTTTGCCGTGACGCTCCTGGATACGGCCCACCAGTTGGTCCTGGCGGCCCTCGGCCGCGGTCAGTTTGCTTCGACCGCCGGCAGGGCCTTCAGCTCATCCTTGGACGCGCTGACCATGACCTGGTACTCGCCGTCTTTCGTCGGGGTCACCTGGATATCGCTCAGCGCGATCGAGATGAGCTTGTCGCCCACGCCCAGGAAGCCGCCGACCGAGACGATCGCACCGGTCACCTTCTGGTCGGGACCGATCACCAGGTCCTCGATTTCGCCGACGGCTTCGCCGGTCGAATTGGTCACTTCGGCGCCGATCAGATCGCCTGCGCGCATGTCAGTGCCCTTGGGCGTGGCCGCTGCCGTCGTGTCCGGGGTCGGCACGGTCGTCGCGGCGCCCGGGGTCGGCGCGGTTATCGTCGGCGCTGATTCAGAGGTGCCGGCGCTGGGGGCGCTCGGCGACGACTGGGCAAACACCGGTACGGCGGCGCCGGCAACCACGGCCGACAGGGCGATGGCAGACAGTGTCTTGTTCATGAAAGTTCTCCTCATGACGGTCATCGACCGCGGGAGTGCGGCCGTGTTCGGCCGCAACCCATGCGACCTGCACGTCACCGGCCGCGGTATCGATAGTTGATTCCGCGCCGATGGATGACGAGTGATAGTCCAAGCCGGACCATGCCTAGACAACGAGGGGAACAGTGATTGGTTCCGGCCGCCACTATCCTCCAAGGGGGCGCCTGGCGGGCGGCATATTTCTATCGCTCATGGTCCGGGCATGAGGCTCCAGGTCCGAAATCCATTGATTTGGACCTGAATGCGATTCACGGCCTGTTGTGAGGAACGGCAGCGCAATAGGCTGGCGCGGCTACTGCATTCAGTCGCCGCCGCCCCCGCCGCCACCACCGCCGCCACCCCCACCACCATCGCCGCCACCCTCGCGGGCGGGCGGCGGCACGAAGCCCAGGCGCTGGCGGTCGTAGTCGTCCTTTTCCTTCTGGCCGCCGGGCGTCAGTTTGAAGCTGGCGATGGAGCCGTCGGCGTTATAGACCGGCTCGGCGTTGTAGAGCGTTTCGGTCGTGGGATCGCGCATGGCATAGCCGCGATTCATCGTCTTGTCGCGCCCGGCGGCCCGGTCGGCGGCCGTCGGCTCGCGGTACTCGGGATTTTCGTACGCGTATTCGACGACGTAGACATCCTTGAAACTGAAGAATGTCTGTGGCGTCCCGAAGTAGCGGATCGGCGCGCAGCCGGCCAGCCCGGCGCCCAGCAGCGCCAACACGAGGCCGGCACGGGCCAGCCCCATTGGAATTTTCCTGTCAGCCCCCACGGCGCCCTCCCGGCGGGCGCCCGTCGTTCCGGGATCGCCCCATGTTGACGGCTCAAGACCGTCCCCCCGGACAGCCCCCCTTGAACCGTGATGGCTCAAGGTAACACGAAAAGTCTCGCAGGGCAAAGAGGCGGGCGGGGGCGGCGCCCGGCGGCCGGGTCAGGCAAATTTGTGGGCGCTGCCCTTGTCGATCACCTCGAAGGCGGCGCCGAAATGCGTCCAGACCTCGGGGATGTAGAGCTGGTAGATTTCGGGCTTTTGCAGCGGGATGAACTTGGCGCCGCCGTCACGCTCGTCGCGCCGGGCCGGATCGTCGGAGAGCAGGGCGGTCCCGCCCCAACCCTTCCAGGCATCGATCCGCTGCACCAGGCGCGCCATCACCAGGCAGCCGCAATCACCCCATTCATAAGGCACGGCAAAGTGAAGCTGGGTCGAATAGCTCAGCCCCGACTGGCCGTGCTGGGCGGCGAAGCTGCGGATATGGGCATGGGCGCGGGCAAAGCGCTGGATCTCGAAGAAACTCTCGGCCTCCATCCACCAGGGCCCCTTGGCCTGCCGTTCCCAGTCGGCGGCGAAGCGCTTGGCATCGCAGAAGCGGTAATAGATCTGGCCCATTTGAAGATGAACCCGATTCATCCGGGTCATGCCGCCGTTGCGCGAGGCCTGCAGCCAGTCGTCGGGGATCGCCGGGTCGAAGCTCTTGACCCCGTAGCCGCGGGCCGCTGCCGCGCGATTGTGGTCGAGGCGTGGCAGGCCTCAGGGCGGGGACCGGTAGTCGAGCAAGGTCAGGGGCAGCCAGCCCGTCACCACGCGATCGGTGGGGGTGGGGGCGGCATCTCCGCTATCGCCGATCGTCACGTCGGCATCGCGATGGAAATCCGCACCCAGGGGCAAGTGCAGGGCCCGCTTCCTGATTTTCGCATCGAGCCCGCCCTCATGGCTGGACTCGGCGGTTGTCCATTCGATGTGGTTGCCGTGATGGGTCTCGTCGAGGAAGACGAAGATGTGCGACCGCCGCCGGGAGCCGCCGGGCTGGTTGAGGACGACGATGTCGCCGGTCCTGGGGCGGACGCCGCAGAGCAGGGCATTGGTGCCGAGGCTGTTGCAGCTCCAGAACGGCCGCCGGCCCTGGTGATAGATCCGCCGGATATTGGCGCCGGGAACGAATGCCAGGCCGCGGCTCGGATCGGTCCAGTTCACGATGTGGGGATTGACCGCCCCCAGCCGGTAGAGCAGCCAATGGCACAGGCTGCTGCTGGCGCCCGTGCCGATCTCAGGGAATTTGCAGACTTCGTGGTAGCCGGGCTCGCCGGGTCCGAACGGCACCACGGACCTGATCAGGCTTCGCGCCCTGTTGCGCAGGGCCTGTTCGGACAGGGGGCCGGACATCTGGCGGCCGTCAGGGCGTGCCGACGTAGTCGAGCTTCGACAGGTCGAGCCAGCCCATCACCGTGCGGTCGCCGTCGGCGGGGCCGGTATTGTCCATGTCGCTGATCTTGACCTCCCCGCCCAGCTTCAGGTCCTTGGTGGGCAGGTGGAGCACCCGGGTCTTGAACTTGGAATCGGTGCCGCCTTCCTGGCCGGATTCCGCCGTCTTCCATTTGGTGCGCTCGCCCTGGCGCACCTCGTCGAGGAAGACAAAGACATGTTCCTTGTTCTGCGGCCCGCCCGGCTGGTGGATGAAGACGATGTCGCCGGTCGAGGGGCGCAGCCCCAGCATCAGCGGGTTGATGCCGCGCCCGGCGCAGGCCACGAAGGGCGAGGTGTTCTTGTGATAGATGCGGCTGATGTTGGCCCCGGCGACGAAGGACAGGCCGCGGGCCGCGTCGGTCCAGTTGACGATGTCGGGGTTGGCGGCGCCCAGCTTGTACATCATCCAGTGGCACAGGCAGCCGCAACTGGTGCCGAAGCCTTTCTGGAAGAATTTGCAGACTTCCTGGTAGTTGGTGTCGCCGTACTTGAACGGCACCACCGATTCCACGAGCTTTCGCGCCTTCTCGCGCAATTTCCCCTCTTGGTCGGAATCGAGCAGCATGGGCAGGCCTTTCCAGCTTCTTGTCTGGTAGTTGGCCTCGACGCTACCGAGCCCGGGTTCGGCTGTCGATCTCGACCAGCTCGGGGCGTGATGGTGATCACGCTCAAGCCGCTGCTGGCGCCTGCTGGACCTCCGCCGCGACGCGTTCGCCGATCTCACGCTCGGCCATGGCAAGCTCGTAGGCCGTCTGGAGGTTGAGCCAGAAACGCGGGCTGTTGCCGAAAAAGCGCCCCAGCCGCAGTGCCGTCTCAGGGGAAATGCCGCGCTTGCCGTTCAGGATATCGGTGACCCGGCCTGACGGCACATGGAGCGCCAGCGCGAGGCGGTTGGCCGACAGATCCCGTGCGGCAAGCTCACGCTTCAAGACCCGACCGGGGTGGATGGGCAGCATGTTTCCACGTCCTTTCAATGATAGTCCACGATCTCGACATCCCAGGCGTCGCCGTCTTCAAACCTGAAGCAGAGCCTCCAGGGGCCGTTCACGGTCATTGCCCACTGCCCTTTTCGGTTTCCGGCGAGCTTATGCAGACCGACGGATACTCTGGCCAGTGTAGTACGGAATGTGTTCTTCTCGATGTCGCTAGCGATTTGACAAAGCCGGGGCTTTCGATCATTGTCCGGCCTCTTCGACGGATTTTTGTATCCGCCGCGCCCAAGGGCGTCCGCCGGTCAGCGAGTTTTCGCCCGCCGGCGCACTTGGCGTTGAGCGGGGCAAACCGAAACAGGATCAACCGGTTAGCATGTTCGAAAGCCTTTCCGACCGTCTTTCAGACGTATTCGGGCGCCTGACGAAAAAGGGCGCGCTGACCGATTCCGACGTTTCGGAAGCGCTGCGCGAGGTCCGCCTTGCCCTGCTCGAGGCCGATGTTTCCCTGCCCGTGGTCAAGGAATTCGTCGCCTCGGTGAAGGAAAAGGCGATCGGCCAGGACGTGGTCCGCTCGGTCACGCCGGGTCAGATGGTCATCAAGATCGTCCATGACCACCTGGTCGAGATGCTGGGCGGGGCCCAGGATACCGAGATCGACCTGAACGCGCCCGCCCCCGTGCCGATCATGATGGTCGGCCTGCAGGGCTCGGGCAAGACCACCACCACGGCCAAGATCGCCCTGCGCCTGACCAACCGGGACAAGAAGAAAGTCCTGATGGCCTCGCTCGACACCCGCCGGCCGGCGGCGCAGGAGCAGTTGAAGGTTCTGGGCGAGCAGGCCGGCGTGGCCACCCTGCCGATCATTGCCGGGCAGAACCCGGTCGACATCGCCAAGCGGGCGATGACCGCGGCCCGCCTCCAGGGCTATGACGTCGTCCTGCTGGACAGCGCCGGCCGCCTGCACATCGACGAGGCCCTGATGGCCGAAATCGAGGCGGTGAAGCGCGAGACCAACCCGCACGAGATCATGCTGGTGGCCGACAGCCTGACCGGCCAGGACGCGGTCACCACCGCCAAGCAGTTCCATGATCGCTTGGGCCTGACCTCGATCGCGCTGACTCGTATCGACGGCGACGGCCGCGGCGGTGCGGCCCTGTCCATGCGCTCGGTCACCGGCGTGCCGATCAAGCTGATGGGCGTGGGCGAGAAGCTCGAGGCGCTCGAGACCTTCCACGCCGACCGCATCGCCGGCCGTATCTTAGGCATGGGCGACATCGTCTCCCTGGTCGAGAAGGCCAGCGAGACGATCGACCAGCGCGAAGCCGAGAAGATGGCGGCGAAGCTGGCCAAGGGCCAGTTCGACCTGGACGACCTGGCGGGCCAGCTCAAGCAGATGCGCAAGATGGGCGGCATGCAGGGCATGCTGGCCATGCTGCCGGGCATCGCCAAGGTCAAGGACCAGATGGCCAAGGCCAATATCGACGACAAGGCGATCAAGCGCCAGGAGGCGATCATCTCCTCGATGACGCCCAAGGAGCGCAAGAACCCCCACATCATCCAGGCCAAGCGCAAGGTGCGCATCGCCAAGGGTTCCGGCACCTCGGTGCAGGATGTGAACAAGCTGCTGAAGCAGCACCAGCAGATGGCCGACATGATGAAGCGCATGGCCAAGCTGGGGAAGAAGGGAATGATGCGCGGCGGTTTGGGCGCGCTCTTCGGCGGTGGCGGCGGCATGCCCCCCGGCGGGTTCGGCGGCCCTGGCGGCACCGGCGGTTTTGGCGGCTTAGGCCAATAGTTTCAACGCAATCAACCAGTTCAACAGATCAGACCAGAAGAGGAACCTCATATGTCGCTCACCATTCGCCTGTCGCGCGGCGGCGCCAAGAAGCGTCCGTACTACCGTATCGTCGTTGCCGACAGCCGTTCGCCCCGTGATGGCCGCTTCATCGAGCGCCTGGGCACCTACAACCCGTTGCTGGCGGCCGATCATGCCGACCGCGTGACCCTGAACGCCGAGCGCCTGACCTATTGGATCTCGCAGGGCGCCCAGCCGTCCGAGCGCGTGACCAAGTTCCTGGGCAAGGCCGGCCTGGTGCAGGTCCCCGCCTACACCGAGCGTCCGAAGAAGTCGGCCCCAAGGCCAAGGCGCAGGAGCGTGCCAAGGCCGCCGAAGCGGCCGCCGCGGCGGCTGCCGAGGCCTGAGCCTAGAGACAGCAGGACCCAAGGCCCGATCCCATGGTTCGCGCAAGCACCAGCCAGCAGACGACCGGCACCACGGCACCCGCCGTGGTCGAAGGGCCGGACTATGTCTGCATCGGTGCGATCGCGGCCGCCCATGGCATCAGGGGCGAGGTGAAGGTGAAATCCTTCACCGCCGAGCCGGTGGACGTCGGGGCCTATGGCCCGGTGACCACTGATCGCGGCCAGGTCCTGACGCTGAAGGTCTTGCGCGAGCAGGGCAAGGCGGTGATCGCCCGGATCGACGGGGTCGGCGATCGCAATGCGGCGGAAGCCCTGCGCGGCCTGAAACTCTTCGTGGCACGCGCGGCCCTGCCGGCGCCGGTGGGCGAGGATGAATTCTATCACGCCGACCTGCTGGGCCTGGCCGTCGAGGACGAGGCGGGTGACAAGCTCGGCCGTGTCCTGTCGATCCAGGACTTCGGCGCGGGCGACATGATCGAGGTTGCCCTGGCGGCCGGCGGTTCCGCCTTCCTGGCCTTCACCCGGCAGGCCGTGCCGGTGGTCGACGTGAAGAACGGCCGCGTGATCGTCGCCCCGCCGGAAGGCTGGCTCGACCAGGGCGAGGCCGACGTGCCGAGGGAGGGCCAGCCATGACCCCCTGGACCGCGCGCGTGCTGACCCTGTTCCCGGAGATGTTCCCTGGGCCGCTGGGCCATTCCCTGGCCGGCCGGGCGCTGGCCGAGGATCTGTGGCGCCTCGCGGCACTGGATATCCGGGGCTTCGCCACTGACCGCCATCACATGGTCGACGATACGCCCGCCGGCGGCGGCCCCGGCATGGTCATGAAGGCCGACGTGGTGGCCCGCGCCATCGATGCGGCCCGCGACGGCCTGGCCGATGCCCCGGCGATCTATCTCTCGCCCCGGGGCAAGCCGCTGACTCAAGCCCGGGCGAGGGAGATTGCCCAGGGGCGGGCGTCATCCTGCTGTGCGGCCGCTTCGAAGGCGTCGACCAGCGGGTGATCGACGGCCGCGGCCTGGAAGAGGTCTCGATCGGCGATTTCGTCCTCTCGGGCGGCGAGCCCGCCGCGCTGTGCCTGATCGATGCCGTGGTGCGGCTGATCCCCGGGGTCATGGGTGCGCCCGAGACCCTGGCGGAAGAGAGCTTCAACGGCGATCTGCTCGAATACCCCCACTACACCAAGCCGCAGGAATGGGAAGGCCGCCGCGTCCCCGACGTGCTGCTGTCTGGCCACCACGGCCGCATTTTGACCTGGCGCCGCGAACAGGCCGAACGCCTGACCCGCGAACGCCGCCCCGATCTTTGGTCGCGCTACCAGGCGCGGTCACCCGAAACAAACCCATCTTGATATCTGGAAAGGACTGACTCTCATGACCAACATCATCGACCAGCTCGAAGCCGAGCAGATCGCCGCGGCGACGGAAGGCAAGACCATCCCCGCCTTCCGCCGGGCGACACGCTGAAGGTCAACGTGAAGGTTATCGAAGGCACCCGCGAGCGCATCCAGGCGTTCGAAGGCGTCTGCATCGCCCGCAACCACAAGGGCGCCAACGCCTCGTTTACCGTGCGCAAGATCTCGTACAACGAGGGCGTCGAGCGCGTGTTCCCGCTCTACAGCCCCCGCATCGACTCGATCGAAGTCGTGCGCCGCGGCAAGGTCCGTCGCTCCAAGCTCTATTACCTGCGTGATCGTCGCGGCAAGTCGGCCCGTATCGCCGAGAAGGTCGATCGCCGCGAAGCCAAGGCAGAGTAATAGCGCTCGTCGTCAAATGGCGGCTGGTTTTGCCGCCGCCGCAGGACGATATAGGTGAGGGGGCCGGGCCTGTCCCGGCCGGAAGGTGAGAAGTCATGTCAGGCCCGCGCACGCTCTACGACAAGATCTGGGACAGCCATCTGGTTGAGATGGGCGAGGATGGCACCGGCCTCCTCTACATCGACCGTCACCTCATTCACGAGGTGACGAGCCCCCAGGCCTTCGAAGGGCTGCGCCTGACCGGGCGCAAGGTGCATCGCCCCAGGCGACCCTGGCCGTGCCCGATCACAACGTGCCGACCACCGACCGCTCCGCCGGTATCGCGGACCCTGAGTCCAGGCTGCAGGTCGAGACGCTGGAGGCCAACTGCCGCGAGTTCGGCGTCGAGCATCTGCCGATGTCCGACATCCGCCAGGGCATCGTGCACATCGTCGGGCCCGAGCAGGGCCTGACCCAGCCGGGCATGACCATCGTCTGCGGCGACAGCCACACCGCGACCCACGGCGCCTTCGGCGCGCTGGCCTTCGGCATCGGCACCTCCGAGGTCGAACACGTGCTGGCGACCCAGACCCTGATCCAGCAGCGCTCCAAGAACATGCGCATCACGGTCGACGGCGAGCTGGGCTTAGGGGTAACCGCCAAGGACATCGTGCTGGCCATCATCGGCAAGATCGGCACCGCCGGCGGCACCGGCTATGTCATCGAGTTCGCCGGTTCGGCGATCCGTGGCCTCACGATGGAAGGCCGCATGACGGTCTGCAACATGACCATCGAGGGCGGCGCCCGCGCCGGCCTGATCGCCGCCGACCAGGTGACCTTCGACTATGTCGCCGGCAAGCCCCGCGCGCCCAAGGCCGGCGGCTTCGAGCAGGCGGTGTCCTATTGGAAGACCCTGGTCTCGGACGAGGGCGCGCATTTCGACAAGGAACTGTTCATCGACGCCGCCACCATCGTGCCGCAGGTGACCTGGGGCACTTCCCCTGAGGACGTGCTGCCGATCACCGGCAAGGTGCCTGACCCGGCCGATGTGGCCGACGAGGGCAAGCGCACCGCGATCACCCGCTCGCTGGCCTATATGGGCTTGGTGCCCGGCACGCCGCTCGAAGAGGTGAAGATCGACCGGGTCTTCATCGGCTCGTGCACCAACGGCCGGATCGAGGATCTGCGCGCGGCGGCCGTCGTCGCCAAGGGCCGCAAGGTCGCGGCCCATGTCGGCGCCATGGTCGTGCCGGGCTCGGGCCTGGTCAAGGAACAGGCGGAAGCCGAGGGCCTGGACAAGATCTTCGTCGAGGCGGGTTTCGAATGGCGCGAGCCGGGCTGTTCCATGTGCCTGGCCATGAACGCCGACCGGCTGGAGCCGGGCGAGCGTTGCGCCTCGACCTCGAACCGTAACTTCGAGGGTCGCCAAGGCCGCGGCGGCCGCACCCACCTGATGAGCCCGGCCATGGCGGTCGCCGCCGCGGTCACCGGCCATCTGGCCGATATCCGCAAGCTCGGCGTGTAAGGGGACAGAACCATGCAGGCTTTCAAGAAGCTGACCGGCGTCGCGGCGCCGCTGCCGCTGATCAATATCGACACCGATATGATCATCCCAAGCAGTTCCTGAAGACGATCAAGCGCACCGGGCTCGGCGTGAACCTGTTCGCCGAGATGCGCTACGACGATGACGGCAAGGAAAAGCCGGATTTCGTGCTGAACCAGCCGGCCTGGCGCAAGGCCGAGATCCTGGTGGCAGGGGCCAATTTCGGCTGCGGCTCCAGCCGCGAGCACGCGCCCTGGGCGATCCTCGATTTCGGCATCCGCTGCGTCATCGCCACCAGCTTCGCCGACATCTTCTATAACAACTGCTTCAAGAACGGCATCCTGCCGATCGTCCTGCCCCAGGAACAGGTCGACTTGCTGATGGACGACGCCAAGCGCGGCGCCAACGCGACTGTGACGATCGACCTGGAGAACCAGGAGATCAGCGGCCCGGACGGCGGCAAGATCAAGTTCGACGTTGATCCCTTCCGCAAGCACTGCCTGATGAACGGCCTCGACGACATCGGCCTGACCCTGGTCAAGAAGCCGGCGATCGATACGTTCGAGGAACGCCAGAAGCTCTCCTCCCCCTGGCTCTACGCTTAACCACCATCAACATCGTCATCCCAGCAAAAGCTGGGATCCATGTTGATCCAGCGCGCCTTGCCCTGCCATGGATTCCGGCTTTCGCCGGAATGACGGTAAAAGTTACAGAACCAAAAGGAAAATCCCCATGGCGACCAAGGGCAAGCTGCTGATCCTGCCGGGTGACGGCATCGGTACCGAGGTGATGCGCGAAGTTCGCCGTGTCATCGACTGGTACGCCAAGAAGCGCGGTGTCGAATTCGCGCTGGAAGACGGTCTGGCCGGCGGCGCCTCGATCGATGCCCATGGCGTGCCCCTGACCGACGCGACCATGGCGCTGGCCCAGGAAGCCGATGCCGTGCTGCTGGGCGCCGTGGGCGGCCCGAAGTGGGACAGCCTGCCCTTCGCCGTGAAGCCCGAGCGCGGCCTGCTGCGCCTGCGCAAGGAACTGGGCCTGTTTGCCAACCTGCGCCCGGCCATGTGTTTCGACGCCCTGGTCGACGCCTCGACCCTGAAGCCCGAGATCGTCCGCGGCCTCGACATCCTGATCGTGCGGGAACTCACCGGCGGCGTCTATTTCGGCACGCCGCGCGGCATCGAGACCCTGCCCGACGGTTCGCGCCGCGGCGTGAACACCCAGGTCTACACGACCGAGGAAATCCGCCGCGTCGCCCGTGTCGCCTTCGACATTGCGGCCAAGCGCGGCAGGAAGGTGACCTCGTCGGAGAAGGCGAATGTCATGGAGTCGGGCATCCTGTGGCGCGAGGAAGTGACCTGGGTCCACGACCACGAATTCAAGGATATCGAGCTCTCGCACATGTACGCCGACAACTGCGCCATGCAGCTCGTGCGTAATCCCAAGCAGTTCGACGTCATCGTCACCGACAACCTGTTCGGCGACATCCTGTCGGACGCCGCGGCGATGCTGACCGGCTCGCTGGGCATGCTGCCCTCGGCCTCGCTGGGGGCGGCCGATGCCAAGGGCAAGCGCAAGGCGATGTACGAGCCGGTGCACGGTTCCGCCCCCGATATCGCGGGCAAGGACATGGCCAATCCCATCGCCACCCTGCTGTCGTTCAGCATGGCGCTGCGCTATTCGTTCGATTTGGGGACGGAAGCCGACCTGCTGGACAAGGCGGTCGAGAATGTCCTGGCCGGGGGCCTGCGCACCGGCGACATCATGCAGCCCGGCATGGCCAAGGTCTCGACCAGCGTCATGGGCGAGTCGATCGTCCGCGCTCTGGACAAGCTGGCGGCGTAACGCTGTAACCCACAAGCGTCATCCCGGCCTTCGCCGGGATGACGAAGGGTCTTAAGCCGCCTTGACGGTCACCAGGAAGCGGTCGACTTCCTGGCGCAGGCGGGCCGCCTGGCGCGACAGGTCGCCGGCCGAGACGAGCACCTGGGACGAGGCGCCGCCGGCCTCGGTCGCCACGGTCTGCACCTCCTGGATCGCCGACGAGACTTCATTGGTGCCCAGCGCCGCCTGCTCGACGTTGCGGGCGATTTCCGAGGTCGCCGCGATCTGCTGCTCGACGGCGCTGGCGATCGTGTTCGAGACCAGGCTCATGTCCGAGATCTGGCGCGAAATGCGGGCAATGGCGTCGACCGCCTTGCCCGTTGCCGTCTGGATCTCGCCGATCTGCCCCGTAATGTCCTCGGTCGCCTTCGCCGTCTGGTTGGCCAGGCTCTTCACTTCCGAGGCGACGACGGCGAAGCCCTTGCCGGCTTCGCCCGCGCGGGCCGCCTCGATCGTCGCGTTGAGGGCCAGGAGATTGGTCTGGCCGGCGATATCCTGGATCAGCTTCACCACATTGCCGATGGCGTCGGAACCGCGTTCCAGCACCTGCATGATGCCGGTGGCGTCTTGCGCGTCGCAAACCGCCTGGTTGGACAGTTCCGCCGACTGCTGCACCTGGCGGCCGATCTCGCGGGAGGACGAGGTCAGTTCCTCGGTCGCGCTGGCGACGGTCTGCACGTTGGTCGAGGCCTGCTCGGCGGCGGCGGCGACCGAGGTCGCGCGTTCGGTGGTGTCGCGGGCGGTCCCGGTCAGCACCCCGGCATTGGCGCTCAACTCGTCGGCGGCGGCGGAAAGGGTGGAGATGACCTCGGCGATCGACGCCTCGAAATTGCTCACCGCCCCGGCCAGTTCCCTGGCGCGCTGGGCCTGTTCCTCGGCCCGGCGCAGGCCGTCGGCCATGCGCTGCTGTTCCGCGGCCTGGGCCTGGCGTTCCGCCTCGCGCCGGGCGCCTTCCGCCGCGTCCTCGCGGCGGCGGTGGTCTTCTTCGCTGGCCCGGGCGGCACGCGCCTCGCGCAGGCGGGCCAGGAAGTGTTCGACCGTCGTCCAGATTTCGCCGATCTCGTCGGCCGATTTGCGCTGGGGCACGGTCACCTCCAGCCGGTCCTCGGCCATGGCCTTCAAGGTCGCGGTGACGTCGCCCAGCGGCCGCGCCAACTGGCGCGTCCCGATGAACACGGCGATGGCGACGCCCAGCAGCAGGCCGACGCTGCCGACGGCGAGGGACAGCAGCCGCATCTCATCGGCATAGTCGCTGGTTTCGACCTCGATGCGCTTCAGATCGGCCAGGATTTTTTCCAGGGCGCCGTTGATCTGTGCCTGGAAGGCCTTGCGGTTGGCCCGGTTGGCTTCGGTATTGCCCTGGGCGTTGGCGGCGGCCGGGCTCACTTCCGTGCCCAGCCGTGCGGTTTCCAGCCGGAAGCTGCGGAATTCGGCCGCCTGGGCCATGAGGGCCTCGAGCACCGGGCGGGTCTTCTCCGGCACGATCGGCGCCCATTCCACGAAGAGCTTATCGATCAGGTCGAGGTCCTGGCGCAGGTTCTGGGCAAAGGGGCGGGCCTGGTCGGTCGTCTCCGAGGCATAGATGCCGCGTGATTCCATCACCACCGCCGTCACCAGCTTGTCCAGCCGTTCGGCGTAGAGCGCGCGCTTGCCCGCTTCTTCGAGCAGCTTGGATTCCTGGCCCAGGCCGTGGATCGCCTGAACACCGATCCCGGCGATGGCAGCAGCGGTCAGGCCAAGCACGGCGACAATGGTATAGATCTTGGCCCTGACCCGCATCGGTGGCGCTGCCCTTCAAAATGATCGATGTGAAACCGCCCTGGTTGGCGTTTGGGAAGACATTGGCCCCGGGGCTTATAAGAATCGGTAAACGGGGGCGGGCTACTTTGGTCGCAGGCGCAGCAGCCACTTTCACCACAGCGGCACCGCTCGTCCCTGCACGCGACATTCCCGGCGATTGTCCCGGGACAAGCCCGAAGCCGCATTGCGGCGGCTGGCAAGGGACGCTAACGTTCTTGCAATGGGCAAGCAGCCTGGGGGTTGGAATTTGCGGATCGAAGCGGCGGCGGGGCGCACCCGTTACTGTTCCCGTTTACTATCGCAGCCGCTCGCGCGGCGCTTGAAAACGGGGGCCTGAGCGCATGGAATATCTGGTTCAGCAGCTCATCAACGGCATCACGCTCGGCTCCGTCTACGCCTTGATCGCCATCGGCTACACGATGGTCTACGGCATCATCGGCATGATCAACTTCGCCCATGGCGAGGTTTACATGGTCGGTGCCTTCGTCTCGATGATCGGGATCATCCTGATGGGCCTGATCGGCATCACCTGGGTGCCGCTGGCCCTGGCTGTCGTACTGCTGGCCGCCATGGCGATCACGGCCTTGTACGGCTGGTCGATCGAGCGCGTCGCCTACCGGCCGTTGCGCGGCTCGTTCCGGCTGGCGCCGCTGATCTCGGCGATCGGCGTTTCGATCTTCCTGCAGAACTATGTCCAGATCGCCCAGGGCGCGCGGCCCAAGCCGATCAAGCCGGTGATCCGCGGCGGTTTCGAGGTGATGACCAGCGCCGACGGCTTTACCGTCACCCTGTCCTACCTGCAGATCTTCATCGTCCTGCTGACCATCGCGCTGATGACCGGCTTTACCTATCTGATTACCAAGACCACCCTGGGGCGGGCCCAGCGGGCCTGCGAGCAGGATCGCACCATGGCCTCGCTGATCGGGGTCGATGTCGACCGCACCATTTCCATGACCTTCGTCATGGGGGCGTCGCTGGCCGCGGTCGCGGGCCTGATGGTGACCCTCTACTACGGCGTCATCGACTTCTACATCGGCTTCCTGGCCGGCATCAAAGCCTTCACCGCGGCGGTGCTGGGCGGCATCGGCTCGCTGCCGGGCGCGGTGCTGGGCGGCCTGCTGATCGGCCTGATCGAGGCGCTCTGGTCGGCCTACTTCTCGGTCGAATACAAGGATGTGGCGGCGTTCACGATCCTGGTCTTCGTGCTGATCTTCAGGCCCAGCGGCCTGCTCGGCCGGCCCGAGATCGAGAAGGTGTGATCATGACGGTTGCCGATCCCGCCATGACCGCCGCCGCCGCGCCCGCCACCCCCTTGCTTGCCGCGCTGAAGGACGCGGCCCTGGTTGCCCTTGTCGGCATGGCGCTGGCCGGCCCCATTGTCGGCCTGCAGACGGTGGACCAAGGGGGTGCCCTGACCCTGAACTTCCGCTTCTCGGATGTGGCGCTGGCCATCGTCCTGCTGTTCTTCGCCAGGCTGGGCCTGGCGCTGGGCGAACGGGGCATGACCGTGCCGTCGCTGGGCCTGGCGGCTGCCCTGCTGGTCGCCGGCTTCGTCGTGCCTTGGCCTGGCGAATTGCTGCGGGTGCTGGCCATCGCCGCCGGGGCGGCCCTGGCCCTGCGCGGGACGCTGGCCATCGTGCGCGCCCAGCGCGGTGCGGTGGTGGTTGCCGCGCGCGACGACGACGACCTGCGGGCCGCGCGCCTGCGCCGCCTGGTGAGCCGGGGCCTGGGCGCCGCCTTGCTGGTCGGCGCGGTGCTGCTGCCGATGATGCCCTTTGCCAACAGCTATATCCTCGACACCGCGATCCGCGTGCTCACCTACATGATGCTGGCCTGGGGCCTGAACATCGTGGTCGGGCTGGCCGGCCTGCTCGACCTGGGTTACGTCGCCTTCTACGCGGTCGGGGCCTATACCTATGCCATCCTGTCCAAGACCTATGGCTTCGACTTCTGGGAGGCGCTGCCGATCTCGGGCCTGCTGGCGGCCAGTTTCGGCGTCCTGCTGGGCTTCCCGGTGCTGCGCCTGCGCGGCGACTATCTGGCCATCGTGACACTCGGCTTTGGCGAGATCATCCGCATCGTGCTGCTGAACTGGTCCAGCTTTTCGGGCGGGCCCAACGGCATCGGCTCGATCCCGCGGCTGAATTTCTTCGGCTATCCCTTCTCCCGCAATGCGCCCGAGGGGGTAACAGCGTTCCATCAACTGTTCGGGCTGGAATTTTCGCCGTTGCACCGCTCGATCTTCTTCTTCTACCTGATCCTGGTGCTGGCCCTCGTGGTGAACCTCTTCACCATCCGCATCCGGCGCCTGCCGGTGGGCCGCGCCTGGGAAGCCCTGCGCGAGGACGAGATCGCCTGCCGGGCGTTAGGGATAAACCCGACCAATACCAAGCTGACCGCCTTTGCCATCGGCGCGATGTTCGCGGGCTTCGCCGGCGCGTTCTTCGCCACGACCCAGAGCTTCGTCTCGCCGGAAAGCTTCACCTTCACCGAATCCGCGATGATCCTGGCGATCGTGGTGCTGGGCGGCATGGGCAGCCAGTTGGGCGTCGCCCTGGCGGCCCTGCTGGTCATCGGCCTGACCGAGGCGTTCCGCGGCCTGGCCGAATACCGCATGCTGGTGTTCGGCTTAGGGATGGTGCTGATCATGGTCTGGCGGCCGCGCGGCCTGCTCTCCCACCGCGACCCGACCATCTTCCTGCACAAGCGGGGAGGGGCGCGGCCATGACCGGTGCGCCCCTGCTGCAGGTCGAACACCTGACCATGCGTTTCGGCGGCCTGGTTGCGATCAACGACGTGTCCTTCGCGGCCCAGTCGGGCCAGATCACCGCGGTGATCGGCCCCAACGGGGCGGGCAAGACCACGGTCTTCAACTGCCTGACCGGCTTCTACAAGCCCACCGTCGGCCGCCTCACCCTGACCCGGCCCGGCGGGCACAAGGCGCTGCTCTTGGAGCGGCTGGACGACTTCCGCATCACCCGCCACGCCGGTGTTGCGCGCACCTTCCAGAACATCCGCCTGTTCGCCGGCATGTCGGTGCTGGAAAACCTGCTGGTGGCCCAGCACAACCGCCTGATGCTGGCCAGCGGCTACAGCCTGCTGGGCCTGGTCGGCTGGCCCGGCTATGGCCATGCCGAGCGCGACGCGGTTGAGAAGGCGCGGTTCTGGCTGGACCGTACCCGGTTGCTCGCGCGGGCCGACGAACCGGCCGGCTCGCTGCCTTACGGCGATCAGCGCCGGCTGGAGATCGCCCGCGCCATGTGCACCGACCCGGCGCTGCTGTGCCTGGACGAGCCGGCGGCCGGCCTCAACCCGCGGGAGTCGGCGGAACTCAATGCCCTGCTGCTTTATATCCGCGACGAATCCAAGGCAGGGATCTTGCTGATCGAACACGACATGAGCGTGGTCATGGGCATTTCGGACCACATCGTCGTGCTGGACTACGGCCGCAAGATCGCCGAAGGCGACCCGGCCGAGATCCGCGCCAACCCGGACGTCATCCGCGCCTATCTGGGCGAGCCCGAGCCCGACGAGGTGGCGTCATGAGTGCCGTCCCGCCGATGCTGAAAATCGAGGGCCTGCGCGCGTCCTATGGCGCGATCGAGGCGCTGAAAGGGGTCGACGTCGAGATCTACGAGGGCGAGATCGTCACCTTGATCGGGGCCAACGGCGCCGGCAAGTCGACCCTGCTCATGTCGATGTGCGGCAAGCCCAAGCCCAGCGCCGGCCGCATCACCTTCGAAGGCCAGGACATCACCGGCCTGCCCACGCACCAGATCATGCGCCTAGGCATCGCGCAAAGCCCCGAGGGGCGTCGCATCTTCGCCCGCATGACCGTGCTGGAGAACCTGAAGATGGGCGCGGTGGTGACCGATCCGCGCTTCTTCGACGAAGACCTGGGCCGTGTCTACAAGATGTTCCCGCGCCTGGAGGAACGCCAGAACCAGCGCGGCGGCACGCTGTCGGGCGGCGAGCAGCAGATGCTGGCGATCGCCCGCGCCCTGATGAGCCGGCCGCGCCTGCTTCTCCTCGACGAGCCGTCGCTGGGCCTGGCGCCGTTGATCGTGCGCCAGATCTTCCAGGTGATCCGCGAGATCAACGCAACCCAGAGGGTCACGGTGTTCCTGGTCGAGCAGAATGCCTATCATGCCTTGAAGCTTGCCCACCGGGGCTACGTGCTGGCCAGCGGCAAGGTGCAACTGGGCGGGACATCCGCCGAATTGCTGGGCAACGAGGAAGTTCGCGCCGCCTATCTCGAGGGGGCCCACTGATGGAAGAGATCTTTGACACCACGCTGGGCCCCTTCATCGGCCTGACCCTGGGCCTGTTCGGCCTGTGCAGCTTCCTGGCCGGGCAGGGCGTGGCCGAGGGCTGGCGCCCCACCTGGATGGCGGTCGCGGCCGGTTTCGGCGTTGCGGTATTCGACCGCTTCCTGCACTGGGGCCTGTTCTCGGGTCATCTGTGGTCGTTGCAGGGCTATCTGCTCGACGGCCTGATCCTGTCGGGCTATGCCGTGCTGGGCCATCGGCTGACGCTGGCGGCCAAGATGGTTCGCCAGTATCCCTGGCTCTACGAGCCGGCGGGGCCGCTGGGCTGGCGCGATCGATCGCCTGAATGATCAGGCCTTGTCATGATTCGAGCATGCGCCCCGTTGCGTGCCCCGTGTTGTTGTGTCTAGGCTCTTGCCTCGCGGCGTGTCACTCGCCAGCCATGTCGGCCCGGGGGCGCGTCGGGGGAGAATATCGGAGGATCGCATGAAGCAGCTCAAAACCGGGCTCGCAGCCGTTGCCCTGTTCGCCAGCCTGACGGTGGCCGGTGCCGCCTATGCTGACATTACCATCGCGACCGCGGGTCCGATGACCGGCCAGTATGCAGCCTTCGGCGAGCAGATGAAGCGCGGTGCCGAACAGGCGGTTGCCGACATCAACGCCGCCGGCGGCGTCAATGGCCAAAAACTGAAGCTCGAAGTCGGCGACGACGCCTGCGACCCGAAGCAGGCCGTGGCGGTCGCCAACGACCTGGTGAACAAGGGCGTGGTCTTCGTGGCCGGCCATTTCTGCTCGTCCTCGTCGATCCCGGCCTCGGCCGTGTACAACGAGAACAACGTGCTGCAGATGTCGCCCGCCTCGACCAACCCGGCGCTGACCGACGAGGCCGCCGTCAAGGGCTGGACCAACATCTTCCGCACCTGCGGCCGTGACGATTACCAGGGCGCCACCGCGTCCAAGTACATCGTGACCAACTTCAAGGGCAAGAAGGTCGCCGTCCTGCACGACAAGTCGGCCTACGGCAAGGGCCTGGCGGACGAGACCAAGAAGGGCCTCGAAGCACTGGGCGCCCCGCCGGCCGTCTACGAAGCCTATACCCAGGGCGACAAGGACTTCTCGGCCCTGGTTTCCAAGCTGAAGGCCGCGGGCGTCGAAGTCGTCTACATCGGCGGCTACCACACCGAGGCGGGCCTGATCATCCGCCAGTCGGCCGAACAGGGCCTGAAGGCGACCTTCATCTCGGGCGATGCGCAGAACACTGCCGAGTTCTGGTCGATCGCCGGCGAGGCAGGCGAGGGCTTCCTCTTCACCTTCGCACCCGACCCGCGCAACAAGGACACCGCCAAGGACGTGGTGGCCAAGTTCAAGGCGGCCGGCTACGACCCTGAAGGTTACACCCTCTACACCTACGCGGCGATCCAGGTCTTCGCCGGTGCCGTGAAGGCTTCGGGCGGCGTCGACACCAAGAAAGTGTCGGAATACATCCGCGCGAACACCTTCCCGACCGTCCTCGGCACCCTGGGCTTCGATGCCAAGGGCGACGTCAAGGATCCGGAATACGTCATGTACATCTGGTCCAAGGGCGCCTACGCCGAGAAGCCGTAAGCGGCCTCTCGACAGCTGAATGCAAGGCCCGGCGGGAAACCGCCGGGCCTTTTGTTTGGCAATAGGGCAGAAGCCGGCGGGTTGGGGCCAGTCGCGGTTGCGTCGAATCGGGGGGCTGACTAGCGTGCCGGAAGTATTCTCCTCGCAGGAGCACGGGTAATGCGGAAGCTGGTGCTGGTTCTTGTTGCCGTGCTCGTGCTGGCCGCCGTGGCGGCGTGGTTCTGGACCCAGAGCGTGATGCGCCAGGCGGCACCGGGCAATACCGCCGGCGCCGGCACGGCCGCCACCACCCCGCCCGCCGCCGACTTGCCCCCTCTCGTCATCGGCCTGGCGGGGCCCTTTACCGGGCCGCAGGCAGCGTTCGGCCAGCAGATGCAGATCGGTGCCCGCTTCGCGGTCGAGGTGATCAATACCAACGGCGGTGTCGAGGGGCGCAAGGTCACCCTGATCGAGAAGGACGACGGCTGCGATCCCGACCGGGCGCGCGCCGCGGCGGCCGACCTGGTGGCCGAGAAGGTCGTGGCCGTGATCGGCCATTTCTGCTCGGCGGCCAGCCAGGCGGCCTATGCCATCTATGCCCCGGCCCAGGTGGTGATGGTGACGCCGGGTTCGACCGATCCGCGCCTGACCGACGGCGCGGCCGGCCAGGGAACCGGCATCTTCCGCAGCGTCTGGCGCGACGACTACCAGGGCCTGATCGCCGCCGCCCTGATCAAGCAGACCCTGCCCGGCAAGAAATTCGGCGTGGTCCGCGACGGCACCCTCTATGGCCAGCAGTTGAGCCTTCTGTTCAAGGCCGGCCTGGCCAAGCTCGAACTGGGCGACGCGGCGGCCGACCTGGTGCTGGGGCCGGCCCTGTCGCCCAAGCAGGCCGCCGCCAAGGCGCGCAGCGCCGGCCTGGGTGTGGTCTTCGTGGCGGCCGAGCCGGCGACGGCGGGCAGCTTCGTCAAGGCCCTGCGCGAGGCGGGCGTGACCGCGACCATCCTAGGCCCGGACGCCCTGGCCAGCCCCGACTATGCCAAGGCGGCTGGCGCCGCTGCCGATGGCACCATCATCACCTTTGCCCGCAACCCGCTGGACTATCCCACCGCCGCCAAGGCGATCGAGCGGCTGACCCAGGCCGGTCACGACCCTTCGGGTTATGTCCTGACCACCTTTGCGGCGGCGCAGGTGCTCTCGGCCGCCCTGGGCCCGCTGCTGAAGCCGGATCCGGCCGCGGCGATCGACGGTGCCGGCCTGGCGACGACGATCCATTCCCACAGCTTCCCCACCGTCATCGGCGATGTCGCCTTCGATGCCAAGGGCGACCTGACCAAGCCGGGCGTGGTCTACTATGTCTGGAAGGGCGGCAAGCTCACGGCGATGTAGCCGCCCCGTCGCCGACCGCGTCGGCAACGCTAGCAAAGCCGTCGCGCTCCAGGCAGGCGGCCAGTTCCTGCTTGATCGCGGCGACCACCGGCGGGCCGCGGAAGACCAGCGCGGTATAGAGCTGGAGCAGGTTGGCCCCGGCCCTGATCTTGGCATAGGCATCCGCGCCGCTGAACACCCCGCCGACCCCGACCAGGACGGGGCCGGGCCGACGCTGCGGCGCACGGCGGCAAGCAGGGCGGTCGAGGCCTCGAAGATCGGCCGGCCGGACAAGCCGCCGCGTTCCGCCTTCTTGGGCGACGTCAGGCTGTCGGGCCGGGCGGCGCTGGTATTGGCGATCACCAGGCCCGCCAGCCCGTGGCGGACGGTGACCTCGGCGATTGCCAGGGCCTCGGCCTGTGACAGGTCCGAGGCGAGCTTGACCAGCATCGGCGTGCGCAGGCTGCCGCGCGCCTCGAGCAGGCGCCGCAGCAGATCGTCCAGCCGCGCCGGATCCTGGAACAGCCTGCCGTTCCTGGTGTTGGGACACGAGACGTCGATCGTCAAATAATCCGCGATGGGGGCGAAGGTGTGGACCAGGCGAACGAAATCCTCGGCCGGCGCCTCCGACTCGGTATTGCTGGCCAGGTTCACCCCCAGGGGCAAGCCCGGCCGGCGCCGCGCCCGCACGCGCGCGGCAATCGCCGCTTCGCCGTCATTGTTGAAGCCCATGCGGTTGATCGCCGCCAGGTCGTCATCCAGGCGAAACAGTCTGGGGCGAGGATTGCCCGCCTGCGGCCTGGGGGTGACGCCGCCCATTTCGGCAAAACCGAATCCCAGGCGAGACACGCGGTCCGCTGCCAGGGCATTCTTGTCGAAGCCGGCGGCCAGGCCGACCGGATTCGCGAAGGCGATGCCCATCGCGGTGACGCGAAGACGAGCCGGGTCGGCACGCCCGCAAGGCGGCAGCAAGCCCCGGCGCAAGGCCCCCAGGGCCAGGCCGTGGGCGGTTTCGGGATCGAGGTGCCTGAGTATCGGCCAAGCCAGGCGATACCAACCCAACGGGGCGGAAGAGGTGTTGCGCATGATGAGGGGACGCTAGCGGAATGCGGTTCCGCGTGAAAGCCTTGGCGGCCACCGGCCGCCGCAGGGGTGGTGTGCTGGCGTTGCTGGTTGCCGCGCTTGCGCTCGCCGTGGCCCCCGCCCGGGCCGACGTCCCCTATAAGCTCGACCTGAGCGGCCTGCCCGACGACACGACAAAGTCCCTGTTCGGCGAAACCAGCGAGTTGATCACCTTGGGCGACAAGCCGCCGCCCAGCGTCACCGCCCTGCGGGCCCGGGTTCGCGGCGATGTCGAGCGGATCCGGCAGATTCTCAACGCCTACGGCTATTACGATGCCGCGGTCGATGTCGAACTGGGCGAGGAGCAGGCCCCGGTGCCGGTGAAGATCCGGGTCGAGGCGGGCAGCCGCTACGAGGTCGGCGCCGTCACCCTGACCGATCCCGGCGGCGTGCCGCTGGGCCCCGCCCTGTCGCCCAATACCCTTTTTATGGCGCTGAAGCCGGGCCAGCCCTACACCGCCCAGGCGGTGCTCGATACCGAGGGGACGATCCTCGCCGACCTGGGCCGCCGCGGCCGTCCCTTTGCCAAGGTGGCCCGGCGCGACGCCGTGCTGGACCGGGCGGCGCGCGTGGTGAACGTCACCTGGGCGATCGACTACGGTCCGCTGGTGACCTATGGCCCGGTGCGGTTCGAGGGGCTGGAGCGGCTGAAGGACAAGCCGGCGCGGATGCTGGTCACCTGGAAGGAAGGCGACACGGTCAACATGGACGAGGTCGAGGAGACCCGCCGCGCCTTCGTCGAGACCGGCCTGTTCCGCACCGTCACGATCGATCTCGACCGCCCGGCGGCGGACGGCGCCGCGCCGATCTCGATCAAGTTGGAGGAAGGCAAGCCGCGGACCATCGGCGGCGGCCTGCGCTATTCGACCAGCGAGGGCGCCGGCGTGCGCGTGTTCTGGGAACACCGCAACCTGCTGGGCGGACGCGAGTCGCTGCGGGTGACGGGCGATTTCGCCCAGAACGGCTACAGCCTGGAAGCCAAGGCGCGCAAGCCCGACTTCGAATGGCACGGCGTCGACCTCGTCGCCCAGGTCAAGGCGCTGTCGCAGCAGCTCGACGCCTACGACATCGACTCCCTGCTGATCGGCGGCGGCCTCGAATGGCGCTATTCGCCGCAATGGTTCTTCTCGGGCGGCCTGACCTTCGAGCAGAGCCATATCGTCGATACCGGCGGCACCGAGGATTACTCGCTGGTCGGCATTCCCATGGTTGCCCGCCAGGATACTTCCAACAATGCCCTGGACCCGACGCGGGGCCATCGCCTGACCTTTTCGGTGACGCCCTATTACGACGTGGCCGGCACTGCCGGTACCTTCGTCATCAGCCGGGCGACGGCCTCGGTCTACCTGCCGTTGGACCGGGAGGAAGACTATGTGCTGGCCCTGCGCGGCTCGGTCGGGGCGACCTTCGGCGGCGCGACCCTGTCCTTGCCGGCGGACAAGCGCTTCTATGCCGGCGGCGGCGATTCCATTCGCGGCTTCGGCTATCAGGTCGCCGGGCCGCTGGGCGACGACGGCAAGGCGACGGGCGGCAAGTCGATCTTCACCGGCGGGATCGAGATGCGCTGGCGCGTGACGCCCGAGATCGGCATCGTCCCGTTCTTCGATTTCGGCAGCGTCTACGAAGAATCGACGCCCGACTTCGGTGCCGACCTGTTCGGCGGCGCCGGCCTCGGCCTGCGCTATCTCTCGCCGATCGGGCCGCTGCGCCTGGACGTCGCGACCCCGGTCATCGGCCAGCGCGACAGCGACGATATCGTGCAGATCTATATCTCGATCGGCCAGGCGTTCTAGGGCGAGGAGAGACATCATGTATCCCATCCTGCGCCGCACCCTGAAATGGCTGGGCATCACGCTGGGGGGCGTGCTGGCCCTGCTGCTCGCCCTGATCGGCGCCCTGCAGATTCCCGCACTGCAGCGCGCCCTGGGTGACTATGTCTCGGCGGCGATCTCCTCGCCCGACATGACCATCAAGCTGGACGGCCTGGCTGGCGGCCTGCCCTTCGGGCCGCGCCTGGCCAAGGTGGAACTGGGCGACGCGCAAGGGATCTGGCTGACCGTCGACGACGCCGTGGTGTCGCTCGACCCCTGGGCCCTGCTGGGCGGCCGCATTCATGTCGAACGGGTGGAAGCCCGGCGCATCGCCCTCGACCGCCTGCCAGCCCCGTCGACCGTGCCGGCGCCCGAACCGCCGGCCGATGAAGCCGGCTTCACCATGCCGCAACTGCCCAAGGGCCTGGCCCTCGACCGCCTGGCGGTGCCCGAGATCATTCTGGGCCCGGCCCTGGCGGGCGAGGCGACCCGGTTTGCCCTGAGCGGCCATATCGGGGTCGAGGGCGACGGCACGGCGGGCGTTGTCCTGGCCCTGGCGCCCATCGACGGCGCGGTCTCGACCAGGCTGGACATCGATGCCCGTCATCGCCCGCAGGACGATCACCTGACCCTGTCGCTGCTGCTGGACGATCCGGCGGGCGGGCCGATTTCGCGCCTGGCCGGGCTGCCGGCCGACCGGCCCATCCACGTCCGCCTCGCGGGCGAAGGCCCCTTGTCGGGCTTTGCCGCCGACCTGGAAGCGGCCGCGGCCGGCGCCGGCCTCAACGGACGCCTCACCCTGGGCCGGGCAGCCGACGGCGCGATCACCCTGGCGCTGACGGCCAAGGCCGATCCTGGCCCGTTCCTGCCGCCCGATCTGGCGCCGCTGGCGGTCGACGGCATCAGCCTGGACCTTGCCGGTGGGATGGCCGGCGAGGTCATCGACCTGCGGCACCTCAATATCGGCGCCAAGGGGTTGAGCCTTGCCCTCAAGGGTCAGTTGGCAGGCGGCAGCGCCGCGACGATCGATGCCACGGTCACCATCGATCCCGCCCTGGACCTGGCGGCCCTGGCGCAGGTACCGCCCGCGTTCCGGCCCGGCCGTGTGATGCTGGTCGGCACAGCCGACCTCGCCGCCGGCAGTGCCACCTTCGGCCGGATCGAGGTGGTGGCGCCCGGCGTTACCCTCAAGGGCACGGCGGCACTGGCCGACGGCTTTACCACCATAGTCGCCGCGATCGACGGTTCGGTGCCCGACCTTTCGCTGCTGCCGCAGGCCGGGCTTGCCGGCGCCGGGCAACTGGCGGTGAAGGTCGATGGGCCGATTACGCCGCTGGACCTGGCCTTCGACCTGACCGTGACCGGCGAGAACATCGCGGGTGACGCCCAACTGCCGCACCTGCTGGGGCCGGTGCCGCGCGTGGCACTGGCCGGCCGTTACAGCGACACCGGCCCGGTGGTGCTCGATCGTCTCTCGGTGGTGACGGCGGCGGCCACGGTCGACGGCAAGGCCGAGTTCGATCTGCTCAGCGGTGCCATCGAGGCGGTGTTGAGCGTCAAGGCCGATGACCTGGCCCGGCTGGGCGTCGCCGGCCTGTCGGGCAGCATCGTGCTCGACGGGACGATCGGCGGGACGGCGACGATCCCCGTGATCGACGTCAAGCTGAACGGGACGGGGGTGGCGGCCGGCGGCACCGCCTTCGGCGATCCGCAACTGGTGCTGGTGGCAAGTCCCAACCCGGCCGGGGCCTCCACCGGTCGCCTGGACCTGACCACCGGCGGCGCCTATCCGACCAGGCTGGGGACCGACCTCGCCTTCGACGGCAAGAAGCTGACCTTGTCCAACCTGCTGGCCGAGGTGCTGGGCGCCAAGCTTGCCGGCGATCTCGCCTATGGCCTGGAGGACGGCTTGGCCACGGGGGCGATCAAGCTGACCGCGGCCGACCTGCGCAGCCTGTCCGCCGTGGCCGGGCAAGCGCTGGCCGGCCGCCTGGCGGTCGACCTGGCGATTGCGCCGCGCAATGGCGGGCAGGGGGCCGATGTGACGCTGGCGGGGAGCGGCATCGCCGCCGCCGGTGTCACGGTGGCCCAGTTGGGCGCCAAGGCGACGCTCGACGATCTGCTGGGGGCGGGCAAGGGCAGGGCCACGGTCGAGGTCGGCAACCTCGTCAGCGGCACGACGGTGGTCGATACGCTGTCGCTCAAGGCGGATCTGGCCAGCTTCAACGATGTCGCCTTCGACATCGCCACGGCGGGCAAGCTGCCGGCCGAGATGCGCCTGGGCCTCGAGGGGCGCTACCAGGGGGGCGACGCGGCAAGGGTTACCCTGGCCAGCCTGGACGGTGCCGTGGGCACCACGCCGCTGCGCCTGGAGAAGCCGCTGGAGGTTTCGCTCAGCGCGGCCACGCGCCTCAAGGGCCTGGCCCTTGCCTTCGGCCAGGCGCGGATAACCGGGGACGTGGCCCTGGGGGCCGCCGCCAGTGGCACGATCAAGGTTGCGGGCTTCAATTTCGCTGATCTCGAGCCCCTGGCCGGCGAGGCCGATTTGCCCACCGGCACGGCCGACATCGACCTGACCATCAAGGGCAACACCGGTGCCCTGATCCTGGCCGCGCGCAAGATCAAGCCGCCGCCCTCCGTCGGCCTCGATATCGCGGCCGCCGATGTGCCCGAAATCGACGTCGACGCCAAGATCGACTGGTCGGGCAACACCGCGCGGCTGGACGTGAAGACCAGCGGCGCGATAGGGGCCACGCTGGTTGTTACCGGCAGCGTGCCGGTGCGGGTCGACGGCGGCATTCCCCTGCCGGCGGAAAAGGGCGAAATGAACGTCGTGGCCAAGGTCGATGCCGACCTGCGGCGGCTGGCGCCGATCCTGCCGATCGGCGAGAACCAGATCCGCGGCAAGCTGGCCTTGGACCTGACCGTCAGCGGCCCGCTCGGCGCCCCGCGCCCGTCCGGCCGCCTGACCTTGGACCAGGGTCTGGTGGTGCACAGCGTCTCGGGCCTGGAACTGCGCAACCTGACCCTTGCCGTCGCTTTCACCAATGACCGCATGACCATCGAGACCTTGAGCGGCGACGACGGCTCGGGCGGCAAGCTGAGCGGTTCGGGCGCGGGCAGCCGGCTGGCCGACGGCGACTTCGCCTTGAACGGTGCCATCAAGGCGCAGGGCTTCCGCTTCACGCGCCTGGATCTTGCCACCACCAGGGGCGACCTGGATGTCGCCCTGGGCGGCACCTTGACGGCGCCCGAGATCAAGGGCGACGTCATCATCCGCAGCGGCGATATCGAGATCGCCTCGAAGATTCCGCCCTCGGTGCCGGTGGTCGAGGTGCGCGATCCGGCCAAGGCCGCGGCCGACGAGCCGAAGGCGTTGAGCCCGACCGCGCAGGAGGGCGAGGCAGCACCCCCCAAGATCGGCCGGATCGAGCTGACGGTCACGGCGCCGGGCCAGTTCTTCGTGCGCGGCCGCGGCCTGGACAGCGAATGGCGCGGAACCCTCAAGGTCCAGGGGCCGATCACCAAGCCTGATGTGCGCGGCGGTTTCGAGGTCGTCCGCGGCACCTATGCCCTGGCCGGCCGCAGCTTCAAGATTTCCGAAGGGTCCCTGACCTTCCCCTCCGGTCTTTCCGCTCCGCCGCAACTGAAGGTCATCTCCTCGGCGCCTGCCGACGACGTCGAGGCGACCATCACCATCAGCGGCCCGGTGACGGCCCTGAAGATCGAGTTGTCGTCCGATCCTGCCCTGCCCAATGACGAGGTGCTCAGCCGCGTCCTGTTCGGCCGTTCGGTCTCCAACCTGTCGGCCAGCCAGGCGGTGCGCCTGGGCCAGACGGCGCTGGAACTCTCGGGCAAGGGCGGCGGCGGCGTGCTGGGCGGCGCCCGCGATGCCTTGGGGCTGGACCGGTTGGATGTCGGCTCCAGCGACACGGAATCAAGCGGCTCGGGCGGCGGCAGTGCCCTGTCGGGCAGTACCTTGTCGGCCGGGCGCTATGTCGCCGAGGGTGTCTACCTGGGCTTCTCGCAGGGCCTGACGCCGGATTCGGGCTCGGTCAATATCGAGGTCGAGGTCTATCCGCGCGTCACGGTCGAAGGCAATATCGGCCAGGCGAACAACACCGGCGTCGGCCTCAACTACAAATTCGACTACTAGGGCCGTCCCGGCCCGCCCGACTCGGGAAGGTGCGCCTCGTAACGGATCGGCGCGCCGTGCGGCGTCGCCTCCGCCGCCCGCTTCCAGGCTTCGGCGACGGTCTTGAGCGTGGCGGCGTCCGCCATGCCATGGCGGGCTATCAGCCGCTCCAGGGCCTCCAGCCAGCAGAGATAATAGGCCCGGGCAGAGGCCTCGGTCCACGCTCCGGCCATGGGCGCATCGGTGGTTGCAAGCGCTGCCGCGAAGACTTCGGTCCATTCGTTCCACGCGAACAGTCCGGCTTGGTTGAGGCTCACCGTGAGCGCGAACGCTTTGGCCTGCCAGGGCTCGAAGAAGGCCTGCCTGTCCGCGTCGACGGGAAGACTAGGCACCGCCTTGGCCGGAGGGGTGGGGACGCTCTGCTCAGACGGGCTCAAGATAGGGCTCCCAGGCGTCGACGGAGACGGTATCCGACGCCACAGCGTCATCGCCCCATAAAGTGCCGGCGTCGAAAACGACGGTGTAGAGCCAATGGGCGACGGTCTTGTCGCCCGCTGCGCTGGCATCGGCGAACACGTGATAGCCCCGCACCGCTTCGATGCAACCGACCTTGCCCCGCACATAGGCGGGAAGGCGGGTATGGCTGTGGGGCTGCAGGTTCCGGGTGCGGACCGCATCGCCCGGGGCGAAGCGGGGCATGACCGGGCCGGGATCGCGGCCCACCGGCGCGCCTCGGGCGAGGACGGCGGCCACATCTCCGGCCCTCAGCACGCGCTTGGGGAGCACGGTTTCGAAGCGCGCCCGGCCCTCCGCCAACTCTTCGGGCAGGACCAGCCCGTGCTCCACGAGCAGGTGTTCGAGGGCAAGGATCCAGAGCTTGTAGTAGCTCGCGGTGTAATATTCGGCCGGCGACCTGTTCTCGCGCACCCAGCGGCTCTGATCGATGCTCCAGTGGCCCATGGCGCCGGCGGCCAAGGTCACCGCCAAGGCGCGCTTCTCCCAGGGAGCATGAAAGAGCGGCTCGTCCGCTTCCGGCGCAACGGGCCCGAAGCCGTGACGCCCGCCGATGTCCTGCGGGCCGTTCATGGCGGCGGCGCCTTCAGCGCGGCGGGAGACAGGGCAAGCTCGGTCCCGATCATGGAATTGCGGGTGACCAGCGGCACCAGCGCCTCCATGTCCCATCCCTCGGCACCTTCCGGGCGCCGGGGCACCACGAGATAGCGCATCTCCGAGGTGGAATCCCACACCCGGAGCTTGGTGCTCTTGGGCAGATGAAGGCCGAACTCCGCCAGGATCCCACGCGGGTCGCTCACCGCACGGGCCCGATAGGCATGGGACTTGTACCAGACTGGCGGCAGTCCCAACACGCTCCAGGGATAGCAGGAACAAAGGGTGCAGACGACGAGATGATGCACCTCATCGGTATTGAAGACCGCATGCAGGTGCTCACCCTGCCGGCCCGTATAGCCCATGGAGCCGATAGCCGCGGTCCCATCGCGGGCCAGCCATTCGGCGAAGGCAGGGTCGATCCAGGCCCGGGCCACGACCCGCGCGCCGTTGCGCGGGCCCACCTTGGTCTCGTAGGTGTCGATGATGGCGTCGAGGGCGGCGGGATCGATCAGGCCCTTCTCGGCCAGCACCGTCTCCAGCGCCATCACCCGCGCGGTCATGTCGTCCAGATGGCTGCCGGCGCCGTGATCGTGGTCATGATCATGTGACATGGTGGGATCGGTCTCCTTCACTTGCCCGACGCCTTGGGATGCCTGGCACCACCTCGTCGAATGCGGCTTCAGCGGTTCCGACATGTCTCAAGCCGCTTCGACAAGACCGGGTAACTACCTCGCCATCACCCGCCCCCGGGTTGGACAACTGTCCGCAGGACCATGGCCGGCCCCTAGTTGAACATGCCCTTGCGGCCCTGCGGCGCATAGAGGTCGTAGCAGACCGACAGGGCCTTGGTGGCCTTGCTGGAACCTTTCAGGTTTACGGTCCAAGCGCTGCCGTCGGCCAGGTCGATGTTCATGCGCAGGCCGGCCTTGAAGGCCAGCCAGAAATCGCTGTCATAGCCCAGGCCCGAGACCATGCCGTTGGGGTCGTCGAAGACGACGCTGGCCACACGCTGATAGCGGCTGTCGATCGTCAACTGCATGCCCGACTCCTGGCCGACGGTGAGCTTCCAGTCGGGATGCCAGAAGGCGATGACGACGCCGCCGTCCGCCAGCAGGATCGACAGGACCATGCCATCGTCGAACTTGGTCTCCATGCCGCAGTGGCCGAAGCTGCCGTTGTCGTTCTGATAGGCGTAGGTGGTCCAGTAGCCCGAGACGAATTCGTCGATCCGCTTGCCGGCATGGGCCGGCGTGGTGGCGATGAACAGTGCCAGGACAAGGGCAATGAAACGCAACATCCTTTTTCCCCCTCACGAGCTTCCCGGCGGGAAAATAGCATCGGGAGGGGGAAAAGGCGATCCTATGCGACCTGTGCCTGCACCTGCGATGCGGGCGGATGGCCGAAGAACGACTTGCCCAGATCGTCTGTGATGGCGATCAACTGCAGCTGGATCCAGTCGAGGAACTCGTGCAGGCCGCCGCCCAGGACCATGTCGATGGAGCGGTTCGCCAGGGTGCCGCGCAGCCCGTCCAGGATCTCCAGCGTCTGGTTGCCGGCACGCAGGCCATAGCGCTGGCGCAGGCGCACGACGATCTCGTCGATGGTCGCGATCGAGACGGCGACCGAACGCGGGAAGGCGTTGTTGAAGATCAGGAAGCCGGCAACCGAGGCCGGGCTCATGCCGCGGGGCTGGACCCGGCGATAGGCGTGATAGCCGGCGGCCGAGCGCAGCAGGGCATTCCATTGGCTGACGTCGAGGGGCGAGCCGACCTCGGCCGCCGAGGGCAGTAGCATGTGGTACTTGATGTCCAGCAGGCGGGTTGCCTGGTCGGCCCGCTCGATCAGCTTGCCGAGCTGATAGAAGTACCAGCCCTCGTCGCGGTAGAGCGTGCCTTCCAGGATGCCCGTGTGGGTCTGGCAGCCTTCCTTGATCTTGCTGCACAGGCGCGACAGGTCGGCGCGGCCGATGTCGGCCGGGGTCAGCGTCCTGATCCAGGCGTGAAACATGTTGGCCTGGGTCCACAGCTCGGTCGAGAGCAGGGGCCGCAGGGTGCGGGCGTTGTCGCGCGCCGCCTTCAGGCAGTAGGCGATCGAACTCGAGTTCTCGGGGTCCAGCAGATAGTAGTTGATCACCGCGTTGGCGGTGGCGGCCTGGTGCTTCTTGAAGAAGCCTTCGGCACCAGCATGAAGCTGGACGATCGAGAGCCAGTTCTGCGAGCCGCGGGCGTCGCGGCTGAAGGTCTCGTTGACGTCGAGTATTCGGGCGAGGTTCTCGGCCCGCTCCATATTGCGGGCGAGCCAGAACATGTCTTCGGCGAAGCGTGCAAGAAGTCTAGCCAAGCACCCACGTGTCTTTCGACCCGCCTCCCTGGCTGGAGTTGACGACAAGCGAGCCGCGGCGCAGGGCGACGCGGGTGAGCCCGCCTGGCAATACCCAGGTGGACTTGCCGGTGATGGCGAAGGGGCGAAGGTCGACGTGACGCGGCTCGACCTCGCCTTCGACCAGGGTCGGACAGACCGACAGTTGGATGGTCGGCTGGCTGATGTAGTTCGCGGGGTCGGCCAGCAGGCTGGCGCGGCACACCTCGAGTTCCTCCTTGCTGGCCTTGGGGCCGACGGTGATGCCGTAACCACCCGATTCCGCCACGGGCTTGACCACCAGCTTGTCGAGATTGTCGAGCGTATAGGCCAGGGCATCGGCCTCGCGGCAGATGTTGGTCTGCACGTTGTCGAGGATCGCCTCCTGCTCCATGTAGTATTTGATCAGGCGCGGCATGTAGGCATAGACCGCCTTGTCGTCGGCGACGCCGGTACCGACCGAATTGGCCAGGGCGACATTGCCGGCGCGGTAGGCGCGCATCAGGCCCGGCACGCCCAGGGTCGAATCCGGGCGGAACGCCTCAGGGTCCAGGAAGTCGTCGTTCAGGCGGCGATAGATGGTATGCACCCGCTCCAGCCCGCCGGTCGTCTTCATGTAGACGCGGTCGTTCTCGACCACCAGGTCGCGGCCTTCGACCAGGGGCACGCCCATCTCGCGGGCGAGGAAGATGTGCTCGAAATAGGCTGAATTGTAGGTGCCCGGCGACAGCAGCACGACCTGCGGATCGGCGACGCCCTCGGGCGCGATCTCGACCATGGCTTCCTGCAGCTTGGGGCCGTAGTTGTCGACCGGGCGGATCGAAATGTCGGTGGTGAGGTCGGGGAACGCCCGCAGCATCATGTTGCGGTTTTCCAGCACGTAGGACACGCCCGACGGGGTGCGGGCATTGTCCTCAAGGACCATGAACCGGCCCTTGTCGTCGCGCACCACGTCGATGCCGCAGATGTTGGTGTAGGCGCCGTGGGCGACCTTCACGCCGATCATCTCAGGGCGATAGTTGCTGTTGCCCAGCACCAGCTCGGCCGGGACGATGCCATCTTTCAGCGCGTGCTGCGGGCCATAGACATCGGCCAGGAACAGGTTGATGGCGGTAACCCGCTGGATTACGCCCGCTTCGAGGTGGGCCCAGTCGTCGCGGCTGAGGATGCGGGGAATGACGTCGAAGGGCAGGATGCGGTCGATCGCATCCTTCTCCGAATAGACCGTGAAGGTTATGCCGAGATTATAGAGTTCTCGCTCGGCATCTTCGCTGCGTCGCTGCAGGGCTGCGAGGTCGAGTTGGGCAAGGCGTTCACGAATGGCAGTCGTGTGCTCGACCGCGGTGGTGCCGGCCTGCCCCATGATCTCGCAGAAGAACGGGCCTTGATCGTACCGGGATAGAATGCCGCTCATTATCCCCCTCGTGTGACCGCCGATTCGAGCCTAGCAAACTAATCTGATGCGCCGCATCAAAAATGTCTCAAAAGGCGGCAGGTATAATGCCTTGCCATTCCTGCTGCTTATTTCAACGGCACCACATCCACGCCGACCTGCAGCTTGTGCGGCCCCCCGCCGACGATAATTCCCCGCAACGGTGCCACGTCGTCGTAGTCGCGGCCATAGGCGAGGGTGATGTGATCGAGCGAGGGAATGCAGTCGTTGGTCGGGTCGAGCTCGAGCCATTCGTCGCCGCCGATCCACACCGCGACCCAGGCATGGGACTGATCGGCGCCCACCAGCCGGGGCCGGCCCGGCGGCGGCGTGGTGCGCAGATAACCGCTGACATAGCGCGCCGGCAGGCCCAGCGAGCGCAGGCAGGCGATCATCAGGTGAGCGAAATCCTGGCACACGCCGCGCTTCTCGCGCAGTACCTCGCGCGGCGGCGTGGTCACGGTGGTGGCCTGGGGATCGAAGGCCAGGTCCTTGTGCATGCGGGCATTGAAGGCCAGCAGCGCCTCGATCAGCGGACGGTCGGGCGGAAAATCCGCGGCGGCATAATCGGCAAAGGCTTGCCCCACTTCGATCAGGGTCGAATCCATGCGGAAGGGATAGACCGCGATGGTCTCGGGCCCGGCTTCGCCCAGGCGGTCGCGCAGCACGTCCCAGGCCGGATAGGCCGCGGCCTTGGGCGGCACCGACGGCTTGATCTCGATCTCGATCATGGACTCGACGATCAGGCGCTGATGCGGCTCCTCGACCGCGAACTGGACGATCGGGTTGTCGAAGCCGTCGAAGCGTTCGTTCCAGGTGGTGGGTTCCGGGATCACGCGCAGTTCGTGGGCGACCACCCGCTGGCGCAGGCCGTCGCGGGGCTTGAGGTGGGCCAGGTGATGGGCCAGCGTGACCGGCTCGCCATAGTCGTAGACCGTGTTGTGACGGGCCTGATAGCGGATCATGGCGTGCGCACCGTCCGGATCGGGCCGCCCGGGCGCACGGCCAGGGCATGGCTGAAATAGGTCTGCGAGATGATGTCCGACAGTTCGGGCAAGGTCTCGCTGACGGCATCGAGCAGGGCTTCGAGCTCGCTGTTGCGGCCGCTGGCGCCGGTGCCGGCCAGGCGCAGGATTTCCGCCCCGCGCAGTTCGGCCAGGGCGGTATGGGCCAGCAGCCTGGCGGCGCCCGAGCCGCTGGCGCCGCGCTCGCGCGGCAGGTTCTCGATATGATCGGCCAGGGCCCGCATCTGGCAGGCCAGCGAGCGCGGGTTGGCCTCGTCCAGCAGCAGCAGGTCGAGCACGGGCGCGAACTGGGCGCCGGTGAAATAGCGGGCGCGATAGGTCATGAAGCTGTCGGCGATTTCGAGCGCCAGGTCGAGGGCGCGGAATTCCCCCTCGTCGTCGCCGATGACAAGGCCGCGGGTCAGCGCGACGGCGGCCTGCGCCCGCTCGACCCGGCGGCCCAGGTCCATGAAGCGCCAGGCCTGGCCCCGGGTCATGTTCTCCATGCCCAGGCCCGACAGGGCGGCCATCGAGCCGACGATGGCATCGAAGCAGTCGAGCAGGCCGATATAATCGCCCGGCGGGGCGAGGCGCACCCGCTCGATCTGGGCGTGCAGGTTGAGCAGGACGCGCGTCATGTCGACCGAGAGGCGGTCGCGCACCATGCTGGTGTTCAGGTTCAGGCGCCGCACGGCGGTGGCAAAGCCGGTGACCCGGGTGTCGTCGACCAGGGTCTCGATCAGCCTGGCGTCGAACTGGGCGCGATCGGTTACCGCCTGCTCGGCGAGCTTGGCCGGGATCTCGCCGATGCTGGCCAGGAAATGGGCGCCGGGGCCGATTTCGGCCTGGGCGCCGGGGCCGCCGCCATCGGTCAGGCGCTGGACCAGGGCGCGCAGGGCACGGATGCCGAATTCCGCCCGCTCGGCATAGCGGCCGACCCAGTAGAGGTCGTCGGCGACGCGGCTGGGCAGGTTGTTGCCCTGGCGGCGGACTTCGACGGCGGTATCGGGCGGGCGCAGCAGGCTGAACTGCTCGACCGGGCTCGAAGACAGGATCCAGGCATCCTTGGCGAGGCCGCCCTGCTGCAGGCGCAGCATCGGCCGGTCCGGTGTCGGTGCGATCCGCACCAGGGCGCCGGGCATGACCGAGAAGCCCTTTTCGGTCGCGGTCAGGAAGGCGCGCATGACCACCGGCTGCGGCCGCACGCCCTCGCCGGTAAAGGTCGGCGCGGTCGACAGCCGCACGGGCGCCTGGCCGACCCCGTCATAGGGTTGCTGCTTGAGATGGCCGGCCCAGGCGGCACGGCTGTCGGGGCCGTCGATGCCGACCTTGGGGAAGGCCGGGCGCAGGGCCAATTCGCCGGCCCGTGCCTCGATCACCTTGCGTCCCGCCGGCGTCCCGGCCCACACCGATTCGAGGTTGGGCAGGGCCAGGTCCTCGTCCAGCAGATGGCGCGACAGGGCGGGCAGGAAGGGGGTCAGCGCCGGGGTCTCGACCAGGCCGCTGCCCAGGGCATTGGCGACGATGACATGGCCGGCCAGGACCGCCTGCACCATGCCGGCGACGCCCAGGGTCGAATCGCCGCGCAGTTCCAGGGGGTCGCAGAAGTCGTCGTCGACCCGGCGCAGGATGACGTCCACCGGTTCCAGGCCGCCCAGGGTCTTCAAGAACACCCGGTCGTCGCGCACCGTCAGGTCGCTGCCCTCGACCAGCGTATAGCCGAGATAGCGCGCGAGATAGGCGTGCTCGAAGTAGGTTTCGTTGTAGGGGCCGGGCGTCAGCAGGACAATGCGCGGATAGCGCGTCCAGGGCGCCAGGGTGCGCAGGGTCTGGCGCAGGCGGTCGAACCAGGCGGCCACCCGCTTGACCTTCATGCTGCGATAGGCCTCGGCCAGCGAGCGCGAGGTGATGATGCGGTTTTCCAGGGCATAGCCGGGGCCGGCCGGCGTGCGCGTGCGGTCGCCCACCACCAGCCAGTTGCCGTCGGGGCCGCGCACCAGGTCGACCGCATAGACGTGCAGCCAGATGTCGCCCGGCGCCTTGAAGCCCGACAGGGGCCGCAGGTAGTCGGGGTTGGTCTGCACGATGGCCGGGTGCAGCACGCCGGATTTCAACGTGGTCTGCGGGCCATAGAGATCGCCCAGCAGGGCCGTCATCAGGCGCGCGCGCTGGATCAGGCCGGCCTCGATCGTGGCCCATTCCGCCTCGCCGATGACCAGCGGGATCAGGTCCAGTTCGATCGCGCGCGCCGCGTTGCGCGGATCGCCATAGACATTGTAGGTGACGCCGTTGTCGTGCAGCAGTTGCCGGGCGCGTGCCGTCCGCTCGGCGAATTCGCCGGGGCCCAGGTTGCCCAGGGAGTCGACCAGTTCCAGCCAATGAGGCCGCAGGTTGCCGTCCGCATCGACGCACTCGTCATAGACGCCGGGCTGCGGCGCATAGGCAGGCGCCAGCGGCCCCGTCTGGGCCATTCCGGCCCCGGGCAGCGGCAAAGGTATCTGCGCCCCGGCATCGGGGGATTGCGGTTCAGCAGCCAGACTCACGCGGCGCATGCTATCAGGCAGGTCAGGCACTGCCATGACTTTTCACGATCAGGCCACTGTTGAATGAGGCGCACGCAGCCGCGCCCGGGCGCCGTCGGCGCCAGCGCCGCCCGGTCGGGCCATGGCATGGGCCCCCGGGTCGGCGGATTCTTGTGCCACTGTGGCGCGGTTGGCACACCGGCCGCGCCGGCTGGCGACAGGGGACGGGCGAGGGCCGGGACCCGGCGGCCTGCCTCGACGAACCGCGCGACGTCGACCAGGCTCATTGCCGCCGCAGGTCGAGCGTCAGCGGAAATTCCCGGGTTACCTCGACCGGGCCCAGGGTCATCGGCCCCGGCGTGTGGCCGAAGCCGAAGAAGCGGGCCAGGCGCCGCCCTTCCGCCTCATAGGCATTGACCGGCGCCGTGGTGTAGTTGCGCCCGCCGGGATGCGAGACGTGATAGGTGCAGCCGCCGACCGACCGCTTCGACCATTCGTCGACGATGTCGAACACCAGGGGCCCGTGGGGCGGGATGGTGGGGTGCAGGGCCGAGGCCGGCTGCCAGGCGCGGAAGCGCACGGCAGCGACATATTCGCCCTCGCGGCCGGTCGAGGTCAGCGGCAGGCGCATGCCGTTCACCGCCACCGCGTGGCGGCCGTCGGTCATGCCGTTGACCTTGACCTGGATGCGTTCGACCGAGCTATCGACGAAGCGCACCGTGCCCGCCGCCATGCCTTCCTCGCCCAGCACATGCCAGGGCTCCAGCGCCTGGCGCAGTTCGAGCGTCAGCCCGCGCTGATGGATGGTGCCGTAGTGGGGGAAGCGGAACTCGAAATGCGGGTCCAGCCAATGGCGATCGAAGGCAACACCCCAGTCGTTCAGATCGGCCACGACGTCGCCCAGATCTTCCTGCACGAAATGCGGCAGCAGGAAGCGGTCGTGCAGCTCGGTGCCCCAGCGCACCAGCCGCGCCGGATAGGGGTTGTCCCAGAAATGCGCGATCAGGGCACGCAGGATCAGTTGCTGCACGCAGGACATGCGGGCATGGGGCGGCATCTCGAAGGAACGCAGCTCCAGCAGGCCCAGCCGGCCGGTGGAGGAGTCGGGCGAATAGAGCTTGTCGATGCAGAATTCCGACCGGTGGGTGTTGCCGGTCACATCGCACAGGAGGTGGCGGAACAGCCGGTCGACCAGCCAGGACGGGACATTGGTGTGGTCCGGCACCTGGCGGAAGGCGATTTCCAGTTCATAGAGCGAGTCGTGCCGCGCCTCGTCGATGCGCGGCGCCTGGCTGGTCGGGCCGATGAACATGCCTGAGAACAGGTAGGACAGGCTGGGATGGTTCTGCCAGTAGGCGACCAGGCTGCGCAGCAAATGCGGTCGCCTGAGGAACGGGCTGTCTTCCGGCCGCATGCCGCCGACCACGATGTGATTGCCGCCGCCGGTGCCGACATGGCGGCCGTCGACCATGAATTTCTCGGAAGCGAGCCGGGTCAGGCGCGCGTCCTCGTAGAGCGAGGTGGTGATGTCGACCAGCTCGTCCCAGCTTTTGGCCGGGTGGATGTTCACCTCGATCACGCCCGGATCGGGGGTCACCATGATGTTCTTCAGGCGCCAGTCCTTGGGCGGACCGTAACCCTCCAGGACCACCGGCATGTCAAGGGCGATGGCGGTCTCCTCGATCTTGCCGATCAGGTCGACCCAGGCCTCGAGATAGGATTGCGGCGGCATGAAGATGTAGAGCTTGCCGTTGCGCACCTCGACCGACAGGGCGGTGCGGATGACGCCGGGCATCGAGACACCCACCGTGTTGCTGCCCTCGCCGCCCGGCGGCCGCGTCGCCTCCGGCGGCGGCAGGGGACGGGGCGGCAAACGGCCGGGGACCTGGGCCATGACCGTGACCACGCCACCGGCAACGGGCCCCAGCGGCGGGCGCGGCGCGAAGGGATCTTCCTCGAAGTGGTAGGGGTAGTCCTCCTTGCGCACCCAGGGCAGGCTTTGCAGCGGCAGGCGGTAGCCGACGGGGCTGTCGCCGGGGTCAGGAACACCCGCTTGGAGCGGAACTTCCACGGTCTCGCCTGCCACAGCGGCCCGTCCACCGTCATCCAGGCTTGCAGGGGCAGGACGAAGCCGGTCGGCGTGTCCAGGCCCTTGTCGAAGACGCGGCTCATCCGCTCGCGCTCTTCGGCGTCCTCGATCTTGTTTTCCAAGGGGTCGACGTTGATCGGCAGGCGCCGCTCTTTCCACATCCAGTACCAGGGGTCCTCGAAGGCGGCGAGGGTGTTGTCCCGGTCGACCTGCAGGCGGTCGGCCAGGGTCTGGAGGAAATCCTCGGCCCGTTCCAGGGTAATGCCGTAGTTCACATTCTCGTCGGCGAGGTACTTCTCGTGCTGCCACAGGGGCTCGCCGTCGGTGCGCCAGAAACAGCCCAGGGCCCAGCGCGGCAGGCTCTCGCCCGGATACCATTTGCCCTGGCCGTAGTGGAGCACACCACCCGGGGCGTATTTCTTCTTCAGCTTGCGCACCAGGGTGTTGGCGAGGCCCCGCTTGGTCGGGCCCAGCGCCTCGGTGTTCCATTCGCCGCCGTCGAAATCGTCGATCGAGACGAAGGTCGGCTCGCCCCCCATGGTCAGGCGCACGTCGCCGGCCTGCAACCGGGTCTCGACCTCGCGGCCGGCCCCGACGATTGCCTGCCACTGCTCCTCGGTATAGGGCTTGGTGACGCGCGAGACTTCCTCGAGGCGCGTGACCGACATCGAGAAGTCGAACTCCACCCCGGCCTCGTCGACGATGCCGCTGATCGGCGCGGCGCTGCTGGGTTCGGGCGAGCAGGCCAGCGGGATGTGGCCTTCGCCCGCGAACAGGCCCGAGGTGGGATCCATGCCGACCCAGCCGGCGCCGGGCAGGTAGACCTCGGTCCAGGCATGCAGGTCGGTGAAATCGACCTCGGTGCCCGAGGGGCCGTCGAGCGACTTCACGTCCGGCGCCAGTTGGATCAGGTAACCGGAGACGAAACGCGCGGCGAGCTTCAGGTGGCGCAGCAGGTGGACCAGCAGCCAGGCGGAATCGCGGCACGAGCCGCGCTTCAGGGTCAGCGTTTCCTCCGGCGTCTGGACGCCGGGTTCCATGCGGATGACATAGCCGACGTGGCGGGTGACCAGGCGATTGAGGTCGACCAGGAAGTCGACCGTGCCGCGTTCCTTGCGGTCGACCTTGGCCAGCAGGGCGGCCAGTTCCTTGCCGGCCGGCTCGACCTCGAGATAGGGCTTCAACTCATGCGCGAGGCTCGCCTCATAGGTGAAGGGCGCGCGCTCGGCATAGGCTTCCAGGAAGAAGTCGAAGGGATTGATGATCGCCAGTTCGGCGACCAGGTCGACCTGGACCTCGAATTCCCGGGTCTTGTCGGGGAAGACCACGCGGGCGAGGTAGTTCGACTGCGGATCCTGCTGCCAGTTCAGGAAATGCGTGGCGGGCTTCAGCGTCAGCGAATAGCTGGGGATCGGGGTCCGGCAGTGCGGCGCCGGGCGAAGCCGGATGGTCTGCGGACCCAGGTTGACGAGGCGATCGTAACGATAAGTCGTCTTGTGATTGAGGGCCACCCGAATGGTCATGCTCACTCCGAGATCGCGGCGGCGCGTAAGCCCCACGCAAAAGCCAATAGCACGTCTGTCTTAGCGTTATTGTTACCCGTGATTGAACCGGAAACTTGTCGCCGCGTCGAGGGGTGATCGCGAAATGGGCAAGGGGTGGCGCCTTGCCTCATCCTTGGTCATCATGTCGCGCCACCCTGTCGGAGCCCGCGTCGAGATGACCCTGCCGAAAACCGTCGCCTTCTTCCCCGAGGCCGCCTTTGGCCCGGCCCTGAATTCCGTCGGCATTGCCCAGGCGGTCGAGGCCCTGGGCCACAAGGCGGTGTTCCTGTCCGATCCAGGCTTCCTCGAGGTCTATCAGGGTTACGGCTTTGCGGCCCATGCGGTAAACCTGTCGGCCCCCATGCCGGCCGACCAGATGGCCAAGTTCTGGGAAGACTTCATCAACGGCCATATCCCCAACTTCAACAAATCGCCCTACGAGCAGATCGACAATTACGTGAAGGATTGCTGGACGGCGATCGTCGATACGGCGCGCTGGGCGCAGAAGGACTTGCCGGGCGTGCTGGCCCGGGTGCAGCCGGACCTGATCTGCGTCGACAACGTGATCCTGTTTCCGGCCATCAAGCAGTTCGGCAAGCCCTGGGTGCGCATCATCTCGTGCTCGGAAAACGAGATCGAGGATCCCGACATCCCGCCGCACCTCTCTGGCTGCGGCGAGGACGACCGCGCCGCCCAGGCTGCCTACCGCGCCCGCTTCGACGAGGTGATCGCGCCCATCCACGCCGATTTCAACGCCTTCCTGGCCGGCTGCGGCGAGGCGGCCTATCCGCTGGGGCAGTTCTTCGAGGCCTCGCCCCACATGAACCTGCTGCTCTATCCCGAGCCGGTGAAATTCAAGCGCCGGCACCCGCTGCCGCCCGAGCGTTTCCAGTATCTGGAAGGCTGCGTGCGCCAGGAGGCGGCCTACGAGATCCCGGCCTTCAAGGCCAACGCCGACGAGCCGCTGCTCTATGTCAGCTTCGGCAGCCTGGGCTCGGGCGATGTCGCGCTCTTGAAGCGGCTGATCGCGGCGGTGGCAAAGCTGCCCTACCGGGCCTTGTTCAACGTCGGCGGCTATCTCGAGCAATATGGCGAGGTGCCCGACAACGTGCATCTGGCCGCCTGGTATCCCCAGCCCTCGGTGATCGCCCAGGTCGACGCGGTGATCCATCACGGCGGCAACAACTCGTTCACCGAATGCCTCTATTTCGGCAAGCCCGCCATCATCATGCCCTATGTCTGGGACGGCCACGACAACGCGACGAGGGTCGAGGAGACCGGCCACGGCTTCAAGCTGCACCGGTCGGATTGGACCGAGGCGGAATTGGCGGCCAAGCTGAAAGCCTGCATCGAAGACCCGGTGATGACGGCGAAGCTGGCCGCGACCAGCGCCTTCATGCAAAGCCGCAACGGGCCGCAGACGGCGGCGCTTGTCCTCGATCGGCTGCTCAAATAAGCCCTCTCCTCCTTGGAGGAGAGGGTTGGGTGAGGAGGGTCGTCGGCATAGAACGAGATCTGTCCCGCCAACCACCTCACCCTCCCGTCGCTCTTCGAGCGCCGGGCCCCTCCCTCTCCGACGCCACGCGGCGGAGAGGGGATAGATGAATGGAGTTGTGAAATGGTCACCCGGTACTGCGCAAGCCCCTGGAACAGCGCGAACTCAAGGATTGGGGTGTGATCCCCACCATGGTCGAGGGTGCCTCGCACACCTCAGGGCTCGTGCTGCACAAGGGGCCGGAGGGGCGGTCGGAATGCGGCATCTGGGTCTGCACCCCGGGCAAGTGGGAGTGCCACGTCACGCGCGACGAGTTCTGTCACTTCCTGGCCGGGCGCTGCACCTACGTTCATGAATCGGGCGAGGTGATCGAGATCGTGCCCGACACCATCGCCTTTTTTCCGGAAGGCTGGCGCGGTGTCTGCACCGTCCACGAGACCGTGCGCAAGGTCTACATGATCCGCTGAGTTCAGCGAAATTTAACGCCCTGCTGCCATAAAACCGGGAGTTGATCTGTTCGCCGCGGGGGAGACGGCCGCCGCGGTCGATGAATGCAGGAGCAGGGCATGCGCTCGTCACAGGGCAGCGAATTCATCGCGGTGGCGCTCGTCGTCGCCGTCGTCATCGGGTTGGCCGGCGGATACTTTCTGATCAGGATGGAAGACCGGGGCGGGAATGCGGCGGTTGCCGTGGCACCGGCACCGGCCGGCGGCCCCGCCACGGGAAGCCTCTCCTTGCCCGATGGGGTTGCGATGGGCGATTTCCGGAGCATGTATCTCCAAGGCTGCGTTGCCGGCGCCCAGCAGAACCCCGACGCCCGGGACTGTTCGACAACGATACCCTCGCGCGCGTCTGCGATTGCCTCTTTCCGTGGATCGAGCGCAAGTTCGCCAGCAACGAGATCACCCTTGCCGATGTCAAGATGATGGCGGACCAGAAGCGCTTTCCCAGCGAGGACCTGAAGCAGGAATTGATCAAGGAGACGCTCGCCTGTTTCAAGACGGCCGGCTAGGCCGATCAGCGCGTCTGCCCGGTTTCCCCGGCATAGAGGCCGGGCAGGAAATTCTCGAACATGCCGACCTCCTCGATATTGTGGCGGATCCAGGCCAGCCCTTGCTCATGGGGGAACTTGAGGCCGCCGATCAGCCGGTTGGGCAGCCGGGCCGGCCGCCCCGCCATGCCGATGATCAGGCAGTTCTCGTAGCAGGTGCCCTGCGGGTGGCTTTCGAAGCCGTATTCCATGCGGGCAAAGCCGGTCCGGCCGAGGACTTCGGGATTGTGGACATAGCCGCCTTCGTCCAGCCGCTCGATATGCGTGATGGTATCCACCAGGTATCGCGGGTTGCGCCCCAGCACCTCGATCAGGCGGATCCTGGCGCCCGGCCCCACGCTCCCGTCGCCCCGTCGCCGGGCATAGCTGGCATGGACGTGATCATAGGGGTGCCAGACCCGGTAGCGGTTCAGGCGCCGCCCGCCGATCTCGATCTCGCCTTCCAGATTGGCGAACCACCAGGCCAGCATGCGCGGCGTCACCCCGCGGATCACCTCGTGGCGGATCCAATAGCGCCGGCGCCCGTCGTCCAGCAGGTCCATCCCATAATCCGCCGAGCCCAAGGGTTTCAGGCCCCACGGCAAGCGCAGCGGGGCCGCCAGCCCGGTGAATACCGGGCCGTGGGTGAGCGTTTCCGGGTCGATCGCGGCGGGCTGAAGCGGCATGGCGGCCATCCCTTATGTATAGTGACTGCTATATAATATTCGCAGGTGATTTTGTAAAGCACCTGCTATACACTGACGATGGAAAGGGAGACCCCATGACCACGGAACCGGGAAAGCGGGGCCGCCCGCCCTCGCCGGAGAAGCGCGAGGCGATCGTCGCGGCGGCGCTGGAGGCTTTCGCCCGGCAGGGCGTGGACGCGGCCACCACCCGCGAGATCGCCGCCGCCGCCGGCACGACCGAGCGCACGCTCTTCAAGCATTTCGGCAGCAAGCAGGGGCTGGTCCAGGCAGCGCTGGCGGCGGCGGTGCGGGTGACGTTCCGGCAGCCGGCCTTCGACGGCCTGCGCGAGGATATGAGCGCCGGCGATTTCGTGGCCTGGCACCGGGATTTCCTGGCCGAGCGGGCGCAGGCCGCGGCCCGGTCGCCTGAAATGATCCGCCTGCTCCTGGCCGAAATCCTGCGCGATGCCGGCTTCCGGGAAAGCCTGAAGGCGGCCTGGATGTCGGATGTCTTCACGCCGCTGGCCCGGCGCATCGGGCGCCTGCGCGCCTCTGCCTTCTTCAGCCTGAACCTGGGCTACATCATCACCAGCGCGGTACTGGCGCCTGAAGGCGCCTGGGCGCCCGAGGCGGACGCGGCGGAGATCGCCGGCCTGTTTGCCACCCTCGGTGTCCCGTAGGGCCCAGGTTCACACCTTCATCGGCAGGATCACCATCGGGATCCCCTTGAGGTGCAGGCGGCGCTGGACCGCCAGGGCGGTCTGGTTGTGGAGCAGGCGGCTGACCAGGTTTTCGGTGCCGAAGATCAGCTTCGAGGCGAAGAACACCGCCTGCGGATAGTCCTCGATCACCTTTTCGGCCAGCTTGGACAATTGCTGGGCGGTGTCGGTGCCGAAGGCGACGCGGCTGGTGGCGGGCATGCCCCGGCGATGGCAATAGCGTTCGAAATCCTTCAAGGTCGCCTGCACGTCCTTGGTCAGCTGGGCGACATGCTCGGCCCCGCGGAAGGACTCGGAATCGACCTCCCCCACCGACAGGAAGATGTAATTCTTGAAGTGGCCGGGAAACAGGCGCTTCACCGCCAGCAGGGTGTGCATGCCGGCGCCGAAGCTGCGCCCGACCATGAACACCGCCGTGGGCTGCTTGGGGTCGATCGGCGGTACCGTATCGACCCCGGCCGTGCGGGTGGTGGTTGAAAACAGCGCGTCGATCTTGGCCAGTTCGCGCAGGGTGTTGTCGTAGTGCCGTCGGATCATCAGGCCGGTGGCGATGACCAGGCTGGTGATGACCACGGTCAGCCAGCCGCCTTCGAAGAATTTCTCGACCAGCGTGACGACCAGGATCGAGCCGGCGACCAGCAGGGCCAGGGCGGCCTGGAACAGGCTGACCGCGCTGGCCTCCCGCGTCCCGCGCTGGCGCCACCAGTGCCGGGTCAGGCCGGCCAGGCACAGGGTGAAGGTCAGGAACACGTTGATCGAGTAGAGCACGACCAGCAGCGAAACCTTGCCGTCGGTGATCAGCAGCAGGGCCAGCGCCGCCAGGCCCATCAGGACGATGCCGTTCTGGGTCACCAGCCGGATCGAGAGATAGGCGAAGGCATGGGGCACCCAGCGGTCGGCCGCCATGTTGGCCAAGACCGACGGCCCGCCCAGGAAGCCGGTATTGGCGGCAACGAACAAAAGCCCCGCGGCCAGCACCATGACCACCAGCAGGAGCCCGTCCTGGGCGATGGATCCCTCGCCGAACAACTCGCCCAGGATCGCGTTGAACGTGGTCGCGTTCAGGGTGCGACCGGGCTCGTGGCCGACGTTCCACAACAGGTAGAGGATGATCAGCCCGGCGGCGGTGACGGCCAGCGAGGTCGCCATCAAGGCCATGGTCAATTGGCCGGTGCGCACCCGGGGCTCGCGCAGGATGTGGACGTTGTTCGAGACCGCCTCGATCCCGGTATAGGTGCCGGCACCCAGTGAATAGGCCCGCAGCATCATCGAGGCGACGGCGAGCCAACCGATCTCGCGGGTCAGGTCGCCGGTTTCCGCCAGGGTCGCCGGGATCAGGCCGGGCAACTGGTCGGCATGGGCGAAGATGCCGGCCAGGATCAGGGCGAGGTGGGTGGCGACGAAGCCCAGAAACACCGGCACCAAGAGGGTCAGCGGCTCCTTCATGCCGCGCAGGTTGAGGCCCATCAGGGTGACGATCACCACGACCTCGACCGGCAGCTTGGCCGCCTGGAAGCCCAGGGGCAGCAAGCTGAACAGGGCATCGACCCCGCTCGCCACGGAAATCGCGATGGTCAGGACATAGTCGACCATCAAGGCCGAGCCCGACACCAGCCCGGCGTGGGGCCGGGCAGGGTGGTCGCCACCTTGTAGCCGCCGCCGCCCGACGGGAACAGCCGGATGACCTGGTTGTAGGCCAGCGAGATGACGAACACGGTCAAGCCCGTCATCGCGGCGATATAGAGCGCCAGGTGGGTGTGGCTGCCCAGGGCCAGGAAGGCTTCCTCGGGCCCGTAATTGGCCGAAGAAAGCCCGTCCGCCCCCAGCCCGACCCAGGCCAGGAAGGCCGCCAGCGCCATGTGCTGGCGCGTTTCCTTGGACAATGGATCCCGGGGAGCCCCGATAATGGCGCGATAGAACCGCTTGATCACGTCGATGCCAACCCCTGCCGACCCTTGGGCGTGAGTCTTGCACGCGCTGCGCTGCGGTGCAAACGCCGCTCCCTATGGAAGGGCGTCATCCCCGGCCTAGATCAACTGGCGGTAATGAGCCTGCCACATGCGGGAGCGGATGAAGGCCTCGAGGTCGGCGGGCTCGTCGACCCGGGCCAGCCCCGCGGCGAAGATGGTGCGGGCGACATCGACCGCGACGTGGATCGAGGCTTCCAGGATGCCCGACAGGGGCGGATAGATCAGGCCGGCGGCCAGGTCGGCCTCGCTGACCTGGGCGGCGACGGCGCGCGCCGCGGTGATGAACATCTGGTCCGTCACCCGGGTCGCCTCGGTCGCGAAGACGGCCAGGCCCACGGCGGGGAAGATGTAGACATTGTTGCCCTGGCCGGGAATCAGCGTCCTGTCGCCCAGGCGCACCGGCGGAAAGGGGCTGCCGCTGGCGAAGATCGCCCGGCCCTCGGACCAGCGATAGGCTTCCTCGGCCGTACACTCGGCATGGCTGGTGGGATTGGAATAGGGGAAGATGATCGGCCGCTCGTTCAGCCGCGCCATCGCCTCGATCACCAATTGATTGAAGGCCCTGGGCACGGCCGAGACGCCGATGATGCCGGTCGGCTTCAAACTCTCGATCGCGGTGACGAAATCGTTGGCCGGCGGCGCCGCGTGGGCGAAGGGCCGCTGGAACGAGGCCAGGTCGTTGCGGCTTTCCACCAGCAGGCCGTTGACATCGAACAGCCAGCAGCGCTGCCGGGCTTCCGCCTCCGACAGCCCGGCCTGCTGCATGACCTGGACGATCAGCGAGGCGATGCCGGTGCCGGCGCTGCCGGCGCCCAGGAACAGGAACTGCTGCTCGGCCAGCGGTTTGCCGGTCATGCGCAGGGCGGCCAGGATGCCGGCGACAGCCACGCCCGCGGTGCCCTGGATGTCGTCGTTGAAGCAGCACACCTTGTCGCGATAGCGCTGCAGCAGGGGCACGGCATTGATATTGGCGAAATCCTCGAACTGGATGCAGCAGCTCGGGAAGACCTCCTGCACCGCGGTCACGAATTCGTCGAGGAAGCTGTCGTATTCCGGCCCGCGCACGCGGGGCTGGCGCAGGCCCAGGTACAGGGGATCGCGCAGCAGGGCCTCGTTGTTGGTGCCGACGTCGATCATCACCGGCAGGGCCATGCGCGGCGGCACGCCGGCGCAGGCGGTATAGAGGTTCAGCTTGCCGATCGGAATGCCCATGCCGTTGGTGCCGAGGTCGCCCAGGCCCAGGATCCGCTCGCCGTCGGTCACGACGATGAAGCGGATATCCTTCTCAGGCCAGTTGCGCAGGATCTCGGCCACCCGGCCGCGGCGGTTGATGCTGAGGTAGATGCCCTTGGGCCGGCGCATGATGTGGCCGTAGGTCCGGCAGGCCTCGCCCACGGTGGGCGTGTAGACGATGGGCATGAAGCGCACCGGGTCGGACATGATCGCCTTGTAGAACAAGGTGCGGTCGTTGTCGGCCAGGGATTGCAGGAAGATGTAACGGCCCATGTCCGTCGACTTCTTGTCCAACTGCAACATGACCCGTCGCAGGCGGTTCTCCTCCGTGTCGACGCCCTCGGGCAGCAGGCCGACAAGGCCCAGCGCCTCGCGCTCTTCCTCGGAGAAGGCGGTGCCCTTGTTCAGGCGGGGTGTGTGGAGCAGATCCATGCCGCGCGGCAGATCGGCCGGCAACGGTCCCTTGGTCATTACTTTAGCCTCGTCCCTTCGGCCAAGTGCCGACGTCGTGCGGACGGTCTCCTCGCCCCCAGCCTGTCGGACCGGCCACAGCCCCTTGGGGCGAAGAGTTAAGCCGCCCGGCCGCCACATGCAACCATGTCATGGTCCCGACATGCAAACGGGCGCCCCGAAGGGCGCCCGTTTGCATACCGACAGTAATGTCGGCAGTCTTGTCAGACTTCGGCGATGGCGCGCTCGATGCCCTTGACGATCAGGGCCTTGGCTTCCTCGGTATCGACCCATTTCACGATCGTCACCCACTTGCCTTTTTCCAGGTCCTTGTAGTGCTGGAAGAAGTGGGCGATCTGCTCGCACAGGATGGTGGGCAGGTCGAGGTAGGACTTCACGTCCTTGTAGAAGGGGTGGAGCTTGTCCACCGGCACGGCGATGATCTTCTCGTCGCCGCCGGCCTCGTCTTCCATCATCAGGGCGCCGATCGGGCGCACCCGGATGATCGAGCCGGGCACCACCGGCGCCTGGCCGACCACGATCACGTCGCAGGGGTCGCCGTCGTCCGACTTGGTGTGGGGGATGAAGCCGTAGTTGCCCGGGTAGTACATGGCGGTGTGCAGGAAACGGTCGACGAACAGGGCGCCCGATTCCTTGTCGAGTTCGTACTTCACGGGCACCCCGCCCTGGGGAATCTCGATCACGACATTGATGTCGTCGGGCGGGTTCTTGCCGATGGAAACCTTCGAGATGTCCATATGATCCTCGGGACTTGGAGCGAACTGGGGAGCGAATTGCGGCGCGGACCATAGCGCTTGTGCCCGGCGAAATCACCTAGCCATTGGGCCAATACCCCGGTTGCGACGATCGGCCCGAAAGTGGCGCCGGGCGCGCCGGGTCTTAAGGCTGCTTTAACGGACCCCGCCCGAGAATACGGAATGAATTGCAAGTATACGATGAACGGCGAGGCGTTTGGCGATGTCCCAGGCTGATCACACAGGGTCGATTATTGCCGGCAGCAGGCAGGATCTCGAAGCCAGGCTTCGCGGCGAGGTCAACCGCGGCTTCCGCTATTTCCGGGAATTTTCCGTGATCTGCCTGCGTCCCGAGGCGGCGGAGGCCGCCGTCGACCTGGTGGAACTGGCCAACCTGCTGCGCCCGTCCGATACCATCGGCGAAGTCGAACCCGGCGAATACTGCATCGTCGCCGTTGAATCGCCGCTCGACCTGGCCCGGCGCATCGCCGAGCGGATCCTGTACCACTATGTCGGCCGCTCGCCGGCCCCCCTCAGCCTCGGCGTCGCCGGCTTCGAGAGTGCCGAGGATACCGCCGAGACCATCCTGGGGCGGGCGCGGACGGCCCAGGCCTTCGCCCTGGCCCACGGCGGCAACCAGGTGGCCGCCCTGTCGCGCAAGGGCACCATCACGGTCAGCGATTTCCGCCTTACCCCGTAAGCCCCGCGGCCAGCAGCAGGATCAGCACGCTGGCGATGACCAGGGCGACGCCGGCGTATTCCACCCGGGTCGGCCGCTCGCGGAAGACAAAGATCGTCATGGCGATGGTGAAGACGATTTCCACCTGGCCCAGGGCCCGGACATGGGCCACGGGTTCCAGGGTCATGGCATAGAACCAGCCGAACGAGCCGATCACCGACATGATGCCCACGCTGGCCGCTGGCCTGGCCGCCCGCAGCAGGGCGCCGGTCAGCGCCGCGCGGTTGCGCAGCAGCAGATAGCCGCCCATCAGCGTGGTCTGCATGGCCGTGATGGTGGCGAGCGTGGTTGCCGCCCGCATCAGGCTGGTGCCATCGTCGAAACTCAGTGAGGCGGCGCGGATGGCGATGCTGGACAGGGCGAAAAAGCCGCCCGAGGCCAGGCCGTAGAGCGTGACCGGTTCACGCCAGGCCCGGCCCAGGCCGGCGATGCCCTGAGCCTGCTTGCCCGCGGTCAGCAGCACCAGGCCGGCAAAGCCGATGGCGATCGCGACCCAGCCGCTGATCTCCAGCCCTTCGCCCAGCAGGATCATCGACAAAAGCGCGGCCTGGATGATCTCGGTCTTGGAGAAGGTGGTGGCCACGGTGAAATTGCGCAGGGTGTAGGCGTGGATCAGGCAGCCGGTGGCGATGATCTGCGCCACGCCGCCGCCCAGCCCATAGAGGAAGAAATGCCAATCGGGCGTCGGCACGATCTGCCCCGACCGGTCGAGCAGGAACAGCAGCAGGGCGGCCAGCGGCGCACCATAGAAATAGCGGGCGAAATGGGCCCCGTTCTGGCCGATCACCCCGGTCAGGCGCTTCTGCTGGGCGGTGCGCAGGGTTTGCAGGCCGGCCGCCACCACGGTCATCGGCACCCATAAGCCAAACATGATCCAAACCTCTTCAAGGGGACCACGATGGCAAGCTAGGGCGGGCTTGTCCAATCGGCCCTTGTGCATCTCACATAAGAAAAACTAAAGTGATGCGATGTCGCGCCGCCTGCCGCCCCTCAATGCCCTGCGGGCCGCCGAGGCTGTCCATCGCCTGGGCGGGGTGGCCGCGGCGGCGCGGGCGCTGCACGTCAGCCAGCCCGCGGTCAGCCAGCATCTGCGCAGCCTGGAGGCCGATCTGGGCCAGCCCCTGTTCGCCCGTATCGCCGGCCGCCTGGTGCCGACCGCGGCGGGCGCGGTCCTGCTGCCGCGCCTCACCCAGGCTTTTGCCCAGATCGAGGACGGCATCCGCCTGATCGACACGGCCCGCAACGACGGGCCGCTGACCGTGGCGGTGCTGGCGACCTTCGCCATGCGCTGGCTGATCCCGCGCCTGGGCCAGTTCCAGGATCGCTGGCCGGCCATCGACCTGCGCCTGGCCACCGCCACCGAGCCGGTCGACAAGCTGGTCGAAGGGGTCGCGGACATCGCGGTCGGCTTCGGCCGCGGGCCGGACGATTGGCCGGGCCTGACCGCACTGCCCCTGATGCCCGAGGTGATGTTTCCCGTGGCGGCACCGGCGATTGCGGCGGGGCTGGCGCGGCCGGCCGACCTGGCGGGCGTCACCTGGCTCGAGGTGGTGGCGCCACTGCGCGCCCGCGACTGGGCGATCTGGCTCGAGGCGGCGGGGCTCGCGGGGCTGGAGCCGCGGGCGATCCGGCGCTTTGAATCCTCGTCCCAGGCGATCGCCGCCGCGGTGGCGGGCCTGGGCGTGCTGCTCACCCACGGCCCCTTCGTCACCGACGACCTGGCGGCGGGCCGCCTGGTCCAGCCCTTCGGCCTGACCGCGCAGGGCCCCGAGTCCTACTGGCTGGTGCATCGCCCCGGGCGTGAGCGGCGCGACGACCTGCGTCACTTCCGCGACTGGCTGCGGGCGGCGGGTGCACTTTGAGCCCTCTCCGCCCTTCAGGGGGAGAGGGTGGGGTGAGGTGGGTTGGTGGCGTAGGGCGTAATTTGTGGCGACCCACCACCTCACCCTCCCGCCGCTTGCGCGTCGGGCCCCTCCCTCTCCCCGCAAGCGGCGGAGAGGGAAACTACCCGCGCCGGTAGTCGGCGGGCTTGATGTCGTATTTCGCCAGCTTGTCGTAGAAGGTCTTGCGCGGCAGGCCCAGGGTCTCGATGCAGGCGGCGACATTGCCCTGGTGGGCGGTCAGGGACTCGTGCAGCAGGCGGGCCTCGAAGGCGGCGACCTGGTCGGGCAGGTTCTGCGGCGGCGTGGCCGGGCCCGGGGCGTCGGCGATCAGGCCCAGGGCGGCGCGCTCGGCATAATGGGCCAGTTCGCGGACATTGCCGGGCCAGTCATGCCCCATCAGGTGCGTGCGGATCGTGGCGCCGATCGCGGGCCGTTCGCGGCCGTGGCGGCGGGCGGCGCGGTCGAGGAAATGCTCGAACAGCAGGGGCACGTCCTCGCGCCGTTCGCGCAGGGGCGGGATGACCAGGGTTACCACATCCAGGCGATAGGCGAGGTCGGCGCGGAATTCGCCGCGTTTCGCCGCCTCGTTCAAGGAGACCTTGGTGGCGGCGATCACGCGCATGTCGATGCGGCGGGCCTCGTTGCTGCCCAGCGGCACCACCTTGCGGTCCTCCAGCACGCGCAGCAGCTTGGTCTGCAAGGCCATGGGCATGCTCTCGATCTCGTCGAGGAACAGGGTGCCGCCGTCGGCATGTTCGATCTGGCCGACACGCTTCTTGGCCGCCCCGGTGAAGGCGCCGGCCTCGTGGCCGAACAACTCGCTGTCGATCACGCTCTCGGGCAGGGCGCCGCAGTTCAGCGCGACCAGCCGGCGCTGGCGCCGCTTGCCCCATTGGTGCAGGGCCTGGGCCACCAGTTCCTTGCCCGAGCCGGTCTCGCCCAGCACCAGCACGTCGACGTCGAGATCGGCCAGGCTGCGGATCTGTGCCCGCAGGCGTTCCATGGCGGGGGCAGCACCCAGCAGGGGCAGGTCGCCGGTGGCACCGTCCAGGGCGGCCCGCAGGCGGCGGTTTTCCATCACCAGGCGGCGCTTCTCGGCGGCGCGGGTGACGCTCTCGATCAGGCGCGCGGCGGGATAGGGCTTGGAGATGAAGTCATAGGCGCCATCGCGCAGGGCCCCACCGCCATCTCGATGTCGCCGTGGCCGGTGGCCAGGATCACCGGCAGGTCGGCATCCAGGGCATGCAGGCGACGGAACAGCTCGATCCCGTCCATGCGCGGCATGCGGACGTCGCTGACCACGGCGCCGGGGAAACGGGCATCCAGGTGCTCGAGCGCGGACAGGGCCGAGTCATAGGTCTCGACCTCGAAGCCGGCCAGGGCCAGGCTCTGCGCGCCGGCCCGGCGGACATCTTCCTCGTCGTCGATGAAGGCGACGCGCATCGGCTCGTTCTCGCTCATGCTCGCGGCAGCCTCACCGTAAAGACCGCGCCGCCGCCCTCGCTGTTGGCGACGCTCATGGTGCCCCCGAAATCATTGACGATATCGCTCGAGATGACGAGGCCCAGGCCCAGCCCCGCCGGCTTGGAGGTAACGAAGGGCGTGAACAATTGCTCCAGGATCTCCGGGGCGATGCCGCCGCCGTTGTCCTCGACCTCGATCTGCACGGTTTCCCGGTCGGCGCAAACCGTGATCGTGATTGCCGGCACCGCCTGGTCGGCCACGGCGTCGAGGGCATTTTGCAGCAGGTTGACCAGGACCTGCTCCAGGCGCACCGGATCGCCCGAGACCGCCGGTTCACCCTCCGGGCCGCGGCGGATGATCTCGGCGCCCTGGCGCCGGATGCGATGCCCGGTCAGCAGCAGGGCGCCGTCGATCGCGGCATTGACCGAGACCAGGCCCTGCTTGTGCGTGGCCCGGCGCGAGAAGTTGCGCAACTGCCCGGTGATCGAGCCCACCCGTTCGGTCAGGGCGGCAATCAGCCCCAGGTTTTCGCGCGCGGCACGGCTGTCGCCCCGGTCGATGAAGACGCCGGCATTGTCGGCATAGGCGCGGATCGCGGCCACCGGCTGGTTGATCTCGTGGGCGACGCTGGCCGAGATCTGGCCCAGGATCGCCAGGCGGTTGGCCTGGGCCAGTTCGTCTTGTAACTGCTGGCGTTTCTGATCGGCCCGGCGCCGCTCGTCCATCTCGGTCGAGAGCCGGTCGTTGACGGTGGTCAGGTCCTGCGTGCGGGCCGCCACCTGGCGCTCCAATTCGGCGCGGGTGGCCTCGTCGAAGGCCCGGCGTTCCAGGGCGCGGCGGCGCCGGCGCAGGAAGATCCCCGCGGGCACCATGGCGACCAGCACGGCAAGGCCGGCAATCAGCGAGGCGCCGGCCTCCGCCCGGCCCAGGGCGGGCTGCACCGCCGCATAGAGGTGCAGTGTCCAGTCCGTGGTCGGCACGGGCAGGGCCGCTTCGGCATAGACCGCATTGTCGAGGCGGACCAGGTCGTTGTCCAGCCGCTGCAAGGGCAGGGGATCGAGCGGGGCATCGCCGAACTGCAGGCTGGCGCGCAGGCCGATGCGCGCCGCCTCGGGGATCGGGGCCAGGGTGCGGAAGCGCCAGTGGGCATGATCGGACAGCATCACGATGCCTTGCGGGTCGGTGACCAGCACCGGCGTGTGGTCGCCCACCCAATCGGCCTCGACCGCGTCGAATTCCACCTTGATGACGATGACGCCCAGGCCCGCGCCGACGCGCCGGGCCAGGTACAGGCCGGGGCGGTGGCTGACCGTGCCCATGGCGAAATACTCGGCCGCGCCGGTCTGCGTGGTCTGGCTGTAATAGGGGCGGAAACTGTAGTCGAGGCCGACGAAGCTGGTCGAGGTGCGCCAGTTGCTGGCGGCGATCGCCCGGCCGCCGGCGTCGATCAGATAGATCACGCCGACCCTTGTGCCGGTGCTCAGGCCCTCGAATTTTTCGTTCATCGCCCGCACCAGGGCGGCATCGCCGGGGCGTGCCAGGGCGGCCGCCACGTCGGGATCCTGGGACAGGACCAGGGGCAGGGAGCGGTGCCGTTCGATCTCGCTGCGCAGCACAGCGACCTTCAGCCGGGCCGCGGTGCCGGCCTGGGCACGCAGGGTCGCCAACGCGGCCTCGCCGGCGCGCGAGCCGGCCACCACCGCGGCGCCGGCGACCAGCAGGGCGCCTAAGATGAAGAACACCAGCCATTCGCGCCGCGCCCGTGCCACCAGGGCGGGGGCCTGTGCCGAATTCCGCCCAATGCTGGCGCGGGTTGTGTGGAATGCCGCACAGCCGACCTTTCGCCGCCCCGGTAGAGATCCATGAGATCAAGCAATTTCAACAGCTTGGCCACTGTCGTAACGCGAATTGCGGCTTGGCACAACGCTTGCGAACAGGGGGCCTAGCCGGTCAACCAAGGCCGGGCAGGGAGGATACCATGGCGAGCTTTGCCACGGCCCAAGGGCCAAAAACCAAGCGCGGTCTGCACCGCAGCCTTTATTTCCAGGTTCTGGTGGCAGTCGCCATCGGCATCCTGCTGGGCCATTTCGAGCCCGAGCTGGGCGCCTCGCTGAAGCCGCTGGGCGACGGCTTCATCAAGCTGGTGAAGATGATCATCGCGCCGGTGATCTTCCTGACCGTGGTGACCGGCATCGCCGGTTCGGGCGACCTGCGGAAGGTCGGCCGGGTGGGCGCCAAGGCCTTCATCTATTTCCTGATCTTCTCCACCCTGGCGCTGATCGTCGGCCTGGTCGTCGGCAATGTGGTGCAGCCCGGCTATGGCCTGCACATCGACCCCGCCACCCTGGACGGCAAGGCGGTCGCCGACTATGCCCAGAAGGCGCACGACCAGTCGATCGTCGGCTTCCTCCTGAACATCATCCCGACCACGCCGTTCAGCGCGCTGGCCTCGGGCGAGATCCTCCAGGTGCTGTTCTTCTCGGTCCTGTTCGGCGTCGGCCTGGCCTTGACCGGCGACAAGGGCAAGCCCGTGACCGACCTCTTGAAGTCGGTGTCGCACGCGGTCTTCGCGGTGGTGAACATCCTGATGAAGGCCGCCCCGATCGGTGCCTTCGGCGCCATGGCCTTCACCATCGGCAAGTACGGCATCGGCTCGGTCGTCAACCTCGCCATGCTGGTCGGCACCTTCTATGTCACGGCGATCATCTTCGTGCTGGGCATCCTGGGCGCCGTGGCGCGGGCCAACGGCTTCTCGATCCTGCGCCTGATCCGCTACATCAAGGGCGAGCTGCTGCTGGTGCTGGGCACCTCGTCGTCCGAATCCGCGCTGCCCGCGGTGATGGACAAGCTGGAGCGGGCGGGCTGCTCGCGCTCGGTGGTCGGCCTGGTGGTGCCCACCGGCTATTCCTTCAACCTGGACGGCACCAACATCTACATGACCATGGCGGCCCTGTTCATCGCCCAGGCGACGGACATCCACCTGTCGCTGGGCGACCAGCTCCTGCTGCTGCTGGTGGCCATGCTCTCGTCCAAGGGGGCCGCCGGCGTCACCGGCTCGGGCTTCATCACCCTGGCTGCCACCCTGTCGGTCATCCCTTCGGTGCCGGTGGCCGGCATGGCCCTGATCCTCGGCGTCGACCGCTTCATGTCGGAGTGCCGGGCCCTGACCAACTTCATCGGCAATGCGGTGGCCGCGATCGTGGTCGCCCGCATGGAAGGCGAGTTGGACAAGGACCAGCTCGACCGCGCCCTGTCGGGCCAGCCGATCCCCGAACTCGACGACGAGCTGGTGCCGGCCTACAGCAAGGCGGCCGCCGAGTAGCAACCCCTTCGCGTCGCCTGCCGGCCTCAAGCCGATAATCCGGCCCCCCTTCGGCCGGCCGGCAGGTGGCGCGATACCCGACGAGTCAGGCCGGGTCGAGCAATCTCGGTCCCGGCCCTTCGCCTGCCAGCTCGTCCCACGGGTTGCGCAGGCGGCAGACCTCGATCGAGAGGCAGCCGCAGCCGATGCAATCGTCGAGCTGGTCGCGCAACCGGGTCAGGGTGGCGATCCGGTCGTCCAGTTCCGCCCGCCAACGCCCAGACAATCGATGCCAGTCCGCCGCGGTGGGGCGTGCCCCGCGGGCAGGGCCGCCAGCGCCTCGCCGATCGCGGCCAGTGAAATCCCCAGGCGCTGCGCCACCTTGATGACCGCGACCCGGCGCAGCACCTCGCGGCGATAGCGGCGCTGGTTGCCCTGGCTGCGGTTGCTGTGGATCAGGCCCTTGGCCTCGTAGAAATGCAGGGTGGAGACGGCGACGCCGCTGCGGGCCGCGACCTCGCCCACCGTCAATTCCTTGCCGAAGGGATGGGTCATGCGCTTGGCCCCATTTTCCGTTTGACCTCAAGTTAACTTGAGGTTTTAGGGTCTCAAGGCTCGGATTGCAACGGTCGGGAGGCCATCGTGTCGGATGTCGTGTGGCTCAAGCAGCTTAAAGAGGCGGATCAATCGCGGCGAGTTTACCGCGTCGATAAATTCGTGGTGCCCCAGGCCGCGCGGCCGGAGTTCCTGGCCAAGATCCGCGAGACCCACGCGATGCTGGCGACCCTGCCCGGCTTCGTCCGCGATGTCGTGCTGGAGCAGTGCGGCGGCCCGGGCGAGTTCAACCTGGTGACGCTGGTCGAATGGGAAAGCGCCGAGGCCTTCGAGGAGGCCAAGGCCGCGGTCTGGTCGCGCCACGCCCGGATGAAGTTCGATCCCCATGCCATGTTCGCCAGGCTCGGCATCCGCGCCGATCTCGGCAACTACGCGGCCCTGGCGTCCTGACGCCGGCAGGGGCGCCGTGCGTCCTTCGAGACGGCCCTTCGGGCCTCCTCAGGATGAGGAAAATCTTTTTGGCACAAAGGTTTACCTCATCCTGAGGAGCCATGCGAAGCGTGGCGTCTCGAAGGACGCACGATGCCCGTCCCACGCCCCTGCCGTCGCGGCTTTGTGGGGTTTGTTTCATCGTGGTGTAAGAAATCGCTTTCCTGCATCCTTCTTTTGGGTATTTTTACCCCAACTGACAAATTGTCGGAATTACCGGCAAGGCGGGAGGAGCGGCGAGAAGCCATGTACGACTATATCATCATCGGCGCCGGCTCGGCCGGCAGCGTCATGGCCAATCGCCTGTCGGCCAATCCCAATACCAAGGTCTTGCTGCTGGAAGCCGGCCCGACCGACCGCCACTGGTCGGTGCAGATGCCCTTCGGCGTGGTCGCCCTGATGAAGTCCAAGCAGCGCAACTGGGGCTTCCACACCGTGCCCCAGAAGAACATGGCCGGACGTGAGATGTTCTGGCCGCGCGGCAAGACCCTGGGCGGCTCGTCCTCGATCAATGCCATGATCTATACCCGTGGCCACCGCGACGATTACAACGACTGGGCGGCCCTGGGCCTGACCGACTGGTCCTACGATCGCGTCCTGCCCTATTTCAAGCGGGCCGAGCACAACGAGCGCATCACCGACCAGTACCACGGCAACTTAGGCCCCCTGAACGTCACCGACCCGCGCAACCCCAATGCGCTGTGCCCGCTCTATCTCGAAGCCGGTCAGCGCTGGGGCCTCAATCTCACCACCGATTTCAACGGCGCCGACCAGGAGGGGGTGGGTTACTACCAGCTCACCCAGAAGGACGGCCAGCGTTACTCGGCCGCCAAGGCCTATCTGTGGGATCTCAACCGCGACAATCTGACCATCGAGACCGGTGCCCATGTCATGGGTATCGAACTCGATGGCAAGCGGGCGCGGGGCGTGCGTTTCCGCCAGGGCAAGAAGGGCGAGCGCTACGAGGAAGCGGCCCAGGCCGTCATCCTGTGCGGCGGCGCGATCAATTCGCCCCAGCTTCTGCAACTGTCGGGCATCGGCGACCCGGCCGACCTGACGGCGGCGGGCGTGGCGGTCAAGCACGCGCTGCCCGGCGTGGGCAAGAACCTGCGCGATCACCTGGACATCACCCTGCAGCAGCGCACCAGGACCAGCGAATCCTACGGCTTCTCATGGCGCATGAGCTATCGCGGGGTGATGGGCCTCTATAATTACTTCACCCAGCACCGCGGCATCTTCACCACCAATGTGGCCGAGGCCGGCTGCTTTGCCCGCACCAACGAAGGCGATCCGCGCCCCGACGTGCAGATGCACTTCATCCCGGCGATCCTGGAGAACCACGGCCTGACCATGAAGTTCGGCCACGGCTTCTCGACCCATGCCTGCCAGCTTCGCCCCCAGTCGATCGGGCGGATCTGGATCAAGTCGGCCGATCCCTTCGCCGACCCGGCGATCGATCCCAACTATCTCGATCACCCGGAAGACGTCGCCTGCATGATCCGCGCCTTCAAGCTGTCGCGCGACGTGATCCAGGACCAGGTCTTCGCCGACAAACGCGGGCGTAACCACGACTTCCACTGGGAAGCGGTGAAGACCGATGCTGAGATCGAAGCCTATCTGCGGCAATGGGCCGAGACGGTCTACCATCCCGTCGGCACCTGCAAGATGGGCCTCGACGACATGGCCGTGGTCGACCCGGAAGGCCGCGTCCACGGCATCGACGGCCTGCGCGTGATCGACGCCTCGATCCACCCCACCCTGATCGGCGGCAACACTAACGCGCCCACGATCATGACGGCGGAGAAGATCTCGGAATACATGCTGGGCAGCAACGCCGCCTATTCCCGCGTGGCGGCGTGACGGGATCCGCTTCCAAAGTGGTGTCTCGCACCAGCGCTCTGCGTCCTTCGACAGGCTCAGGATGAGGGGAATCTTTGTGGCACAAGGACTTTCCTCTTGGTGAGCCTGTCGAACCACGCTTGGCGGCCGTCCGGGATGACCATGGAGTAACCCGGGCCGGCGCCCCATGAACCGGGGGCCGGGCGGAGGATACACGCAAGACCTGTCAATTTCTACGCGCGGCAACCTCGGCGCCGGTATTCGCCCCCGGCCGGCCGGGCGGGCTGGGGCGCAGCCCGGCCAGGAAGCGCGTGGGGCCGAAGGGGCGGACCACGAAGTGATAGGTCGCGAAGGTGATCGCTGCGGCGCCTGTGCAGATCACCGCCGCCTTCAGCCACAGGTTCCAGTCCAGCGGCACGATGATGAAGGCGAGCGCCACCACCGGCAGGTGGTGCATGACATAGAGCGGCAGGGTCGCCTCGCCCATGTAGCGGTCGAAGGCGGTGCGCTGGCGCCCCATGTAACGCCCCAGGCCCAGCAGGCCGGCGACCAGGCACCAGGCGGCGACGCCGTGGCCGGCCCGGGCCAGCGCCGGCAGCGTCGCCTCGCCCCAGTAGAACAGGGCGAAGGCGCCGAGCCCGGTCGCCAGCAACAGCTTCCAGCGGTCGGCGATGGCCTGTTCGATGCGGGGTTCGCGGGCGACGATGGCGCCCATCAGGAAGAACACCACCTCGCCCGCGATATTGGCCCAGTCGCCGAACAGGTTGGGCAGGTCGCCGAAGATCGGGCGCAGGGCGACCTCGACCGCGGCGCACAGGAGCGCCGGCACCACGATCCAGGCCCAGCCGCCGCGCATCCGGTCGTAGGCGCGGGCGATATGGCGCAGGACGAAGGCGAAGACCAGCGAGAACAGCAGCAGGTAGATGATGAACCACAGGTGCGACCAGGTGAACTGGTTCAGCCGGGTGAAGAAGCGCACGTAGAAGCTCAGGAAATCGAGGTCGAAGGGGCCTGGTTGCTCGACCAGGCCGCTGGGCCGCAGGTCGATGCCCGACCGGCGTTCGAGATATTTGATGACCGGCGCGAACAGGATCAGGCCGACCAGCAGGGGCGGCAGCAGGCGCAGGAAGCGGGTCTTGAGGAAGGTCAGGACGCTGCGCGAGCCCAGCGCCGTCACCGCCGCGAAACCGGCGATGAAGAAGAACAGCGGCATGCGCCAGACGTGGCAGAAGGCGGCGAAGAGATCGAGCACGCCCGATTCGACCGCGTTCTTGATGTGATAGGCGGGGTCGTGGTCGAACACCTTGGCCGTGTGGAACGGAAACTGGATGAGGCAGGCGCAGATGCGCAGCAGGTCCAGTTCGCGCCGGCGGCGCCCGGCCGGGAAGGCGCGCTCATGCCGGGCGGAACAGGCGCGGCAGGAACATGCCCGCGCGCCGGCGATAGGCGCTATAGTCGGCCCCAAGCGGGCTGTCGGCGAATTTCGCTTCCTCGCGCAGGGCGGCGGCGGCAAAGCAGGCCCCCATCAGGATCACGGTGGGGATCAGCCACAGTTCCTTGGCGGCGATCACCCCGGCGATCCAATAGAGCAGGTAGGCGGTATAGAAGGGGTGGCGGACGAAATTATAGGGCCCGGCCGTCAGCAGGAACTGCGGCTGGTCGGCGGAAAAGGCCACCGACAGGCGCTGCCGCCGGGTGGTCGAGACGGCCCAGAGATAGAGCGCGGCCGAGATGGCGTAGAGCACCAGCGCGGCGATGAAACTGCCCCAGCTTGCCCGTTCGTCGGTGATCTCGGCGATATGGACGCCGGTCACGATGCCCGACAGCACGGCGACGACGCGCATCGGCCAGGGCGTGCCTTCGGGGCGGCGGAACAGCACGACATAGCCGACGGTGAAGCCGACGAAGATCACGCAGGCGACGACGAGCAGGATATGTTGGGGCAGATGCATGCAGTCTCGATTCTCTCAGGCCTATGTTTTTTGTAAGGCCGATCGTAAACGGCGCGGACTATAGGGGCAGGTAATCGGCCTGCAAAGCCGCGACCGTCCCTGTCCGCAAGAAACAAGGTTGCACCGTTGCCGGCCAAGACACATGTTGCGTGTAAGTCAGCTCATACTGCTCAAAAGATGATGCCGATACCTGGATTGCCGCTTGTTCGCCGCCTTCGCGCGCTTATTCCACTCTGTGCCGCCCTGCTGCTGGCTGCCTGTGCGTTGCAGCTTCCCGTGTCGACGGAACGGGCGACGCAGTTCGAGGAATTCGGCGACAATCCCGGCAACCTGGACATGCTCGCCTATATCCCGGCCAATCTGAAGCCCGGCGCGCCGCTGGTGGTCGCCTTGCACCATTGCTTCCAGATGGCCGAGGAATATGCCGACGAGGTGGGCTGGCTGACCCTGGCCGACAAATACGGTTTTGCCGTGCTGCTGCCGCAGCAGAGTGTCTTCAACGATCCCAACTATTGCTTCCAGTGGTTCAACGCCTGGCAGCAGGACGCCAAGGGGGACGAGCCCGCCTCGATCCACGCCATGATCGTCTCCATGCTGCAGGCCTATGGCCTCGACCGGCACCGGGTGTTCGTCACCGGCCATTCGGCCGGGGCAGCATGGCGCTGATCCTGATGGCCGGCTATCCCGACCTGATCGCCGGCGGCGGCGTCTTCGGCAGCCTGCCGGTCGGCCAGTCCAGCGTCGTGCTGACGGCGCCGGTCGCAATGGCCGGCATCGGCACCAGCGAGCCAGAGGCCCTGGCAGCACGCATCACCGGGCAGACCGACTGGCGCGGCCCCTGGCCGGTCCTGTCGGTCTGGCAGGGCCAGGACGATCCGATGGTGGCGCCCTCCAACGGGCCCAGGGTGCGCGATCAGTGGCGTGGCTTGATGGGCCTTGCCGATGTTGCCCCGACCGTGGACCGCATCGGACCCTATCGGCGTGAAACCTGGGTCGGGCCCGACGGCCGCGGCCTGCTGCAATATGTGGCGCTGGACGATATCGGCCATTCCGTGCCGGTCGCCGCCGCTGCCGGCTGTGGCCGCAAGCCCCGGGGGTGACCCAACTGGTCAGCGATGTCGGCGTCTGTTCGTCGCTCGAACTGCTGCGCTTCTGGGGCATTGTGAACTAGGCTGCGGGCACGACGAGCATTGGGGTCGCGCCATGTATCAGCCGGCACACCACCGGGAAGACCGCCTCGCGGTTCAGCACGCGCTGATCGGCAGCCATCCCCTGGGCCTGCTGGTGACGGCGGGGCCAGGCGGGCTGATGGCCAACCCGATCCCGTTCCTGGTCGATCCCGGGCGGTCGCCCTTGGGCACGCTGCGTGCCCATTGCGCCCGTGCCAACCCGCAGTGGCGGGAACTCGACAAGGTCGACGAATGCCTGGTCGCGTTCCAGGGGCCGCAGGCCTATGTCTCACCGTCGTGGTACGCGACGAAGGCCGAGACCGGCAAGGTCGTGCCGACCTGGAACTACATCACCGTCCAGGTCCGGGGGCGGCCCCGGCTGGTCGACGACCCGGTGTGGCTGCGCCAGCAGATCGGCGATCTCACCCGGTCGCAGGAGACGGGGCGCCCCGATCCCTGGGCAGTCGAGGATGCGCCGGCCGAGTATCTCGCGACCATGATCCGAGGCATCGTCGGCATGGAAATCCCGATCGCGCGCATCGAGGGCAAGTGGAAGGTCAGCCAGAACCGCACGGCCGAAGACCGAGCCGGCGTCGCCGCCGGGCTGCGCGCCGACGATGCCGCGGCGGCCATGGCCGATCTGGTCGCGGCCTGGCGCGGCGCGGCCGACTAGTTGTCGGTGGTGGGAACCTTAAGGGCCGACGCCGGCGCCCAGCCCGCCGTACCGCTGGATTGCGCCACCAGGATCCAGCCGGCCTGATCGTCCAGGATCAGCAGGCGCTGATGGCCGGCCGGCAGGCGGGCCACCACGGCACACTCACGCTTGCCGCAGCGGCGCAGGGCGATGCCTTGGCCACCGACCTCGACCTCGCGGATCGGGGCCTGGGCGGTGCGCGGCGTCCGCAGCTCGGCCGTCGGCCGGTCCAGCCGCAGTGCCTCGGCCGACAGGAGGGCGTCGCCCGGTTCGACCTCGCCGCTCAGGGGAAAGGCCGCGGATCCGAACAATGCCGTGGCATAGGCGCTGACCACGGGGTGGTCGCAGGGGGCGAGGTCGGCCAGGGCGAGGCGGGCGCTCCATCCGGCGGCCGGCAGGTTCGGGTGTTTGCGGGCGATGTCGGCGCGCGTGCCGCTGACCGGCACGCTGGCGACCACCCGGTCGCAGGCGACCAGCAGGACGTCGGACATGCGCAGGCCCAGGTTGATGTCGCCCGCCCAGCCCGACAGGGTCACGACGCCGCCCTCGACATGGCTCTTGTCGATCGCCCCGACGGCCCCGCCGTTCGAGATGGTCCACAGCCAGATCGGATAAGTGTTGTCGCCCGCGCGCGAATCGACGGCGACCAGCGGCCCGGATGCGACGGCCGGGGCCGGTTGCTGCGGCGGCGCCAGAACCAGATCGAGGCCGGCCCGGCTCTGCTCGATCGTGGAGGCCGCCGGTGACGGTTCGGCCGTCGGTGCCATCGGCTCGTCCATGAGGATGAGCGCGCCGGCGGCGACGGCAACGAGCAGAAGCAGAAGGATGCGGAGAGGCGGCATGGTGGCGAAGGGGCAACACTGGCGATGAAAGGCAAGCTTTAACCCAGCTTGGCGCGGCGGTCGAGGCTTGCACCACCCGAATCATCGGCCGATGATCGCGAAAATTTGTCCTGGCGTGCCATGGACCCTCAACCAGACACCGAAATGCCCCTTTGGACCGCGCCCGCGGCCTCCTCCCTCGACCGCCGGTCGCTGCTGCGCCTCGGCCTGAGCGGCTTTGCCTTGGCAGCCGGCGGCATTCGTCCCGCCAGCGGGCAGCAGGCCCGCTATCTCCGCATTGCCACGGGCAGTGCCGCCGGCACGTATTTTCCGGTCGGCGAGACCATGGCCCGCCTGCTCAGCCACCCGCCGGGCCTGCCGCCCTGTGATCCCGGCGCCGCCTGCGGGGTGCCTGGTCTGATCGCGACCTCGGAAACCAGCGAAGGCTCGGTTGCCAATGTCCAGGCGGTGGCCGGTGGTGCGGTCGAGACCGCCCTGGCCCAGGCCGATGTCATTTCCTGGGCGCAGACCGGCAGCGGCCTGTTCGCGGACAAGCCGGCGATGGCCAACCTGCGGGTGATCGCCAATCTCTATGCCGAGAGCATGCACCTCGTGGTTCGCCGCGATGCCAAGATCGCCTCGGTCAAGGATCTGAAAGGCAAGCGCGTCTCGCTCGACCGGCCCGGCTCGGGCTCGCGGGTCGACGCCCTGCTGATCCTGGCCGCACACGGCATCAAGCAAAGTGCGCTCAAAGTGTTCGAACTGGGGCCGTCACAGGCCTCGGATGCGCTGGCCGGCGGCGAAATCGACGCGTTCTTCTTTCTGGGCGGCGCACCTGCGGCAACCGTGCTCGACATCGCCGGGGGCGACCAGATCGACCTGGTGCCGATCGCCGGCGAGGTCCGCGACAAGCTGCTTTCCCAGGCCCGCTACTTCACGGCGACAGTGATCCCGGCCGGGACCTACCCCGGGATCGGCGAGACCCCGACCTTGAGCGTCGGCGCCCAGTGGATCTGCGCGGCCGAGCGCAACGAAGAGCTGATCTACGACATCACCCGCAGCCTGTTCGACCCGGTCAACCGCCCGGTCCTGGAAGCGAGCCACCCCAAGGCCGCGGAAATCTCCCTGGCCAATGCCACCCGGGGCATCGCGGTGGCGCTGCACCCGGGCGCCATCCGCTTCTACCGCGAGATGGGCATCACCCTGCCGCCCAACGCCATCTGACCTCAAATCGCGGCCTCGGCCCGGGCACCTTCCGCCCAGGCCATGTAACTGGGATGGTGCGACGCCACCTCGAGATAGGCCCGGGCCGCGGGCGATACCCGCAGGTCGTAGGTGATGAAGCGGCTGACCACGGGCGCGAACATGGCATCGGCCAGGCTCCAGGCGCCGAACAGATAGGGGCCGCCCTGGCCCCACTGCCTGCGGCAGTCGTTCCACAAGGCGTCGATCCGGGTGATGTCGCCCAGGCATTGATCGCTGATCGGGTGATTCGCGAAACGGGCGAGCATGTCCATCGGGCATTCGTTGCGCAGCGCGCCGAAGCCCGCGTGCATCTCCGCCCCCGCGGCGCGGCAGACCGCACGGGCGACCGGATCCTGGGGCAGGATCGGGGTCTTGGCGTTCTCCGCCGCCCACTCGCAGATCGCGATCGATTCGCCGATCGCGACGGCGCCCAGCTTCAGCGCCGGCACCTTGCCGGCGGGCGAATGGCGCAGGATTTCGGCCTTGCTGGTCTCGGTCCGCAGCTTGATCCTGACCTCGTCGAAGGCGATGCCGGCGGCATGGAGGGCGACCCAGGGCCGCATCGACCAGGACGACAGGTTCTTGTCCCCGATGACCAGAACGGGGATCGGCGTCTCGACCATGGGCAGGGCTCCACTCGATGGCTAAAGTGGGCAACAGGCAACCCTGCCCCGAGTCGTTGTGCAAGCCCCCTTCCGCGAATGCCAGACCAGCGAAGCCCCGCAATGCCCCAGACCGAACCCGTCAGCCTCGCCTTGCCCCTGCCGCTGGTCGCCAGCCGCGATTTAGCCGTGCCGATTCACTGCCTGACCAAGGGCGGGCTGGACGCCCTGGCCGACCGCGTGCCCCCCTTCGCCCTGGCCTGGGCCAGGAGTGCCGGGTTCGACGGCAAGGCGGGCAGCCACCTGATGGTGCCCGGCCCCGACGGCGACCTGGGCCTGGTCCTGTTCGGCATCGGCGGCGCCCAGCAGGAGGCCGAGCCCTATGCCTTCGCCGCCCTGTCGGCCGCCCTGCCGGCCGGCACCTATGAGATTGCGACGCCGCTGGGCCCCCGCGAGGCCAATGCCGCGGTGCTGGGTTGGATCATGGGGCGTTACGCCTTCCGCCGCTACAAGGACGACGACGGCAAGGCGCCACCCCTGCTGGTGCCGCCGATCGGCGCCGATCTCGACCAGGTGCGCCGCACCGCCGAGGCGGTCTACCTGATCCGCGACCTGGTCAATACCCCGGCCAGCGACATGGGGCCGGAAGACCTGGCCGCCGCGGCGATCCGCGTCGCGGCGGTCCACGACGCACGCATCGCCGTCACCGTCGGCGACGACCTGCTCGAGGCCGGCTATCCCATGGTTCACGCGGTGGGGCGGGCGTCGGACCGGGCACCGCGGCTGATCGACCTCAACTGGGGCGAGTCGGATGCGCCGCGCGTCACCCTCGTGGGCAAGGGCGTGTGCTTCGATACCGGCGGGCTGGACCTCAAGCCCTCCGCGGGCATGCTGTTGATGAAGAAGGACATGGGTGGTGCTGCCCATGCCCTGGGCCTGGCCCATATGATCATGGACGCGCAACTGCCGGTGCGCCTGCGCGTGCTGATCCCGGCGGTGGAGAATTCGGTCGCGGGCAACGCCATGCGGCCCGGCGACGTGCTGACCTCGCGCAAGGGCCTGACGGTCGAGATCGGCAATACCGACGCCGAGGGCCGCCTGGTCCTGGCCGATGCCCTGGCCGAGGCGGACGAGGACCGCCCCGACCTGCTGGTCGACTTCGCCACCCTGACCGGCGCGGCCCGCGTCGCCCTCGGCCCCGAGTTGCCCGCCCTGTTCACGCCCGACGACGAGCTGGCGGCGGCGCTGGCCGATCACGCCTTCGAGCAGCGCGATCCCTTGTGGCGCCTGCCCCTGTGGGCGCCCTACGACAAGGGCCTGGAATCGAAGGTGGCCGATCTCAACAACGTCTCCGACGGTCCCTTTGCCGGGGCGATCACGGCGGCCCTGTTCCTCAAGCGCTTCGTCACCGAGACCACGACCTGGGCCCACCTCGACCTCTTCGCCTGGACCGCCAAGCCGGGCCCCGGCCGGCCGGTGGGGGGCGAGGCGATGGTGGTGCGGGCCCTCTTCGCCCTGATCGCCGAACGGTTCCCGGCATGATCGCGTCGGGCACTTTCGACCGGCGCATCGTGCCGGCCCGACCCGACCTCGCCGCGCGCTTTCTGGAGGGCAAGGTCGTGGCCGATCGCTTCGTCGAGGGCGCGCCCTATTACGTCATCGTCGGCCACGCCCCCCTGCGGCCGCGGCCCGAGGCGGCCTGCCCGCTCGATTCGCAGGTGCTCTACGGCGAGACCTTCACCGTCTACGAGGATCGCAAGGATGGCTGGGTCTGGGGGCAGTTGGCGACGGACGGCTACGTCGGCTACGCGCCGCGCGCCGCCCTGGCGCCGGGGGCAGCACCCGAGCCCACCCATGTGGTGGCGGTGCCTCGCACGCACCTCTATCCCGCGCCCGATCTGAAACGCCCCGCCGTCATGGCGCTGAGCCTGGGCAGCCCGCTCTGTGTGGTGGGGGGCAGCGGCGACGGCAAGTGGCTGCAATTGTCCTGCGGTCGCTTCGTCTTCGCGCAGCATGTCGCGCCGATCCACCGGCCATTCGCCGACTGGGTCACGACGGCGCAGGCCTTCCTGGGCACGCCCTATCTGTGGGGCGGGCGCAGCGCCGAGGGGATCGACTGTTCGGGCCTGGTCCAGGCCTGCCTGGGGCGGGCGGGCATCCCCGTGCCCCGCGACAGCGACCTGCAGGCCAAGGCGGGCGTGCCGGTCGACCCCGGCGCGCCGATCGAGCGGGGCGACCTGCTGTGCTACCCGGGCCATGTCGCCTTCGATCGCGGCGACGGCACCGTCATCCATGCCACCGCCGCCGTCATGGGCGTGACGATCGAACCGCGTGTCGCCCTGGAAGCCCGGGTGCGGGCCGAACGGCACACCCCGCCCGGTGCCGAGGCGGTAACGGCGATCCGGCGCTTTGGGAGTCTGACTCTGACGACCTGATCACCGACTCGCTCAGTTCTTCAGCATGGCCGCGTCGATCAGGGCCTGGGTATAGGGCTCCCGGGGGCGGCGATGATGTCGGCGACGGAGCCCTGCTCGACGATGCGGCCGCCCTTCATCACGATCATACGGTGGCTCATGGCACGGACCACCTTCAGATCGTGGCTGATGAACAGATAGGCGAAGCCGCGCCGGGCCTGGAGGTCGCGCAGCAATTCGACGATCTGGGCCTGGATCGAACGGTCGAGGGCCGAGGTCGGCTCGTCCAGCACCACCAGGTCGGGGTCGAGGGCCAGGGCCCGGGCGATCGCCACGCGCTGGCGCTGGCCGCCCGAGAATTCATGGGGAAGCGGTCGATCATGGCGGCGTCGAGGCCGACCTCGGCCAGGGCCGCCTGGACATGGGCGCGGCGCTCGGCTGTGTTGTGCACGATGCCGTGGGCGGCCAGGCCTTCGCCCACCACCTCGCCGATGGTCATGCGCGGGCTCAGACTGCCGTAAGGGTCCTGGAAGACGATCTGGAACGCGCGGCGGCGATGGCGCAAGGCACGCCCCGACAGACTGCGCAGGTCTTCGCCCAGGAACACGATGCGTCCCGTCGAGCGCACCAGGCGCATCAGGGCAAAGCCCAGCGTCGACTTGCCCGAGCCGGACTCGCCGACGATCGCCAGGGTCTCGCCTCGGCGCACGCTGAGCGAGGTCTGGTCGACCGCGATCAGTTCGCTGCGGGCGCGGCCGAACAGGTTGCGCTTGAGGGTGTAGGCGACGCGGATGTCGCTCGCATCCAGCACCACCGGCGCATCCGCCGCGACCGGGCCGGGCAGGCCCTTGGGCTCGGCCTCGATCAGGTGGCGGGTATAGGGGTGCTGGGCCTGGGTGAAGATCTGCTCGGTCGGGCCTTCCTCGACCAGCTCGCCCTTGGTCATGACCAGGACACGGTCGGCATGGCGGCGCACGACGCCCAGATTGTGCGTGATCAGCAGCAGCCCCAGGCCGCGCCGGCGGACCAGATCCTCCAGCAGGTCGAGGATGCGGGCCTCCACCGTCACGTCCAGGGCCGTGGTCGGCTCGTCGGCGATCAGCAGCTTGGGTTCGCCGGCCAGGGCCATGGCGATCATCACCCGCTGGCGCTGGCCGCCCGAGAGTTCGTGCGGGAAGGCGTCGAGCCGCTCGACCAGGGCCTCGAGGCCGACCTCGCGCAGCAGTTCGGCGATGCGGGCGCGTCGCCCGGCGCCATCGAGCGTGGTACGCAGCTCCAGCACTTCGTCGATCTGGCGGCCGATCCGATGCAGCGGGTTCAGCGCCGTCATCGGCTCCTGGAAGATCATGGCCGCCTTGGGGCCGCGGGCATCCCGCAGGGTGGCGTTGTCCGCCCCCACCATCTCGATGCCGTCGAGCAGGATCGAGCCTTTGGGATTGCTGCCCAGGCCGGGCGGCAGCAATTGCAGGACCGAGAGCGCGGTGACCGACTTGCCCGAACCGGATTCGCCGACCACGGCGACGATTTCGCCGGGCGACACCTGAAGGCTGACGCCCTTGACCACGTCGACCGTGCCGTGTTCGGCGCGGAAGCGAACCCACAGGTCCTTGATGGCGAGGATGGGGCTCATGGCCCGCGCCTCGGGTCGAAGGCATCGCGCGTCGCCTCGCCGATGAAGACCAGCAGCGACAGCAGCAGGGCCACGGTGAAGAAGGCCGAGAGCGGAATCCACGGCGCCTGCACCGCCAGGTCCTTGGCCTGCGACAGCAGCTTGCCCAGGGACGGGGCCGATTGCTGCAGGCCGACGCGCAGATAGTCGAGCGAGGTCAAGGTGGAGATCGAGCCGTTCATGACGAAGGGCAGGAAGGTGATGGTGGCGACCAGCGTGTTGGGCAGGACATGGCGCAGCATGATGCGGATGTCGGAGAGGCCCAGCGCCCGTGCGGCGCGGACATAGTCGAAATTGCGCGCGCGCAGCGCCTCGGCCCGTACCAGGCCGACCAGCTCCATCCACGAGAACAACAACATGATGCCCAGCAGCCACAGGAAATTGGGCTCGATCACGCTGGAGAGGATGATCAGCAGGTAGAGCGTCGGCATGCCCGACCAGATCTCGATGAAGCGCTGCATCAGCAAGTCGGTCAGGCCGCCCAGGTAACCTTGCAGCAGGCCGGCCAGCACGCCGATGACGCTGGCGAGCGCGGTCAGCGCCAGGCCGAACAGGATCGAGATGCGGAAGCCGTAGATCAGGGTGGCGACGATGTCATGGCCGTCGTTGTCGGTGCCCAGCCAGTTGAGCGCCGAGGGTGCCGCCGGATAGGGTGCGACCTCGCGCACCACCGTGTCCCAACTGAACGGGATCAGCGGCCAGACCACGGTCGCGCCCTTTTCCTTCAGCAGGTCCAACAGGAAGGGCGCGGTGTAATCGGCCGAGGTTTCGAAATCGCCGCCCAGCTCGGTCTCGGTGTAATCGACCAGGACCGGGAAGTAGTGTGCGCCTTCCATGCCGATGTAGAGCGGCCGGTCGTTGGCGATGAGCTCGGCGAACAGGCTGAGCCCGAACAGGCCCAGGAAGATCCACAGCGACCAGTAGCCGCGCCGGTTGGCCCGGAAGCGCGCCAGCCGCCGGCGGGTGAGCGGGGTAAAGGCGAAGCGGTCCATTACGCCGCCCCCCTCATGTCATCCCGGCGAAGGCCGGGATCCATTCTGGGGCAGCGCGCGATGGCGCAATGGATCCCGGCCTTCGCCGGGATGACGGTTATAAATGGGGTACCGCCCATCACACGTCCCGCCGTTCGAAGTCGATGCGGGGATCGACCAGGGTATAGGTGAGGTCGCTGATGATGCTGGTCACCAGGCCGATCAGCGAGAACAGGTAGAGCGTGCCGAAGACGATGGGATAGTCGCGCTTCTCGGCCGCCTGGAAGCCCATCAGGCCCAGCCCGTCGAGCGAGAAGATGACCTCGATCAGCAGGGACGAGGTGAACATGATGCCGATGAAGGCGGCGGGGAAGCCGGCGATGACGATCAGCATGGCATTGCGGAAGACGTGGCCGTAGAGCACGCGCCCCTCGCTCAGGCCCTTGGCCCGGGCGGTGGTGACATATTGCTTGCCGATCTCGTCGATGAAGGAATTCTTGGTGAGCAAGGTCAAGGTGGCGAAGCCGCCCAGCACGATCGACAGGATGGGCAGCACCATGTGCCAGGCGTAATCGACGAGCTTTCCCCACAGGGAGAGGTCGTGGAAATTGTCCGAGACCAGGCCGCGCAAGGGGAAGATCGACCAGAAGCTGCCGCCGGCAAAGAACACGATCATGAACACGGCGATCAGGAACGAGGGCACGGCATAGCCGACCACCACCACGGCGCTGCTCCACACGTCGAACCGGCTGCCGTCGCGGATCGCCTTGCCGATGCCCAGGGGGATCGAGATCAGGTAGATGAGCAGGGTGCTCCACAGCCCCAGCGAGATCGACACGGGCAGCTTTTCCAGCACCAGGTCGATCACCGGCCGGGCCTGGAAGAAGCTGCGCCCCAGGTCGAAGGTCAGGAAATCGCCGACCATGATGAAGAAGCGCTCGACCAGCGGCTTGTCATAGCCGAACTGCTGTTCCAGTTCCTTGATGAAGCGCGGGTCGAGGCCGCGGGCGCCGCGGTAACGCGAGGCATCACCCCCGCCACCGGTGCCGCCGCCCAGGGTTTCGGCGCCGCCGCTGGACAGGCGCCCCTGCATGGCATTGTCCGACGAGGTATAGCGCGCGATGACCTGTTCCAGCGGCCCGCCGGGGGCAAGCTGGATCACCATGAAATTGATCAGCATGATGCCGAAGATCGTGGGGATGATCAGCAACAGGCGGCGCAGGATATAGATGCCCATCTATGGCGCCTTTCCGGCATCGGTCGCCGCAGCCCGCGCGGCGTCGTACCACCAGGTGTCGAGCACGCCCAGGTCGTAGCGCGGCGGCAGGGGCGGGCGCCCGAAGCGGTCCCACCAGGCGATGTTGCGCTCGCTCTTGTACCATTGCGGGATGATGTACTCGTTCCACATCACCACCCGGTCCAGCGCCCGGGCCGCGGTTTCATAGTCCGGCCGGGTATCGGCCGCGATCACCCGTTCGATCAGGGCGTCGACCACGGGATCCTTGATGCCGGCGAGGTTCTGGCTGCCCGGGCTGTCGGCCGCGCCCGAACCCCACAGGTCGCGCAGTTCGACCGTCGGGGTGGGATCGAGGCCGTAACGCTGGGTCACCACGTCGTAGTCGTAGTTCTGCCGGCGCACGGTGTAACCGGTCGTCTCCATCTCGCGGTATTTGGTGATGAAGCCCAGGCGGTCGAGATTGGCCATGAAGGGCCGGACGATGCGCTCGAACGACGGCTCGTCGAGCAGGAACTCGATCTCGAAGGTCTCGCCCTTCTCGTTCACCAGCCGGCCGTCGGCGATGCGCCAGCCGGCCTGGGCCAGCAGGTCGCGCGCCGCCTTCAGGCGGTCGCGCAATTCGCCCGAGCCATCCGACAGCGGCGGGAAGTAGGGTTCGCCATAGACGCTGTCGGGTACCTTGCCGCGGTACATTTCGAGCAGCGAAAGCTCGGCCGCCGTGGGGCGGCCGTGGGCGGCCAGCGGGGCATTCTCGAAGATCGAGGCCATGCGCTTGTAGGCGCCGAAGAACAGGGCCCGGTTCGACCATTCGAAATCGAAGGCCGAGCCGATCGCCTGGCGCACGCGCATGTCCTGGAACTTGGGCCGCCGCAGGTTCAGGAAGAAGGCCTGGATGCCGGTGGGGCGTTCGTCGGCGACGCTGGCCCGCCGGATCAGGCCCTTGTCGACGGCGGGGCCGGCATAGCCGGTGGCCCACAGGCGCGAGGTGAACTCCTCGCGGAAATCATAGGCCCCGGCCTTGAAGGCTTCGAAATCCACGTCGCGGTCGCGGTAGTAATCGAAGCGGACGCGGTCGAAGTTGAAGCGCCCGCGGTTGACGGGCAGGTCGCGGCCCCAGTAATCCGCCCGCCGCTCGAAGGTGATGCTGCGGCCGGGCTCCACCACCGCCACGCGGTAGGGGCCCGAGGCCAGCGGCGCCTCCAGGCTGGGCATGCCGAAGTCCCGGTCCTTCAGCCAGGCGGCGGCGAGCACCGGCATGGTGGCGATGGCGATGGGCAGGGTGCGTCTGGTGGCGCCGGTGAAAATCACCGTCACGGTCAGCGGGTCGGGGCTCTCGATCGCGCCGATGTCGGCCAGGCGCTGGCGCCACACCGGGTCGCCCTTGGTGCGCAGCGCCTGGGCCGTGGCAGCGACATCCGCCGCCGTGACCGGCGTACCGTCGGCGAAGCGGGCCTGTGCCCGCAGGCGGAAGGTGACGCTCGACAGGTCCGCCGCCACCTCGACCGATTCGGCCAATTGGCCGTAGAAGCTGTCCGGCTCGTCGGCGCTCGCCACCAGCAGGCTATCGAAGGTCAGGTCCAGGCCGCCGTAGAGCAGGCCCATGCCGCTGATCGGCGGCAGGCCGCGGACGATGAAGGGATTGAGCGAATCGAAGGTGCCCAGGGCCGACAGGCGCAGCAATCCGCCCTTGGGGGCATCGGGGTCGACATAGGCGAAGTGGCTGAAATCGGCCGGGTAGCCCAGGTCGCCGAAGGGCGAGAAGCCGTGGCGGGGCTCGCCATGGGCCGCGGCCACGCCCAGCATCAGGGCGAAGGCGGTCAGGATCAGGCGAAGGGCGGCGCGCGACATCGGGCGGGATGATAGCAAGCCGCGCGCGCCGTGAAAGCCACCTCGATTGGGTTTGGCCGGCAATCACGCTATCCTCGCCGCCCTGAGGCAGCGGGCGGAGGCATGGTGGCCGGGACTGACTTGCGTTTCCCGATGATCGAGGGGCGCGACGGCTGGTTGTTTCTGACCGGGCTGCCGGACGGCAGGCAGGATCACTTTGCCTGGTACCGGGACCCGGCCACCCTGTCCCAGGCGGCTTTGCGGCGCTGGGCCGTCGCCCATCGCCGGCGCCAGGCCAAGCTGGCGGCCATGGGGCTGCCGCCGCTGCTCACCGTGGTGGCGCCCGAGGTGGCCTTCGTCTATCCCGAGCAATTGCCCGAGGGCGTCGCCTTCGATCCGCAGCAGTCGCCCTACCGGCGCCTGGCGCGCGAATTCTCGGGCCGGGAACTGGCTTATATCGCCTACCCGATCGCCACCCTGCGCCATGCGCGGGATCGCCGTCCCACCTATCCGCCGCATGATTTCCACTGGACGCAGTGGGGGGCCTACATCGGTTACCGCGCCTTGATGGACATGGTGGTGCGCTACCTGCCGAAGGCCAGGGTGATCATGCCCGCCGAGATCGACTGGGCGTCGCGGCAGATGATCGGCATGCTGGGGGTGCAACTCGAGCCGCCACCCCGCGCGGCACAGCCGGTCGCCCGCATCGAAGCCGGCCAGCCGGCGGCGCAGCAGTTGCGGATACAACTGGAATACGGGCTTTACATGGCTGTCTATGACGGCGGCGATCCCAGCCTGCCGTCAGCGCTGATTTGCATCGATTCCTTTGGCGTCGGCATGGTGCCTTATCTGCGCCGCTCGTTCAGGCGCCTGGTGGTGATGTTCGTCGGCAACCGCATGCTGTTCGATGTAATCGAGCGAGAGGCACCCGATATCGTGCTGCTCGAGCGGGCGGAGTTCATGCTCGTCCCCTCGGGGACGGACGACGAGACGGTCGACGCGCACATCATCATCGATGATCTGCACAGCGCCGATCCGGCTGAAGCCGCCGCTGCCCGCGGTGTGCGCAAGCTGATCGGGGAGAAGAAATACGCCGAGGCGGCTGCCGCGGCGGCAGATGTCTGCGCGCAATGGCCGGCCGCCAGCCACCACTATTTCCGCGCGGCGGCCCTGAACGCGGCCGGCCTTGCGGGGGAGGCCGCTGCCGCCTGCCGCGATGCCCTGGCCCAGGATCCGGCCACGGCCGCCATCCACGAGATGCTGGGCGACCTGCTACGGGCCGAGGGTCGCGGCGACGAGGCCCTGGAGCATTACCGGGCGGCGATCACGCTCAAGCCGGCGGCCCCGCGGCCCCGGCTGTTGGCGGCGCGCGTGCTCCAGCAGCAGGGGCGCCTGGACGAGGCGCAAGAACAGGTCCGGGCCGGGCTTGCGGCTGCGCCCGACGAGGCCTTCCTGCACAATGAACTCGCCGCGATCCTGCACACGCGCGGGGAACATCAGGCGGCCTATGACGCGGTATTGCAGGCGCTCTCGCTGGATGAAACCAATCCCGGCTACTGGCACCTGGCCGCGACCATCAGCTTCAAGCTGGCGCGTTGGCGTGAGTCGGTGGCCAACCTGGAACGCTATACGACCCTGGCGCCGGCGCAGGCGGCCAGCGTCGAACCGTTCCTGGCCGCGGCGCGCCAGGCGGTGGCGCGGCTCAACCCCTGAGGGCGGCGTTCTTGGCCGGATCGAACCACCAGGTATCGGGGAAGCCGGTGGCGTAGCGCGGCTGCGTGTCGGGGCGGCCGAAACGGTCCCAGACGGCGATGCGGTCGATGGCCGAATACCAGTGCGGCACGACGTAGTAACCCCAGGACAACACGCGGTCCAGGGCACGGCAGGCGGTGACCAGGCCCTCGCGGTCGGTGGCGAAGATGATCTTGTCGATCAGCACGTCGACGACCGGATCCTTGATCCCGATCAGGTTACGGCTGCCGTCGAGATCGGCGACCGCGCTGCCCCAGAATTCCCGCTGCTCGTTGCCGGGCGACAGGGATTGCCCAAACACGTTCACGATGACGTCGAAGTCGAACTTGTTGGTCCGCTGGATATATTGCGGCGGATCGACACTGCGAATGTTCGCCGCGATGCCGAGTTGTGTCAGGTTCTTGATATAGGGCTCGACGACCCGCTCGAAGGTCGAATCGTCGAGCAGGAATTCGATGGTCAGCGGCTGGCCGCCGCCATCGACCAGCTTGCCGCCCTTCACGGTGTAACCCGCCTCGGTCAGCAGTTGCTTGGCCCGGCGCAGCAGGGCGCGGTCCTGGCCCGAGGCGTCGCTGACCGGCACCGTGAATTCGCTGGTGAACAATTCCGGCGGCAGCTTGTCGCGGAACGGTTCCAGTAGCGCCAGTTCGGCGCCTTGAGGCAGGCCGGTGGCGGCCATTTCGGAATTGGCAAAGTAGCTGGTGGTGCGGGTATAGGCGCCATAGAACAGCGCCTTGTTGGTCCATTCGAAATCGAAGGCGAAGCCCAGGGCCTGGCGCAGCTTGGCATTCTGGAACTTGGGCTTGCGGATGTTCAAGACGAACGCCTGCATGCCCGCGGGGTTGTTGTCGGGCAGTTCCAGCTTCTTGACCTTGCCCGCCGTCACCGCCGGGAAAGTGTAGGCGGTCGCCCACAGCCGCGCCACGCGCTCGACGCGGGCATCGAGCGCGCCGCTCTTGAACGCTTCCATGTTCGCCGTTTCGTCGCGGAAGTAGTCGTAGCGCAAGCGGTCGAAATTGTTCAGGCCGCGGCTGACGGGCAGGTCGCGGCCCCAGTAGTCGGCCACCCGTTCCAGCACGAGGGCGCGCCCGGCGTCGACCCGCCCGATGCGATAGGGCCCCGATCCCAGGGGGACATCGAGGCTGGGAATGGCAAAGTCGCGGCCTTCCCAATAGCGGCGGGGCAGGGCGACCAGTTGCCCCATGATCAGCGGCAGTTCACGGTTGCCCGGCTGATCGAAGATGAAGCGCAGGCCATGCTCGCCCACGGCTTCCGCCTTGGCGACATTGGCGTAGTAGCTGCGATAGAAGGGGTGGCCCTTGGTCTTCAGGGCTTCCAGGCTGAAGATCAGGTCCGCCGCGGTGACCGGCGTGCCGTCGTGGAACCTGGCCTGGGGCCGCAGGGTGTATTCGACAAAGGCGCTGTTGGGTCCGACGCTGATCGATTCCGCCAGCAGGCCATATTCCGAGAAAGGTTCGTCCTGGGCCTGAACGGTCAGGGTATCGTAGATGGCGCCCGCACCCGCGGCGGGATCGCCCAGGACGATGAACGGGTTGAGCGAATCGAAGCTGCCCAGCACGCCCAGCCGCAATTCCCCGCCCTTGGGGGCGTCGACGTTGACATAGTCGAACTGGGTGAAGCCGGCGGGGTATTTGAGGTCGCCGTGCATGGCGAGGCCGTGGACCGGCGCCTGGGCAAAGGCCCGGCGCGTGAGCAGCGGGCCAAGCAATGGCGTGGCGGCGAGGGCGGCGAGCAGGCTGCGGCGGGAAAGTCCGGATGCCGTCATGCCCGCCGCCTCATCAGTCTATGGCGTCGGCAGCGGCACGGGCGAATCGGCCAGGGTGCGCAGGTAGGCGAGCAGGTCGGCGCGGTCCTGCGGCTTCTTCAAGCCGGCAAAGCCCATCTTGGTGCCCGGGACGTAATCCTTGGGCGAGCGCAGGAAGGTATAGAGCGCCTCGTAGTCCCAGCTGCCGGGCTTGGCCTTCATGGCCTCGGAATAGGCGAAGCCTTCCATGTGGCCATGCTTGTTGCCGACGATCCCGTAGAGGTTCGGGCCGACCTTGGCGGCACCGCCCTTGTCGACCGTGTGGCACGAGGCGCACTTGGCGAACTGCTTCTGGCCGTTCTCGGCCGAAGCCGAGGCCAGGAGGGTCGCGACCGGCGGATCCTGCGGCGCTGCCTCGGCAGGCCCGGCTTGCGCGGTCGTCGCCGCTTCCTCGACGCCCTCGACCACATAGGCCGGCTTGTCGAGATGATGCGGCGACACCAGGGCGTCGCCGACGTTGCCGATGACCAGAAGCACCAGGACACTGCCCAGCACCGCACCGGCGATCTTATTAAACTCGAAGGAATCCATTGCCCTCGTCCCCTCTGACCAGGATGTACGAACCCCGGCAGGCGCGCGGAGATTAGCCGTTTCCAAGCAAAGGGCGCAACCCGTATAAGGTTGTGCGATCGCCGCGGAAACTGGCGCCCCGGAAACTGGCGCCAAGCCGGTGCGCAATCGCCGTGTCACGTTGCCGCAGCGCTTCCCGGCGCCCGTCCAGGCGAGGTCATGCCCGCGTTGCATCAGGCCCGTACGGCCGGCCGCACTGGTCGGCGGCGTCGTCTTGCGTCTATCGTCGCGGCGCCGGCCCGATTCGTCGGGCTGCGCCCCTGGTCCACCTCCGAAGGCCGCCTGTCATGACCTATGATCCCGCCCGTGTCGGCAACGCCACCGTCGCCTACCAGGGGGCTCCCGGCGCCTTCTCGCATCTTGCCCTGACCGAGCTGTTCCCGCAGGCGACGCCGCTGGCCTGCCCGACCTTCGACGAGGCCCTGGCGGCGATCTCGGAGGGGCGGGCGCTGGTCGGCGTGATTCCGATCGAGAACACCCTGGCCGGGCGGGTGGCCGACATCCACCAACTGCTGCCCAACGCCAACCTCTATATCGTCGGCGAGCATTTCCTGCGCGTGCGCCACCAGTTGCTGGCGCCCAAGGGGGCGACCCTGGCCGGCCTGAAGACGGTGCATAGCCATCAGATGGCGCTGGCGCAGTGCCGCTCGCTGCTGCTGAGCAACCAGCTCACGCCGGTGGTGCACGACGATACGGCGGGGGCGGCGCGCGACGTCGCCCTGTGGAACGATCCCACCATCGGCGCCATCGCCTCGTCGATCGCGGCCGAGATCTACGGCCTCGACACCCTGGCCGCGAATATCGAGGATGCGGCCCACAACACCACCCGCTTCATCGTGCTGTCGCGCGAGCGGGTCGATGCCCTGGCCGACGTGCCGGCCATCACCACCTTCGTGTTCCGGGTGCGCAACGTGCCGGCCGCCCTCTACAAGGCGATGGGCGGCTTTGCCACCAACGGCATCAACATGACCAAGCTCGAGTCCTACCAGATCAGCGGCAGTTTCACCGCGACCCAGTTCTACGCCGACATCGAAGGCCACCCGGAGGACCGGGCCGTCCAGCTTGCCCTGGAGGAACTGGCCTTCTTCTCGACCGACGTGAAGATCCTCGGCTGCTACCCGGCCCACCCGTTCCGCCGGGAGGCCAGCAGCAGAGTCCCGGCCTAGTCGAACGCCCCCTCGACCCACGCCTTCACCAGGTGATGGGCGATGGCGATGGCCGGGGGCATGAAGAGATCGCTGTTGCGTCCCGCCAGGGCGTCGGCGCAGGTGGCACGGTCGACCCAGCGGGCTTCTTCCAGTTCTTCCTCGTCGATGGTGATGTCCGTCGACGTTGCCTCGGCAAAGCAGCCGATCATCAGGGACGAGGGGAAGGGCCACGGCTGGGTCGCGTGATAGGCGACGCGGCCGATGCTGATGCCGGCTTCTTCCTTGATCTCGCGGCGCACCGCTTCCTCGATCGTCTCGCCGGGTTCGACGAAGCCGGCCAGGGCCGAGAAGAAGCCGGGCGGGAATTGCGGCTGGCGGCCCAGCAGGCAGCGGTCGCCCGCCGCGGCCAGCATGATCACCACCGGGTCGGTGCGCGGGAAATGCTCGGCCTTGCAATCGGGGTTGGGGCAGCGGCGCGACCAGCCGCCGGCCTGCACCTCGGTAGGCGTGCCGCACTGGGCGCAGAAACGGTGGCGGGCATGCCAGTCGACGATCGACTTGGCCTGGGCCGCGATCGCCGCATCCTTGGGGTCGAGGATCATCGAGGCGCCGCGCAATTCGTTGAAGCGGCCGATGCCGTCCAGCACGCCGCCCCGGGCCGGGTCCGGGCCGTTCGACAGGTCGACGGCGAAGACGGGGGCGCCATTGTCGAGGCCCAGAAAGACCGGCGCCGGCGCGCGTGCCACCAGATTGTCGATCAGGCCGTTGCGCAGCAGGCCCAGGGTCGAGGTGCCGCCCTGCTCGATGATGAAGGGGCGGGTCTTCCACAAGGGCAGGATCTGGGCTTGCGCGTCGGCCAGGCGATCGGCGATCCAGGCCGCGTCCTTGCGCTTTTCCGAGGCGCGGTCGAGCGGGTTGCCGGCGAAGGTGGTCGCGGCGCTCGGTTCGGTCATGGTGGAAATCCTCAAGGCACAGCCTGGACGCTCAGCGGGTGGGTGCTGGCGGTACAGTACCGCCAGGCTGGCGCAGGCGGCGTTCGCATTCCGAAGCCTTGAATTGCAGATCACGCAAGGCCGTGCCCTCGTCGGGCAGGGAAGGGTCGCAACGCCGGGCCAGCGCCAGCCACATCTTGTAGCGTGCCGCCTGGGCGCCGTCACTCACGTCGCCGGTTGCCGTCTCGGGCGGGGGGGGGTCTCGGGCGGTAGGGGCGGCGGGTCGGCCGGGGCCAGCAGCAGGGCCTCGCGGGTGACATCCGCCGGCTGGCGCGCCACCTCCCACGAGGTGCCGCCATCCTCGGACTGGTAGAGGGCGATGCCGTCGGTCGCCAGCAGGACCGTGCCCCACAGGGCGAGCTTGTAGCCGTTCACGTCATAGGTGGCGGGCGAACCGGCCAGCCGGTCGAGGCAGCCTTCCAGGTCGTTGCCGCGCGAGGGCTCCCACTTGTCGCGGATCAGGCGCCGACAGGGTGCCGACACGTCGTCCTGGGCGACCGCCGCGACGGCACCAAAGCCGTTGGCGCAAAGGATGCTGCTCGCGACGGCAACCGCCATCACGCCAGCCCCCCAAGCCTTGCGCGATCCCCGCTTCATGGCGCCACTGTTGCGCCATGGATTGTTACCGTCCACCGCGATCGCATCCATAAACACCAGTAAATTACCGGCCTGCGGCAGGCTTGCCGCCATGTCGGGAAAATATTTCAACAGCAGGAAATAGGGTCTTTACTTCCCGCAAGACGGGCGTATAAGTCCGTTCCTCTCGCCAGCGGCACCCTGCCGGCCTGGCCGTTTTCGGAGCAAGACCCGTGTCACGCATGTGGATTGAACAGGACAATCGCCGGATAGCCGAAGGGCTATCGACGGTCGACCTGCATCCGGCATGCGCTGGATACGGTCGCGCCGGCGGCCATGGGGCGAGAGAGGATGTTTCCGTCTGACGAACAGGTCAGCGGCGACGCAGCAAACCTCTCCGGCCCCGCCGCGAGAGGTTTTTTTCTGCCCGCCGCCAGGATATTTCCGCGCGCCGGGCCAAGGGACCCGGACCTTGGGGTGTAACGCCCAAAGCGCGGGGACCGCCGGAGGGAACGGGGGCGACAAGCCCCGACACCGATGGCGGTGCCAGGAATGTCGGCGATCCCGGCCAGGCCTGGCAAAGGCCCCGCAACAGGCGGGGCCGACAGTCATATTTTCAATCCTGCCGTGGCGCAGGGAACTATTTCTTCGTAGAGGTCGCAGGTTCGACTCCTGCCGACGGGCGCAAGCCCGCCGAAGCTCGACGGTAGAGCACTGGAAAAGAGCGTTCCCGAAAGCAACCCGGCAGGCCCCATCGTGGCGCAGGCGGCGAATTCTTCGGCTGGCGTGGGGGCCCTTGGCTCCTCGACTTTATAGATACGTCACCACCAAGCTACCCGATGGGGTAACCTTTATCGAGACCTGCCGTGGCGCAGGGGACGACTTCTTCGATCATAACGCAGAGGCCGCAGGTTCGATTCCTGCCGACGGGCGCGAGCCCGCCGAAGCTCAATGGTAGAGCACTGGAAAAGAGCGTTCCCGAAAGCAACCCGGCAGGCCCCATCGTGGCGCCGGCGGCGATTACTTCGCTGGAAACGAAAAAGGGCGCCGCCACCAAACTACCCGATGGGGTCACCATCGCCACTCTTGCCGTGGCGCAGACAGCGGTTACATCGCTCCACCAAGCCAGGGGGCCGAGAACCCCCACCGCCGGCACGCCGGCGGGGCAGCCGCTTTCACTACTTCCCGGCAAGACCGATTTTTCCAAGGAGCCCGACACCGGCAGAAAGGAGGTGCGACATGGCTCGTCTCAACATCAAGTCCCTTCTCGCGGGGATCACCGCGAAGACTCACGAGGGCGCGCTCGCCGTGCCCCTCACGCCCTATGCCTCCCTGCGCAAGGCGGTGCTGAGCTGCCTGTTGTGGGAGGACAGCTTCTACGAGGGCGGGGTCGCCATCGCCGACCGCATCGCCAACCTGGTCCCTCAGGTCGAGCCGGCACGCGTTGCCGATCTGGCCCGCGAGGCCCGGCGCGCGTTCAAGCTGCGGCATGTGCCGCTGCTGCTGGCCCGCGAGATGGTGCGGCACGAGCGCTACCGGCCGCTGGTCGCAGGCGTGCTGGCCGACGTGGTCGAGCGGCCGGACGAGCTGGCCGAGTTCCTGGCCCTCTATTGGGCCGGCAGCCCGGAGGGCATCGTCAAGCGGGCGCCGCTGGCCGCCCAGGTCAAGAAGGGCCTGGGCCGGGCCTTCCTGAAGTTCGACGAGTACCAGCTCGCCAAGTACGACAGGGATGGCCCGATCAAGCTGGTCGACGTGCTGCGCCTGACCCACCCCAAGCCGGAGAGCGAGGCGCAGGCCCTGCTCCTGGCCAAGGTGAAGGCGGGCAGCCTCGCCACCCCCGATACCTGGGAGGTGGCGCTCTCGAGCGGGGCCGACAAGCGCGCGACGTTCGAGCGGCTGCTGGGCGAGAACCGGCTGGGTGCCCTGGCCCTGTTGCGCAACCTGCGCCTGATGGAGAAGGCCGGCGTCGAGCACGACCTGATCGAGACGGCGCTGGCGGCCAAGCGGGTCGACCGCGTGCTGCCGTTCCGCTTCGTCACGGCGGCGCGCCACGCGCCCTGGGCCGAGGCGGCGCTGGAGGCGGCCATGTTCCGGGCAACGGGCAGGCTGGACCTGGCGCTGGCCGGGCACACGGTGCTGCTGATCGACGTCTCCGGTTCGATGGGGGCGCCGATCGCACCCCGGAGCGAGACGACGCGGATCGACGCGGCCTGCGGCCTTGCCGTGCTGGCGCGGGAGGTGTGCGACCAGGTTGAGGTGCACACCTTCTCGAACCAGCTGGTCGAGGTGGCGTCGCGCCGGGGCTTTGCCCTGCGCGACGCGGTCGTGGCCAGCCAGCCGTTTGCCGGAACCCTGTTGGGCAAGGCGGTGGCGGGCCTGGAGCGGCGCCTGCGCAAGGCCACCCGGTTCATCGTCATCACCGACGAACAGAGCCACGACACCGTGGCCTGGCCGCCGGGGGTGCCGACCTGGGTCGTCAACGTGGCGCCGTACAAGCCGGCACTCGTGCGGGACAGCGCCACGCTGACCCGCATCGATGGCTGGTCCGAGGCGGTGCTGGCCTATGTGGCGGCCTGCGAGCGCGAGGCCGCGTGACAAGCCGGGCGGGCGAGGGGGAAACCCCTCGCCCGCCCTTTTTGCGTTTTGGGACTTGCCCAAACGCCGTCGAACGTCGATATAGACGCCGGGAGGTTGGCGATGGACAGGTCCCTCGCGAACCCGGTCAGGTCCGGAAGGAAGCAGCCGTAACGAATCCGATCTGGGTTGTTGTCCAGCCTCCCACCTTACTTACATTTGTCCCTCAGGCGCCGGGCGGCCGCATCCGCGGCCTTGGCTCGCTCCGCTAAAGCTACGCGGGCGCTCAATGCGCCTTGTTCAAGTGGCCGGGCATGGCCACAATCGCGCCCGATGAATGACAGCTCGATTCCCGCCGCCGAGGTGGCCGTGCCTTACCGGGTGCTGGCCCGGAAATACCGGCCGTCCAACTTTGCCGAGCTGATCGGCCAGGAGGCGATGGTCCGCACCCTGACCAACGCCATCGCGGCCGGGCGCCTGGCCCATGCCTTCATGCTGACCGGGGTGCGCGGGGTGGGCAAGACCACCACCGCCCGCATCATCGCCAAGGGCCTGAACTGCATCGGCCTGGACGGCAAGGGCGGGCCGACGGTCGAGCCCTGCGGGGCGTGCGTGAACTGCGTGGCGATCGCCGAGAGCCGGCACATCGACGTCCAGGAAATGGACGCCGCCAGCCGCACCGGCGTAGGCGACATCCGCGAGATCATCGAGGGCGTGCGCTTCCTCCCCGTTCAGGCGCGCTACAAGGTCTACATCATCGACGAAGTCCACATGCTCTCCACCAGTGCCTTCAACGCCCTGTTGAAAACGCTGGAAGAGCCGCCGGCGCATGTGAAGTTCATCTTCGCCACCACCGAAATCCGCAAGGTGCCGGTCACCGTGCTCTCGCGCTGCCAGCGCTTCGACCTGCGCCGGATCGAGCAGGAGCGGCTGATCGCTCACCTGCATGGCATCGCGACCAGGGAAGGCGCCAATGTGGCGCCGCCGGCCCTGGCCCTGATCGCCCGGGCCGCCGAAGGCTCGGTGCGCGATGCCCTGTCCCTGCTCGACCAGGCCATCGCCCATGCGGCGGGCGAGGTCGACGAGGGGGCGGTGCGCGACATGCTGGGCCTGGCCGACCGGGCGCGCGTCTTCGATCTGTTCGAGATGGTCATGCGCGGCGATGTGAAGGCCGCCCTGGGCGAACTGACCGACCAGTACGACACCGGTGCCGATCCGGCGGTGGTGCTGCAGGACCTGCTGGAACTGGCCCACTGGCTGACCCGGCTGAAGATCGTGCCCGATGCGGCGGGCGAGGCCACCGCCTCGGAACACGACCGCACCCGCGGCCTGGAACTGGCCAGGGCGCTGTCGATGCCCGTGCTGGCGCGGGCCTGGCAGATGCTGCTGAAGGGCCTGGGCGAGGTGCGCATGGCGCCCAGCCCGCTGTCGGCCGCCGAGATGATCCTGATCCGCCTGGCCTATGCGGTCGACCTGCCGCCGCCGGCCGACCTGGTGAAGCAGTATCTGGACGAGCGGGCCCAGGGCCAGCCCGGTGCCCCGCGCGGGCCGCAGGGCGGCGGTGGCGGGGCCAGCGCGCTTGCCGTCTCCAGCCCCGTCGCCATGGGCCGGCCACTGCCGGCGCCCGGCCCCGAGCGCAGCCCGGTCGCCTCGGCGCAGGGCAATGTCGTCTATCTCAAGAGCCCGGAAACGGCACCGCCGGCGAGCTTCGCGGCCGTGGCCGCCCTGGTTGAGAGCAAGCGTGAAATCCGTCTGCACGCCCATCTGATGAACGACGTTCATCCGGTGGCCTTCGCCCCCGGCCGGATCACCCTGCGCCTGCGCGATACCGCACCGCGCAGCTTAGGCCGCGACCTGGCCGAGTTGCTGAAGACCTGGACCGGGCAGCCATGGCTGATCGACACCTCGCTGGAGCCGGGCGGCCCCACCCTGGGCGACCTGGCCCGGGCCGACAAGAACGCCCTGGCGGAACGGCTGTTGAATTCCGATCCGGTGAAAGCGCTGCTCAGCGCCTTTCCCGGGGCCAAGCTGGTGGAAATCCGGGCCAAGGCCAAGGCGGGCGCGGTTGCAATCGAGCCGCCGGCCGACGATATGCCGGAGCAGGAGCCTGACGAGGATGCCCCCATCCTCGACATCTTCGATTTCGAGACCGACGACGATTGAGAGAGCACCCATGAAACTCAACGAAATCATGAAGCAGGCCCAGGTCATGCAGGCCAAGATGGCCGACATGCAGAACAGCCTCGACACGGTCGAGGTCGAGGGGCGCTCGGGCGGTGGGTTGCTGACCGTCACCATGAACGGCAAGGGCGAGCTCAAGCGGGTGAAGATCGACCCCAGCCTGATCGTCGCCGACGAGGCCGAGGTACTGGAAGACCTGATCGTCGCCGCCCACCGCGACGCCAAGGGCAAGGTCGAGGCGCGCATGGCCGAGGAAATGCAGAAGGCGACCGCCGGCATGGGCCTGCCCGCCGGCTTCAAGCTGCCGTTCTGATCGCTTCATGGCATCCGGCGGACCCGAGCCCGGCGGCGCCCTGGACCGCCTGATCCAGTTGCTTGCCAAGCTGCCCGGCCTGGGCCCCCGCTCGGCCCGCCGCGCCGCCCTGCACCTGATTGCCAGGCGGGAGGCGCTGATGGGGCCGCTGAGCGCCGCCATGGCCGAGGCGCTGGTCGCGGTGAAGGCCTGCTCGCTGTGCGGCAACATGGACACCAGCGACCCCTGCGCGATCTGCCGCGACCCCGGCCGCGACCAGGGGGTCATCTGCGTCGTCGAAGGCGTGGGCGATCTGTGGGCGATCGAACGCTCGGGTGCTTTTCGCGGGCGTTACCATGTCCTGGGCGGGCACCTGTCGGCGATCGACGGCATCGGCCCCGACGATCTGCGCATCGCCGGCCTGATGCCGCGCCTGGGGCCGCCGCTGCGCGAGGTGGTGCTGGCCCTGAATGCGACCGTCGACGGCCAGACCACGGCGCACTATGTCGCCGGCCTGATCGAGCACAAGGGCGTGTCGGTGACCCGGCTGGCCCACGGCGTGCCCGTGGGCGGCGAACTCGATTATCTCGACGACGGTACCCTGGCGGCGGCCCTGAAGGCAAGGCGGCCTTCCGAGAGCTAGTCGCCGGCCCGGCGCAGCTTGATGTCGCCGGTCGAGGGCCGCCAGAGCTTTTCCGAGCGATCACGATAGAGTGGGCGCGGCGGCTCGAAGCGCTGCCAGCTATCGCTCCGGCCCAGGAGCTTTTTCTCGACGCGCGTCTCGAGCCCGGTCGGCTTTGCCGTCGTCCCGGTGGTGGGCTTGGTTGCCTGTTCGGCCGCGGCGACACTGGTCGACATGGCCAGGGCCAGCAGGCCGGCGGCGGCGATTGTACTCAACTGTTTCATCACCATGGCTCCCAAGCAGCCTGAATCTATAACAACACGCAGGCCCCAAGCTGGTTGCAGGGCCGGGCTGAATGACCGATCTTTGCCGCGGAACGGGGCCTGGGGAGGCGATCGAATGCGTCGATTTGTTGTGCTGTTGCAGGTGGTCCTCGCCGTCTTGGTGGCGGGATCGGCGGCCCACGCCGCCGACCAGACCTTGCTGGGCGCCTGGAAGATCAGCGATGCGGTGATGGCCCCCTGGGTTGCCCAGCAAAGCCCGGACGAAGTGGCCGAGATGGCCAAGCTCAAGGGCCAGCCCGTCACCTTCGCGGCCCACGAGGTTATCGCCGCGTCCGTCATCGGCTGCACGGATGTCGGCTACGAGGTCACCCGCATCCCGCCTGAAGGCCTGTTCCAGGGCGGCCTGCCCGAGGGCCGTCAAGCCCAGGCAGCGGCGGCGCTGGGCCTGCCGCCGGGCGAGGTGCCCGGGATCGACGTCGCCTGCTCGACCGGCCTGTTCTCCTATCATTTCCGGGACGCCAGCACGGCCCTCTTCGCCCTCGACAACGTGATCTACACGCTGACGCGGCAGTAAACAGGCCCCTCCGGCCCGGCTGCGCGATTTTACCGCGAAGGCAAATTCGAGATTCTCGCCAATGGCCCGAATGGTGCCTAATATCGATGCTTTGCGGCGTTGAGCATCTGGCGATTTGAGAGACCAAACATGTTTGCGGGTCGTGCCCTGGGGCGCTTGCTTCTTTCCTTCTGGTTGCCGGTCATCATGCCTGGGGTCGCGCTCGCCGCCAGCGACTATGTCGCGCCGGCGCCGTCCTGGGCATTGCCGATGGCTGTGCCGGCCGCCAACCCCGATCGCGCCGCCGAGGTTTCGGGCGGCCTCTATTTCCTGCTGGTCGACCGGCAGATCGATTGGCGCGAAGGCGAGGTCGAGTACTACTCACGCTACGCCTATCAGGTGCAGAGCCGGCAGGGCCTCGAGGAAGCCGCGGCGATCAGCGAAGTGTTCGACCCCACCCACGAGACTCTGCGCGTCAACAAGGTCACGGTGACCCGCGATGGCCAGACCATCGACCTGACGGGGACGACCGATTTTGAAACCTTCCGCCAGGAGGAAGACCTGTCCGAAGGCATCCTCGATGGCTATCTGACGGTCCACGCCAACCTGAAGGATATCCGGGTCGGTGACATTGTCGATTACGCCTTCACGGTGTACCGCAAGCCCAAGATCGCCGCCGGGGATCTCTCGGTGCGTTTCAGGACGGCATGGTCGACGCCGACGGCCTTCGCGCGGGCGCGGATCATCCTGCACGGGGACAAAGCGCTCCGTCAGCGATCCGCCGACGGGCGCAAGCTGGACCTCGTGGCCCAGGATGCCGCAAGCCGGACCTACGAGTGGACGGTCAGCGATCCGCAGCCGATGCCGGCCGAGGCGAATGTGCCGAGTTGGTACGATCCCTGGTCGACGATCGAGGTGACGACCATGGCGGGATGGGGCGACCTGACCGGCGAAATGGCGCCGTACTACACGACGGACCAGGCCCTGCCGAAAGCCTTCGGTGATCAGGTCGATCTCATCGCGTCGAGCTATGTGGCGCCCGAGGAGCGGATGAGCCGGGCGCTGCGGCTGGTCCAGGACCAGATCCGCTATGTCGGCATCGAAATCGGCAAGGGCTCCTATTTTCCGCGCAGCCCGCAGGAGGTCGTCACCAGCGCCTACGGCGATTGCAAGGACAAGGCCCTGCTGCTGGCGACCGTGCTGAAGCGCCTGGGCATCGAGTCTCATGTCGCACTGGCAAGTATCGACGAAGGGTGGGCCTTGGCAGACCGGTTGCCCTCACCCTATGCCTTCGATCACGCGATCGTAACCGCCAGGATTGCCGGCGAGACCTATTGGCTCGACCCGACCCGGTCCCATCAAGGCGGCGTCGGCCGGAATCTGGCGCCGCCGAACTATGGCTGGGGCCTGCCGATTTTCGCCGGCTCGGCCGAACTCGTGCCGATCCCCCGGGCGAGGCCAGGGCACGCGACCGCCGTCACGCGCGAAGCCTTCGAGGTGCCCAAGGCGGCGGACGAACCCGTCACGCTGACCGTGACCACCACTTATCAAAGCCGCGAAGCCGATTGGATGCGCCGCCAACTGGCCTCGTCGTCCCTGGCCGCGACCAGCAAAAAGTACGGCGACTACTACTATCGCCTCTATCCCGGGCGACCATGCAGGGCCCGATCACCGTCGACGACGACCGCGATGCCAACGAATTGACGGTGACCGAGCGCTATCTGATCGACAAGCAGGAACTGGCCGAGGGGGTGGAGGACCACCGTTGGCCGCTGCGGGCGGACCTGTTGGAAGACATGCTGGAGACACCGGGCGCGGCCAAGCGGCGGGCGCCGGTCGACCTGCCCTATCCGATGTTTCGGGAGCATGTGGTCTCGATCACGGGCGAGGGCGTGCATATGACCGCGCTCGATCACATTACCGTGGGCAACGACTATTTCCATTTCAGCCGGGAATCGGAGAGCCGGCGGGGCTCGTTCACGGCGGACTGGAGCCTCGAGATCAAGCAGCCCGAGGTCCCGGCGGCGGGCATCAAGCCCTACCTGCGGGACGCCAAGGATGTGGATGGCTTTCTGTGGAGTACCTACGACCTGAGCGCCGTGCTCGGCCGGGGCGGCGTCTCCAGCTCCAAGGGCATGACGTCCTTCGCCGGCGCCACCCCGGATAAACCGCCCACGCCGCAGCAACTCGCCGAGATGACCAAACGCGTGCTCTGGCCGTCGGCGATCTTCCTCTCGATGAGCGGGCTGATCTTCTGTGCCGCGATCTTCAATCTGCGGGCCGATCGCGCCTATGCGCAGCAAGGCTTCTACTACCCCGTCAGCCTCGACAAGTTCCTGGCGCTAAGCCTCGCGACCTGGGGCACCTACACCATTTTCTGGCTGTGGAAGTGCAATCGCTGGCGAAACGAGTTCGAGGGCGGGCGGACCTGGGCGTTCTGGCGGGCGCTTTTCTATCCCTTCTGGCTGTTTCCCATGTTCCGGGCGGCCAATCGGCGCAACGAGCGAGCACCGCTGCCGCGATGGCTGGGCGTGGGTGCGGCCATCCTGTCGGCGGCGCTCTATTTCGCCAGTTTCGGGGTGAACATGGCCTTTGTCGGCAGCGGCAAGGCGTTTGCCGTGGCCCTGCTGCTGGCGGTGCTGCAGACCGCCTGCGCGGTTCCCGCCGTGCTCGCCGTCAACCGGCTGCACAGACCGGGCAACATTGCCCTGGTCCAGAACTCGAAATACAACGCCTGGAACATTGTCGGTATCGTCGTGGGGATAGCGACGGTCTTCGCCCTGCTGCTGTTGCCGCGGTTCGCCGCCGCCGGCTAGCGGGCCTGTATCAATAGGCGATCTTCACCACTTCGATGCTCTCGGCCCCGGCCGGCGTCGCGACCTGCACCACGTCGCCTTCCTCGGCCTTCAGCAGGGCGCGGGCGACCGGCGAGACCCAAGAGATCTCGCCCTGTTCCGAGCGCGCCTCGTCGGTGCCGACGATGCGCACCGTGCGCTCGGTATCGTCGTCGCCGACATAGGTCACGGTCGCGCCGAAGAAGACACGGGCCTTGTTACGCTGCTGCGCCGGGTCGACGACCTCGGCGCCTTCCAGGCGCTTGGTCAGGAAGCGGATGCGCCGGTCGATCTCGCGCAGCCGCTTCTTGCCATAGAGATAGTCGCCGTTCTCCGACCGGTCGCCATTGCCCGCCGCCCAGGACACGATCTCGACGATCTTTGGCCGCTCGACCCGCGAGAGGTCGCGCAATTCGTCGGCCAGGCGGCGATAGCCTTCCGGGGTGATGTAGTTCTTGGGGGCGGTGGAACTGGTTGTGAGCGACATGGAACTCGCTTGCTGTATCGCCTTACTTGATCACGCCGCAAGCCACCCGTGGGCCGGCGCCGCCGATGGGCTGGGCGGCGTAGTCGTCGGGGTTGGCGTGGATCACCAGGGCGGAGCCGTCGGCGTCGAGCAGGGCGGGACGGTCGGTGCCGGGCGTCAGGGCCACCAGGGTCGAGTAGAGTTCGACGGTCACGCTGCCGTCCGCCGCCACATAGAGGTTGGGCAGGTCGCCCGCATCCGTGGCTGCCGGGTTCAGCAGGCCGTGCACCAGCGCGGCGTCGCCGTGAACGTGGCCGCCGGCCTTCTTGAACTCGGCGTCCGAGCAGTCGCCCTTCTCATGGAAGTGCATGCCGTGCCAGCCGGGCGTCAGCCCCTTGGCCTCGATGCGCAGGATCACGCCCTTGGGCGCGCCCGTCAGGGTGGCGGTGCCGAGGGTCGCGCCTTCGGGGTTCTTGATCTCGACGGTAGTGGCAGCCGGCGGCGTTTCCGCCTGCGCGGCCATGACAAGGCCAAACGTGAACAGGGTAGCGAGCGACGTGCGCAGCATGTGGTCCTCCGCGGTCTTGTTGGCGCGCCGGTGCGTGCCCGCCCCCGGCGCCGCGCCACCATAACCCCGAAGCAATGCGGTGCCTACTCCGCCGCCTTGCCCCAACCGGCGGCCGGCTGCACGGCGATTTCGCTCGCCGTCGACTTGATGCGGTTCTGGCCGTCGACATAGACCAGCCTGGCGGCGAAGCCGGGCAGTTCGGCTTCCTCGACCTCGACATAGGCCGCAATGATCAGGATGTCATTGTTCTGGGCCTTGCGGGCGGCGGCGCCGTTCAGCGAGATCACGCCCGAGCCGCGTTCGGCCCGGATGACATAGGTCGAGAAGCGCTCGCCGTTGTTGACGTTGTAGATGTCGATCTTCTGCAGGGGCAGCAGGCCCGAGGCTTCGAGCAGGTCGTCGTCGATGGCGCAGGAGCCCTCGTAGTCGAGCTCGCACTGGGTGACCTTTACGCGGTGCAACTTGGCCTGAAGCATGGTGCGGCGCATGTTTTCCTCCGCCCGGTCTCTCGTCGCCGGATCGGCGGCCCTCCTAACATCCAGGGGGCAGGGGGACAAGTATTTGCATTGTCGCGGGCGAGGATTGCGCGGGCATCGCTTGACGCGCCCCATGGCTCGTCATACCTACCGGAGATGGCCATCCGTCCCATCCTTGTCGCGCCCGATCCGCGCCTGAAACAGAAGTCGACCAAGGTCGAGGTCTTCGACGACACCCTCGCGCGCCTGATCGCCGACATGTTCGAGACCATGTACGAGGCGCCGGGCATCGGCCTGGCCGCGATCCAGGTCGGGGTGGCCAAGCGCCTGCTGGTCATGGACATCGCCCGCGAGGACGAACCCAAGGGGCCGCGCGTCTTCATCAACCCGGAGATCGTCTGGTCGGGCGAGGAACGCTCGGTCTACGAGGAGGGCTGCTTGTCGGTGCCCGAGCAATATGCCGAGATCGAGCGGCCGGCCAAGGTCCGCGTCCGCTTCCAGGACGCCAAGGGCGAGGTTCACGAGGAAGAGATGGAGGGGCTGCTGGCCACCTGCATCCAGCACGAGATGGACCATCTCGAAGGTGTGCTGTTCGTCGACCATCTGTCCTTTGCCAAGCGCAGCATGATCCTGCGCAAGGTGGCCAAGGCGAAGAAGTTCGCCAAGGTTTGACCCGCCTGCGCCTCGCCTTCATGGGCACGCCCGACTTTGCGGTGCCCACCCTCAATGCCTTGATCGCCGCCGGCCACGAGGTCGCCGCGGTCTACAGCCAGCCGCCCCGCCCGGCCGGCCGGGGCCAGAAGCTGACCCCGTCGCCCGTCCACCTTGTGGCCGAGGCCGCCGGCATCGCGGTGCGCGCGCCCAAGAGCCTGCGCGACCCCGCTGAACAGGCGGCCTTTGCCGATCTCGAGCTCGATGCCGCGGTGGTGGTGGCCTACGGCCTGATCCTGCCGGCGGCCGTGCTGTGGGCGCCGCGCCTGGGCTGTTTCAACCTGCATGCCTCGATCCTGCCGCGCTGGCGCGGGGCCGCCCCGATCCAGCGGGCGATCTGGTCCGGCGATGACGAGACCGGTGTGGCCGTCATGGCCATGTCCGAAGGCCTGGACGAGGGGCCGATCGTGCTGGAACAACGCATCGACATCACGCCCACGGACACCGCCGGCAGCCTGCACGACAAGCTCGGCGCTTTGGGCGCGCCCCTGATGGTCGATGCCCTGGCCCTGATCGCGGCGGGCCGGGCGCGGCCCCGCCCGCAGGATGTCGAAGGCGTGACCTACGCCCGCAAGATCGCCAAGGAAGACGCGCGCATCGATTTCTCGGTCTCGGCCGATGCCATCGATTGCCAGGTTCGCGCCCTGCTGCCGGCGCCCGGCGCCTATGCGCAGATCCTGGGCGAACGCTGCAAGATCCTGTGTGTCGTGCCGCTCCATGACGAAGTCCACAAGGCAACGCCGGGCATGGTCCTGGACGAGCGCCTGACCATCGCCTGCGGGCGCGGCGCCGTGCGCCTGGTCAAGATCCAGCGCCCGGGCAAGGCGCCGATGACCGCCGCCGACCTTCTGCGCGGCTTCAGGGTGCCGGTCGGCACCGTCCTGGGCTAGGGCCGGTGCCGCGCTACCGCATTACCGTCGAATACGACGGCGGGGCCTTTTCCGGCTGGCAGCGGCAGGACGATGTCCCCACCGTGCAGGGGGCGATCGAGGCAGCGGCCGCCCACCTGAACAATGGCATGCCGGTGACGTTGATGGCGGCCGGGCGCACCGATGCCGGCGTCCACGCCACCGGCCAGGTCGCCCATTTCGACCTCGAGCGCGAGATCGAGCCGGGAACGCTGGCCAATGCCCTGAACTTCCACCTGAAGCCGGCCCCTGTGGCCATCGTCGAGGCGGCGCTGGCGGCGCCCGACTTCCATTCCCGCTTCGATGCCACCGGCCGACATTACCTCTACCGTATTCTCGACCGCCGCCCGCCGCCCGCCTACACCACCGGCCGGGTCTGGCATGTCAGCCGGCGGCTGGATGTCGAGGCGATGAATGAGGGCGCCAAGGTGCTGGTCGGGCATCATGATTTTTCCAGCTTCCGGGCCACCGAATGCCAGGCCAAGTCGCCGATGAAGACGCTGGACCGGCTGGTGCTGGCCCGGGTGGGCGAGGAAATTCACGTCGAGGCCAGTTCGCGCTCGTTCCTGCACCACCAGGTACGGATCATGGTCGGCACGCTGAAGCTGGTGGGCGAGGGCAAATGGACGCCGGCCGATGTCGCGGCGGCGCTGGCGGCCAGGACCCGTGCCGCCGGTGGGCCGACCGCCCCGGCCGAGGGCCTGGTCCTGACCCGGGTCGACTACGGCACGGCCGCAACACAGCCTGAGAAATAATCGGCTGACGCGCCGAGCCGGAACCGCGATCATCGGCCTGCATTCTGCTGACAGATCGAATCGCGGGAGGACGCTCAATGAATAGTCGCATCGTCGTTGCGGCGTTGTTGGCTTTCACGCTGGTGGCCCCGGCGCAGGTGGTGGGCAAGCCGAAGAATCCGGGTCAAGGCCACGGCAACGCCGATACCACCGACAGTGTCGGAGAGGCCGTGGGCGGCGCCGTCGCGGCGGCCTTGTTCGGCGCCTCCGACCGGCAGTTGATCTCCAACTATTTCCTGCGCAACAGCGGCTACCTCGACGGCCTGCCGCCGGGCATCCGCAAGCAACTGGTCACCAAAGGCCGCCTGCCGCCGGGGATTGCCAAGAAGGCGCTGCCGCCGGGCCTGGCCGGGCAATTGTCGCCGCTGCCGTCCGGTTTCGACCGGATGATCATCGGCCCCGATGTCCTGCTGGTTGAAATCGCCACCGGAATCATCGTCGACATCATCCGCGACGTCGTTCGTTAACGAATACGGAACCCGGATCGCGCTGCTGCATTCCTTGTGCATCAACTCTGCCAGGGTGGCAAAAATGAGTATCCGCAAACCGCTAATTCTGATGGCTCTCGCCGCGGCGCTGATCGCGCCTGCCGGCGCGGCCCTTGCCGACAGCGACCACGGGCGTGGCCGCGGTCACGACAAGCACCGATATTACTATTCCGACCGCGAATATCGCCACCATCGTGGCGATGACGATCGGGTGGTGGTCATCCGTCCGGCGCCGCGCCGTGACCCCTACGCCTATGGCCGGGGCTACGATCGCGGCTTCAACGACGGTGCGCGCTTTGCCAGTCGGGACCGTGATCGGATGCGCGGCTGGTATACCCGCTATCCGTCCTATTATCGCCCGATGCCCCGGGTCACTATCGTCAGCTTGTCCGCGGCGGCTACCTGCCGCGGGGCTACTACTACGAGGCGCCGCCGATCCTGGTGCGCGACTTCGATCCGCTGCCGCGGGGCTATGGCTATTACGTCGTCGACCGCGACATCGTCATCGCGTCGGTCGCGACCGGCTTGATCCTGGACGTGCTGCTGGGCGGCAACTGACCGCCGGGCGACCGGGCCGATCCGAGCGGCCCGGTTGCCTAGGCGTGCAGCCGGCGGCGGCCGCCATAGCCGGCCACGGCTTCCATCAACTCGGCCACGGCATTGCGCGTGGCCGGTGACGGGACACCGCCGAAGGCGCCGACGATGCGGCTGGCGAGGTGGGAGAGTTCGCTGGCCTCGCCGGCGCTTTCCGAGGCGGCCCCCACCGTCAGGGCAAATTCCACCATCCGCGCCATGATGCCGGGTTCGATCACCTTGAGCAGGGCGTTCATTTCGGCGATATCGATGACCGCGCCATGGCCCTGTTCGATATCCTCGATACGGGCCACGGAAAGCGCCGAGCGCGCCGCAAGCGTGTCGATTGAAAGACCCTGCATCGCCCGCAGGCCGCGGAGCCACCGCCCGATCCCCTGGATCAGTTTTTCCATTTGTGGGTCTTGCGAAAATTCCACCGTCGTCGCCCCCTGAATTAAGCCAGCTCTGCGACCCTTAACCTCTCCGCCTTTGCCTCCGGTGTAATCCCCATCCGATCAGGGGGGTTGACCAATGTCGGCGGTTCGGGGGTGCTCTCCCCCGAGCCGCCAATATTAACCCTGTTTGCCGATGTTAACCTTATTTCCCGATTTTGGCGCGAATTGCGGCGAGGCGGTCGGTCACCGTGGTCGGCTTGGGGCCGGAGGCGCTGGCCAGCGCCGCGGCGATGTTGGGATCGTCCTGTTCGGGCTTGGTCGGCTTCAGCAGGCTGGCCTTGGCATTGGCGGCCTCGGCTGCGACCAGGTCCTTCTCGGCCGCGTCCTGCATGGCCTTCAGGGCGACGTTCAGGCTCGAGGTGGCGCCGGCCAGGCCGGCCGCACGCTTGGCCGCGTCGGCCTGGCGCTCGGCCATGTCCCGCTGCTGCTCGGCGCGCGCCATGGTGCGCTGGGCGCGTTCGAGCTCGCTGCGGGCATCCTTCAGCTTGGCACCAGCACCGCTGTAGGCTTCTTCCAACTGGGCCAGGAAGGACTGTGCGTCCTCGGCATCCTTGGCTTCGCGGTCGATGTCCGGGGCCATGTCTTCCAGCATCTTCAAGAGCTGGTTCAGGCTCTTCTCCAGGCTCGCCTTGCGCTCGGGGTCATTGGCTTCGGTCGCCTGGATCTGCAGCGTCTCGGCCGCGGCCAGGCGCTGCTCGCTCAGGGCCTTGATGGCGTCCGACTCTTTCTTCTCCTTCTGGAACGAGGCGCGGGCCTTGGCGACCTCGGTCCCCAGGGTGTCGAGGTGCTGCTCCATGGTGCGCAGCTCGGCCTCGGTCGCAGCCTTGGGATCCCAGCGGACCAGGGCTTCGAGCCCCGATTGCACGGCCTGGTCGGTCTTCACGCCGATCAGATTCTTGATGAAGGTGAACATGGGCTCTCCCTTGGGGTTGTGAGGGGTGGAACTTAGGCGTCAACCGGCCATGGCGCCGGCGTTGAGCAGGGCCACCGCGACCTGAGTGGCGGCCAGAGTCAGTGCGGCGGCGTCGTTGCCGCGTTCGATCTGTTCCTTGAAGCCGCGTAGCACCAGGGCCACCACGAGCAGCGTCACCAATTGCAGCACCAGGGCGACGACGCCCCACAGGACGATGTCGATCAGCGCCGTCGAGGTGGCGAGGGTCGAGGCCAGCGGGATCGCCAGGGCCAGGACCGCCCCCGCCAGGACGATGCCGGCTGCGCTGTTGCCCTGGGCCACCAGCGACCGTTCATGGAACGGGGTCAGGAGCTGATAAAGAAAGACACCGATGGCCAGCAGGATGACCGTGATGCCGAATTGCGTCAGCAGTGTCGGCAGCGCGCCGCCCAGCACGTCGAGAATGTGATCCAAGGTCGCCTCCATGGGGTGCCTCTGTCCTGCGTCAGCTCAACGAGAGGGCGCTGGGGTTGATGTCGATGCCGGCGTGCAGTTCGACCCAGGCCTCGCCCTTGGCGTCGACCGCGGTGACCAGCAGGTATTCCACCGCCGGCGCGGGATCCGCGCGGCCGGTCTTGCGGGCATAGAGCATCATGTGCAGCTTGCGCTCTATCGTGCCCTCCAGGTTCTCGATCGCCTCCGTCACGTCGCGCGGCGGCACTTTGGACGATCCGGGCGACCAGGCGCGGGCATAGCGCTGCCCGTCCTTGGTCTCGAATTCCGGCCAGCCGATCATGCCGTCGGTCTTGTCGAGCCAGAAGCCCCATTCGTCCTTGTCGGCCGGCTGAATCTCGTCGAGGCGCTTGAAATAACGGCATTCCGACGGGTTGCCCTGGGCGTCCAGGACCAGTTGGAAGAAGGCGCCCTCGTCTTCGAGGTAGAGCCGGTGATAGGTGCCGGCGCCGTCGGTCACGGTGCCGATGGCATCGACGCCGATCCGGCCATTGTCCATCCCCGCCTTGGGGGCGGTCACCTTGGTCATGCCTTCGGCCAGGATAAAGGGGGCGGGGTCCAGGGTCAGGGGCATGCCGACGCGGAACAGGTCGGGCTGGTATTTGGCGCCCGAAGCCTTGTTGCGCAGGATCGCGGCGGCGGTGCCCAGCATGGTGCCGTCGCCGCCTTGGGTGCGGGGCGGCTGACCGCCCGGGGGTTTGCGGGGGCGTGACATCTTCCACATCATGAACAGGACGAAGCCGCCGATCAGGACCACGATCAGAATCGTGCCCATGCCCGGGCCTTCGCCCAGGCCGCGGGCCCGGGCGACCTGGTCGGGCACGTCGGCCGGCACCTGGCCGGCGCGGGCCGGATCGCCGCCGCCGGCCGCCAGTTGCCGGTCCAGCGCGGCGAGCTTAGCCTTCAATTCAGGATCGCTTTGCGCCTGGGCGTCGGCCTCCGCCCGCCATTCGCGGTAACCGGGGTCGTCGCGATTGTCGCGGAAGAAGTCGGCATGGCTGCGATCGCTGATCGTATCGAGCAGGTACCACAACAGCACGGCATCGAAGACGCCGAAGCTGGAGCGGCCGCGCGAGGCATAGTCGGGCGGGCGATAGCCGCGATCGCCGTAGTAACCGTAGGGGTCGGCATCGTCGCTGCGCGGCCGCCGCGTCGTCGAACCGCTGCCGCCCGAGCCGCTGCCGCCCGAGCCGCTGCCGCTGCTGCCGGCCGAAGGGGTGCGGGTTTCGGGCGTGAGGAAATCGTCCAGCGCGCTGCGCGATTGCCCGCGCGAGGCGCTGCGATCGGAGCCCGATCCTGAATAGCCGCTGTCATAGCCCGACGAGCCGGCACTGCCGCTGCCGGGCCTGGCATAGCCGCCGCTGGAGGACGAGCTGCTGTCGCCGAAGGAAGGGGTGCGGGTCGACCCGCTGCTGCCGCCGGGCCGGCTGTACCCGCCTGACGAGCCGCTGCGGCGGGCTTCGGCCTGATCCGGCGCGGCCACGGTGAAGGCCGCCGCGACCACCGCGGTGCGGACAAGCGCCGGCGCGACCGGGCCCGAGCCCAGCCCGATCAGGGCCGCCATCAAGGCGGCGCCCAGGCGCCGCCTCAATCGCAGACCGGCATGCCGGTCAGTTTTGGTCATGGCGCGGGCGCGCGACCGTCAATAGGTCAGCGTCGCCGGCAGGCCCTTGGCTTGCTCGATCCAGTCCGCGACGTCGGCCGGCGTGGGCAGGCGGCGCACCAGCGATTTGGCGGCGTTCACCTCTTCCAGCTTCTTGTGCAGGTTGGCGGCGACCCGGTTCTTCAGTTCCTTCACCGTGTCAACGCCGGCGAATTCCAGCAGGTCGCCATATTCCTCGCCGATGCCCTTGATCCGCATCAGGTCGGCGCGATTGGCCCATTCCAGGATCTGGTGGGTGGTCAAGCCGGCCTTTTCGGCAGTGGCTTCGCGGGCGGCGGGGGTCAGGCTGGCGTTCAGGAGTTCGGCGGTGGTATCGATGCCGATGGCCTTCAGCTTGTCCCGGAAAACCGGTCCGATGCCTTCGATTTTTTCGATTGCGTAGGACGACATAGGCCCACTCTCCCCTTGATTGCAATCAATACGGAAACGCCAAGCACCGGAACAACGAACATGCCCGAGCGAGGTTACAGTCTCGCGACGGCATGGCAACGAAGAAAAAAGGACGATCGTCAAGTTTTGCCCGCGGGCTGGAACACTCGCGGCTGCCACATCTTTCCTTCAAGTGGGGCTCGTGAAGCAAGGAGCCAGCCATGACGAAGAGAATGATCGCCGTCGTCGGTGCCGCCGTGCTTGCCTTGGCAGGCGCGCCGTCCCAGGCCAGAACAGTGGAGGATCCGACGGGCGCGATGCTGCCTCTGGTGACCTCGGCCGCGACGGTCAGCTACATCCAGTCCGCGGGGCAGATCGACTTGTTCGAGATCGCTGCCGCGAAACTTGCCTTGCAGCGCAGCAAGCGCGCCGATGTCCAGGCCTTCGCCGTCGAGGTGGCACGGGCGCACCAGGACGCCGCGGCAAGACTGCAGGGCGAGTTGATCGGGCTCGAGCCGACGATCAGCCTGCCGGCCCAACTCGATGCCGAGCATCAGGCCGGTCTTGCGGCGCTGGAACGTGCTGGCGAGGCCGATTTCGACCGCCTCTACATCGAAGGCCAGGTGGCCGCCCAACACAGGGCGCTGAAACTGCATCAGGCCTATGTCGACGGCGGCGACGATTCGCAGATCAAGACGGTGGCCAGGGGTGCCGCCGCCATGGCTGCCTCGCACCTGGAGGCGGCGAAGACCCTGTCGGGCAGGGGGTAGCGATGGGTGATGGTGCCCCCGGCAGGGATTGAACCCGCGACCTTCGGTTTACAAAACCGCTGCTCTACCGCTGAGCTACAAGGGCACGGCCCCTACATAATGGCAGGCCGCACGGAACGGAAGGGCAAAGCGCGAGCGCTGTTCAGCTCAAATAGCTGACGCCGGTGAGCTTTTCCGACAGGGCCCACAGGCCGGCGCCGGTCTTCTCGCTCTGGGCTTTTTTCAGCGCCACCGCGGGGGCCGGGGCGCCGCCCCACATCTCGAAGGGGCCGTCGGGGCCCCAGTAGCTGCCGCCGGCGATGCCGGGCGTCATGGCGGCGTGCAGGGTCGGGATCGCGCCCTTGGCCGACGACTGGGCGAGCAGGGCGCCGCTGAGGGACATGACGGCCTTGGCGATCGCGGATTTCTCCATGATCGGGCCGGCGGTCAGCAGGTTGGTCGCGGCAAAGCCCGGGTGGGCGGCGGTGCTGATGGTCTTCGACCCCGACGCGGCGAGGCGTCGGTGCAGTTCGAGGGCGAACACCAGATTGGCCAGCTTGGCCTGGCCGTAGGCGTCCCACTTGCTATAGGGCCGGCGTTCCCAGTTGAGGTCGTCGAGGTCGATGCGGCCGCGGCGGTGGGCCAGGCTGGCCACCGTCACGATGCGGCTGCCGCCGGTCTTCTGGACCAGGGGGAGCAACCGGCCGGTCAGGGCGAAATGGCCCAGGTGGTTGGTGCCGACCTGCATTTCGAAGCCGTCCTTGGTGCGGCGCAGGGGCAGGGCCATGACGCCCGCATTGTTGATCAAGAGGTCCAGGCGCTCGAGCCGGCCCATGACCTGGCCGGCGAAGCCGGCGACGGAGGCGAGATCGGCCAGGTCCAGGGCCATGAACTCCACCCGCGCCGCCGGGTGGCGGCCGCGGATCCGGGCGATCGCGGCCTCGGTCTTGGCCTGGTCGCGGCAGGCGAGGATCACCTGGGCGCCCCGCTGGGCGAGGCCCAGGGCGGTTTCCAGTCCCAGCCCGCTGTTGGCACCGGTGACGACGGCCACGCGGCCGGTTTGATCCGGCACGCTGTCGATGCTCCACTGCGCCATGATTTCCCCCGCAACCCCTGTACGGCCGGCGCTCGTTGAAGCGTCGCCAGCTCGCCTATTTCAGCGCCCGCGCACCAGTTCGTACAGCGCAACAGCCGCCGCATTCGAGACATTCAGCGATTCGATGCCGCCGCCGATCGGCAGCTTGGCGATCGCATCGCAGCGCTCCTTGGTCAGGCGGCGCAGGCCCACCCCCTCGGCCCCCAGGACCAGGGCGACCGAGCCCGTGGTATCGGTATCGGCCAGGGTCTGCGCCGTGTCGGCATCCAGCGCCACGCGCCAGTAGCCGAGTTCGCCCAGCTCGTCCAGGGCGCGGGCCAGGTTGACCACCCGGACCAGGGGAATGACGTCCAGGGCGCCCGAGGCGGCCTTGGCCATCACCGCGGTGGCGCCGGGGGCATGGCGGTCGGTGACGACCACCGCCTTGGCCCCGAAAGCCGCGGCCGAGCGCATGATGGCGCCAACATTGTGGGGATCGGTCACCTGATCCAGCACGACCACGATGGCGCGTTCGTCGATGTCGCGGGCGCAGGCCTCGTCCAGGGCCAGTTCCTCGAGCGGCTCGATCTTCAGGGCGACGCCCTGGTGCACCGAGGCGGGTGGCAGGACCCGCTCGATCATCTCGCGCGAGACCGATTCGTATTCCAGGCCGCGGGCGGCCAGGGCACGGGTCAACCGCGGGCCCAGGGCATCGGCATCCTGGGCGGTGATCATCAGGCGCAGGCAGCGTCTGTCGGGGTTTTCCAGCGCCGCCAGGACCGGATGGTGGCCATAGAGCCACAGGCCCGATTCGCGCGGGGCAGGGCGCGGTCGCGTGCCCGGGCCCTGGGGCGCGGCATTGACGGAAGCCGTCTTGACCGGCGCCGGCTTGGCGCCGGCTAGCGTCCGGGGGCCTGCCGGCTTGGCGCCGGTCAGGGGCCTGGTCGCCGCCGGCTTGGCGCCGGCCGGGGCCTGGGGCGTCGCCGGCTTGCCGCCGCGGCGCTGCTTGTTGCCGTCCGGGGGCGGCGGCGGTTTGCCGCCGCGGCCGCCGTGTTTGCGTCTGTCCATGCCGTGTCTTATAGTCCGGCTCTCCTGGTCGGCGCAATCAGCGGGCGACGCTGTCTTTCTGTTGTTCATATCCCAGGCCGTGCGGAGGTTTTCCGGCACCGTGGTTTCCCGATTGACACGGCAACGCAAATGACCATAGTGCGGCGCTCTGGCGGGCAGGTCTTCCTGTGCGTCACACCCTGAGTGGAGGGGTGGCCGAGCGGTCAATGGCAGCAGACTGTAAATCTGCCGACGAATGTCTACGTTGGTTCGAATCCAACCCCCTCCACCACACGGGCCTTCGGGCCAGCGGGCGGGTGGGCGGCGAGCCTGAGGCCCGGCGGGCCAGGGCATACCGGGGACGACGGCGGATGGGTTGGAACTGTAAGCCTGGTGCGCGGGTGTAGCTCAATGGTAGAGCCCCAGCCTTCCAAGCTGGTTGTGTGGGTTCGATTCCCATCACCCGCTCCAAGCTCCCGGCCGGGAACGGCAACGGGTCGGCCGGAAACGGCGGGGCGGTGTGGTGAATAAAGTTTCCCGGGTTGCGGCGCGGTGCCGTAGCCCTTCTTCACAAGTCGATGGTTTAGACGGACTGCGGAAATGGCCAAGGAAAGTTTCAAGCGGACGAAGCCGCACTGCAACATCGGGACGATCGGACACGTCGACCATGGCAAGACGTCGCTGACGGCGGCGATCACCAAGGTCCTGGCGGAGTCTGGTGGTGCGACGTTCACGGCGTATGACCAGATCGACAAGGCGCCGGAAGAGCGGGCTCGTGGCATCACGATCTCGACGGCGCACGTCGAGTACGAGACCAAGAACCGGCACTATGCCCACGTCGACTGCCCCGGCCACGCCGACTATGTGAAGAACATGATCACGGGCGCGGCGCAGATGGACGGCGCGATCCTGGTGGTGTCGGCGGCCGACGGCCCAATGCCGCAGACGCGCGAGCACATCCTGCTGGCGCGCCAGGTCGGCGTGCCCTCGCTGGTGGTGTTCCTGAACAAGTGCGACATGGTCGACGATCCGGAACTGCTGGAACTGGTCGAGCTGGAAGTGCGCGAACTGCTCTCGTCCTACCAGTTCCCCGGCGACGACATCCCGGTGGTGAAGGGCTCGGCCCTGTGTGCGCTCAACGACTCGGACAAGAAGCTGGGTCATGACGCGATCATCGAGCTGATGGCGGCGGTCGATGCCTACATCCCGCAGCCCGAGCGCCCCAAGGACCGTCCGTTCCTGATGCCGATCGAAGACGTGTTCTCGATCTCGGGCCGCGGCACCGTGGTGACCGGGCGTATCGAGCGCGGCATCGTGAAGGTGGGCGAGGAAGTCGAGATCGTCGGCCTGAAGGACACCAAGAAGACGACGGTGACCGGCGTCGAGATGTTCCGCAAGCTGCTGGACCAGGGCGAGGCGGGCGACAACGTCGGTGCGCTGCTGCGCGGTGTCGGCCGTGACGACGTCGAGCGCGGCCAGGTCCTGGCCAAGCCGGGCTCGATCACGCCGCACACCAAGTTTAAGGCCGAGGCCTATATCCTGACGAAGGAAGAGGGCGGCCGTCATACGCCGTTCTTCACCAACTATCGTCCGCAGTTCTACTTCCGGACCACGGACGTGACCGGCGTCGTGACCCTGCCCGAGGGTGTCGAGATGGTCATGCCGGGCGACAACGTCGCCATGGAAGTCGAGCTGATCGCGCCGATCGCCATGGACGAAGGCCTGCGTTTCGCGATCCGCGAGGGCGGCCGTACCGTCGGCGCCGGCGTCGTCGCGTCCATCGTGAAGTGAGGCCGACGGCATACTGAGTTAGCCCTGCCCGGGCCGGAGGAGTGTAGCTCAATTGGTAGAGCACCGGTCTCCAAAACCGGGGGCTGGGGGTTCGAGCCCCTCCACTCCTGCCAACTTCATGATGGCGAAGCTGGCCGGGCGGGAAAAGTGAACTGGGTTAAGGGCCGGACGCGGGTGACTGCGTCCCGGCCCTGGACTCGTTGAGGGGAAAGGTGTATACCGCCGGCCCCGCCTAAGGATGAGTGAGCGCATGAGCAAGCCGAGTCCGATCGAGTTCGCGCGGCAGGTGCGCCAGGAAGTTTCCAAGGTGACCTGGCCTTCGCGGCGGGAGACCGGCGTTACGACCGTGATGGTGTTCATCATGGTGGTGGTGGCATCGCTGTTCTTCCTGGTGGCCGATATCGGCCTGTCGAAGCTGGTCGAATTTGCCCTCGGCCTGGGAGCGTAAGTCGATGGCAGCGCGTTGGTACATTGTTCATGCCTATTCCGGCTTTGAGAAGAAGGTCGCAGGCGCGATCCGCGAACAGGCCGAACAGAAGGGCATGACCGAGCAGATCACCGAGGTTCTGGTGCCGACCGAGGAAGTGGTCGAAGTGCGCCGGGGCCAGAAGATCAATGCCGAGCGGAAGTTCTTCCCCGGCTATGTTCTGGTGAAGATGGAGATGAGCGATCAGGGCTATCACCTGATCAAGAACACCGCGAAGGTGACGGGTTTCCTCGGGCCGGCCGGCAAGCCGACGCCGATTACCGAGACGGAAGCCCAGCGCATCCTGCACCAGGTGCAGGAAGGCATCGAGCGGCCCAAGTCGACGATCAGTTTCGAGATCGGCGAACAGGTGCGGGTGGCGGACGGCCCCTTCACCTCGTTCAACGGCGTGGTGGAGGATGTCGACAACGAGCGTTCGCGCTTGAAGGTCGCGGTTTCGATTTTCGGCCGGGCAACCCCGGTCGAATTGGAGTTCGCCCAGGTCGAAAAGGTCTGAGGTGGATGGCCCGGCGGCGTGCCGCCGGGTGGCGAGGGGTCGATAACGGTGCGGGGACGCACGGTGCATCGGCCGGTGAGGGAGGCCAACCCGGACAGTCCACCGGGGGCCGTACCCACAACCTCCCGGTTCAACCGGTCGGTCTCGGTGTGAGGCTGGCCAGGAGAGGGATGCGTTATGGCAAAGAAGATTGACGGTTATATCAAATTGCAGGTGCCGGCAGGCTCCGCCAACCCGTCGCCGCCGATCGGGCCGGCGCTGGGTCAGCGCGGCGTCAACATCATGGGCTTCTGCAAGGAATTCAACGCCCAGACCCAGAGCCTGGAAAAGGGCATGCCGATCCCGGTCGTGATCACGGTGTTCTCGGACAAGTCGTTCACCTTCGTGACCAAGACCCCCGGCCACCTACTTCATCAAGAAGGCGGCGGGCGTGAACAAGGGCTCGACGACTCCGGGCCGCGGCACGGTCGGTGCGATCACCAAGGCGCAGCTCCTGGAGATCGCCGCGATCAAGATCAAGGATTCCAATTCCAACGACGTCGAAGCCGTGGCGCGCCAGCTCGCCGGTTCCGCCCTGTCGATGGGCCTGCAGGTGAAGGAGTAACCCCGATGGCTGTCGCAAAGCGTCTGCGCAAGGCCCACGAGGGCATCGATCCTGCCAAGTCCTATCCGCTGACCGATGCCGTGAAGATGGTTCGCGAGCGCGCCACCGCCAAGTTCGACGAGACCATCGAGGTCGCGATGAATCTGGGCGTCGATCCGCGTCACGCCGACCAGATGGTCCGCGGCGTCGTCCTGCTGCCCAACGGCACGGGCAAGACCGTGCGCGTGGCCGTGTTCGCCAAGGGCGACAAGGCCGAGGCGGCCAAGAAGGCCGGTGCCGACATCGTCGGCGCCGACGACCTGGCCGAGAAGGTCCAGGCCGGCCAGATCGAGTTCGACCGCTGCATCGCCACCCCGACATGATGGTCGTGGTCGGCAAGCTGGGTAAGGTGCTGGGCCCGCGCGGCCTGATGCCGAACCCCAAGCTGGGCACCGTGACCGCCGATGTCGTCGGCGCCGTCAAGGCGGCCAAGGGCGGCCAGGTTGAGTTCCGCGTCGAGAAGGCCGGTGTGCTGCAGGCCGGTGTCGGCAAGGCGAGCTTCTCGCCCGAGGCGCTGGAACAGAACATCAAGGCCTTCGTCGAGGCGGTCAATCGGGCCAAGCCGACGGGCGCCAAGGGCACCTACCTCAAGAAGGTCGCGCTCAGCTCGACCATGGGCCCGGGCGTGAAGGTCGAAGTCGGGACGGTCGTCGGCTGACGACCATCTGACGATTTGTGAGTTTGAAGGTCTCCCGGTCACCTGATCGGGGGACTTTCAGGGTTTCCCGGTCGGCAACGGCCGGGAAGGGTGGTCCGGGAGACCGGATCGCCACCCTGTCCGAGACTGCTGGTGTTCTCCCTGTCGCATGCGAACAGGGGGAACTTAAAAACCGCCAGCATAGACGGGAGACAGCTCGATTTCGGGCCCGGACGTATCCGGGCAGCAGCACGGGTTTTAGCGCCTCGTGTCCAAGATCGGGTCTTTCCTGGGACAGGTGTCACGGGTCGCGGCCGCTAGCCGCGATCTTGGGCAAAAACGGCCGGGCACGCATGGTGCATGTTCGGCTAACTCGGGAGTAACAAGGTGGACAGAGCCGCAAAGAAGGAGCTGGTCACGACCCTCTCGGAGGTCTTCGACAAGACCTCTCTGGTGGTCGTGGGGCACTACAGCGGGTTGAAGGTCTCGGAGATCACCGATCTCCGTCGCCAGATGCGCGCTGCCGGTGCCGGCTTCAAGGTTTCCAAGAACCGGCTCACCAAGCTTGCGCTCCATGGCACGAAGTTCGAAGCCATCGGGGACCTGCTCAAGGGTCCGACCGCGATCGCCTATTCGGATGATCCGGTCGCCGCGGCGAAAGTCGCGGTCGAATACGCCAAGAAGAACGACAAGTTCGTTCTGAAGGGCGGCGTGATGGGCGGGACGACATTGGACGTCGAGGGTGTCAAAGCCCTGGCGACCCTGCCGTCCCTCGACGAACTGCGTGGCAGGCTCCTTGGCATGATCCAGACCCCGGCGTCGCGGATCGCATCGGTGCTTCAGGCACCGGGCGGTCAGTTGGCCCGGGTGCTTTCGGCTTATGCGACCAAGGACGAGGCGCAGGCGGCGTGAGCCACCTACTCAACCCAATCCAGGAAAGACTAAGGACACACTACAATGGCTGATCTTGCCCGTATCGTTGATGAACTCTCGGCCCTGACCGTTATCGAAGCGGCCGAACTCTCCAAGCTGCTCGAAGAGAAGTGGGGCGTTTCCGCCGCCGCCCCGGTGGCCGTTGCCGCTGCCGGTCCGGCCGCTGCCGCTGCCCCGGTCGAAGAGCAGACCGAATTCTCCGTCATCCTGCAGGAAGCCGGGGACAAGAAGATCAATGTGATCAAGGAAGTCCGCGCCGTCACCGGCCTGGGCCTCAAGGAAGCCAAGGATCTGGTCGAGGCTGCCCCCAAGGAAGTCAAGGGCGGCGTCTCCAAGGACGAAGCTGCCAAGATCAAGGCTCAGATCGAGTCGGCTGGCGCCAAGGTCGTCGTTAAGTAATTTAACGATCGATCTGTCGGTTATCGGGGGCGGGTTCGCCCGCCCCCGGTCTCCCTTCGGCGGCGAAGGGCCGGCCCGGAGGGCGATGACGGAACATCCGGCTGCGCGCCGTTCCGCATCTTTATCAAGGTAGCGCAGACGAGAGTTGTCGAGAGGCTCCCCATGGCGATTTCCTTCACTGGCCGCAAGCGGGTCCGCAAGAGCTTCGGGCGCATCCCTGAAGTCTCGACCATGCCGAATCTGATCGAAGTTCAAAAGTCGAGCTACGACCAGTTCCTGCAGATGGACGTGCCGGCCGAGAAGCGAACCGATACTGGTATCCAGGGCGTGTTCAAGTCGGTCTTCCCGATCAAGGACTTCTCCGAGAACGCTCATCTCGAGTTCGTGAAATACGAATTCGAACACCCGAAATACGACGTCGAGGAATGCCAGCAGCGCGGCATGACCTTCGCGGCGCCCTTGAAGGTGACGCTGCGTCTGATCGTCTTTGAGACCGATGAAGATACGGGCGCCAAGTCCGTTCTCGATATCAAGGAACAGGACGTCTACATGGGCGACATGCCCCTGATGACCGCCAACGGCACCTTCGTGGTGAACGGGACCGAGCGCGTGATCGTCAGCCAGATGCACCGGTCGCCCGGCGTGTTCTTCGATCACGACCGCGGCAAGACCCACGCCAGCGGCAAGTACCTGTTCGCCGCCCGGGTCATTCCCTATCGCGGCTCGTGGCTCGATTTCGAGTTCGACGCCAAGGATATCGTCCACGTCCGCATCGACCGCCGGCGCAAGCTGCCGGTGTCCTCGCTGATGTTCGCCCTGGGCATGACCGCGGAAGAGATCCTGCATCACTTCTACCGTGTCGTGGCCTATCGCCGCCAGGGCTCCGGCAAGGACGGCAAGGCCCAGGGCCAGTGGCGCACCGCCTTCGAGCCCGAGCGCATCCGCGGCATCAAGCCGTTGACCGACCTGATCGACGCCAAGACCGGCAAGGTCGTGGTGCCGGCGGGGACCAAGGTCACCCCGCGCATGGCCAAGAAGCTGAAGGAAGAAGGCGTCGAGGAACTGTTCGTCGCCTCGTCGGATCTGGTCGGCCGCTATGCCGGCAACGACATGATCAACGAGACCACGGGCGAGATCCTGATCGAGGCCGGCGAGGAACTGACCGAAGCCTTGATCAAGGTGATGGAAGAGTCGGGCGTCCAGGAATTCGCGACCCTGGATATCGACCATGTCACGGTCGGCCCCTATATCCGCAACACCATGATGGCGGACAAGAATCAGTCCTATGAACAGGCGCTGATCGAGATCTACCGCGTCATGCGTCCCGGCGAGCCGCCGACCCTCGACACCGCCTCGGCGCTGTTCCAGGGCCTGCTGTTCGATAGCGAGCGTTACGACCTCTCGGCCGTGGGCCGGGTGAAGATGAACTCGCGCCTGAATCTCGAGACCCCGGATACCCAGCGCACCCTGCGCAAGGAAGACATCCTGGCGGTGATCAAGACCCTGGTCGAGCTGAAAGACGGCCGCGGCGAGATCGACGACATCGATCACCTGGGCAACCGTCGCGTCCGCTCGGTCGGCGAGCTGATGGAAAACCAGTATCGCATCGGCCTGCTGCGCATGGAGCGAGCGATCCGCGAGCGCATGTCCTCGGTCGAGATCGAGACCGTGATGCCGCACGACCTGATCAATGCCAAGCCCGCGGCGGCGGCGGTGCGCGAGTTCTTCGGTTCCTCGCAGCTCAGCCAGTTCATGGACCAGACCAATCCGCTGTCCGAGATCACGCACAAGCGTCGTCTCTCGGCGCTTGGGCCTGGCGGTCTGACCCGTGAGCGTGCCGGCTTCGAGGTGCGCGACGTGCATCCGACCCACTACGGCCGCATCTGCCCGATCGAGACCCCGGAGGGCCCGAACATCGGCCTGATCAACTCGCTGGCGACCTATGCCCGGGTGAACCAGTACGGTTTCATCGAGACCCCCTACCGCAAGGTGCTCGACAGTCGCGTGACCAGCGAAGTCGTCTATCTGTCGGCCATGGAGGAAGGCAAGTACACGATCGCCCAGGCGAACGCGGAGCTGGACGGCGAAGGCCGCTTCATGGCCGACCTGGTGTCGTGCCGCGAGGCGGGCGAGTTCGTCATGACCATCCCGTCCCAGATCAACATGATGGACGTGTCGCCGAAGCAGCTCGTCTCGGTCGCCGCGGCCTTGATCCCGTTCCTGGAGAACGACGACGCCAACCGCGCGCTGATGGGCTCGAACATGCAGCGCCAGGCGGTGCCGCTGATCAAGGCGGAAGCGCCGCTGGTCGGCACCGGCATGGAAGAGGTGGTGGCCCGGGATTCGGGTGTTGCCATCATCGCCAAGCGCAGCGGCGTCGTCGACCAGATCGACGGCACGCGCATCGTCGTCCGCGCCACCGAGGAGAATGATCCGGCGGCCTCGGGCGTCGACATCCACCGCCTGCTGAAGTTCCAGCGTTCCAACCAGAACACCTGCATCACCCAGCGCCCGCTGGTGAAGGTGGGCGACCTGGTGAACAAGGGCGACATCATCGCCGACGGTCCCTCGACCGAATTGGGCGAACTGGCCCTGGGCCGCAACGTGCTCGTCGCGTTCATGCCCTGGAACGGTTACAACTTCGAAGACTCGATCCTGATCTCGGAGCGCATCGTCTCGGACGACGTGTTCACCTCGATCCACATCGAAGAATTCGAAGTGATGGCCCGCGACACCAAACTGGGGCCTGAGGAAATCACCCGCGATATCCCCAATATCGGCGAAGAGGGCCTCAAGAACCTCGACGAAGCTGGCATCGTCTATATCGGTGCCGAGGTGAAGCCGGGCGACATCCTGGTCGGCAAGGTGACGCCGAAGGGCGAAAGCCCGATGACGCCGGAAGAAAAGCTGCTGCGCGCCATCTTCGGCGAGAAGGCGTCCGACGTGCGCGACACCTCACTGCGCCTGCCGCCCGGCGTTGCCGGCACGGTGGTCGAGGTGCGCGTGTTCAACCGCCACGGCGTCGATAAGGACGAGCGTGCCCTGGCGATCGAGCGCGAGCAGATCGAACGCCTGGCCAAGGACCGCGACGACGAGTTGGCGATCCTGGAGCGTAACGTCTACAGCCGCCTGAAGGCCCTGCTGCTCGACAAGACCGTCGCCTCCGGCCCCAAGGGCATGCGCGCCGGCTCGACCGTCGAGACCGCGAACCTTGCCGAACTGACCAAGGGCCAGTGGTGGCAGATCGCCATCAAGGGCGACGAGCAGACCAACCTGGACCTCGAGTCGCTGAAGAAGCATTTCGACGAAGCCAAGGACCGCTTGCAGAAGCGTTTCGAGGACAAGGTCGAGAAGCTGCAGCGCGGCGACGAGATGCAGCCCGGCGTGATGAAGATGGTCAAGGTCTTCGTCGCGGTGAAGCGCAAGCTGCAGCCCGGCGACAAGATGGCCGGCCGTCACGGCAACAAGGGTGTCATCTCGCGCATCATGCCGCGCGAGGACATGCCTTACCTTGCGGACGGCACCCCGGTCGACATCGTGCTGAACCCGCTGGGCGTGCCCAGCCGCATGAACGTCGGCCAGATCCTCGAGACCCACCTGGGCTGGGCCTGCGCCGGCCTGGGCCGGCAGATCGGCGAGATCACCGACAAGGTCCGCCGTGGCGCCGACATCAAGGGCCTGCGCGACAAGCTGAAGGCGGTCTATTCCGCCGACGAGTACAAGGACAAGATCGCCCCGCTGACGGACGATCAGTTGTTGGAGATGGGCGACAACCTGCGCCGCGGCGTGCCGATCGCCACCCCGGTGTTCGACGGCGCCCACCAGGACGACATCGAGGCCGAACTGGAGCGCGCGGGCCTGCACCGCTCGGGCCAGGTCACCCTGGTCGACGGTCGTACCGGCGAGGCCTTCGACCGCAAGGTCACGGTCGGTTACATCTACATGCTGAAGCTGCATCACCTGGTGGACGACAAGATCCACGCCCGGTCGATCGGCCCCTACAGCCTGGTCACCCAGCAGCCGCTGGGCGGCAAGGCCCAGTTCGGCGGCCAGCGCTTCGGCGAAATGGAGGTCTGGGCCTTGCAGGCCTACGGCGCCGCCTACACGCTGCAGGAAATGCTGACCGTGAAGTCGGACGACGTGGCGGGCCGCACCAAGGTCTATGAGTCGATCGTGCGCGGCGAGGACAATTTCGAGGCCGGTATTCCGGAATCGTTCAACGTTCTCGTCATGGAAATGCGCTCGCTGGGCCTCAATGTCGACATGGGGGGCAAGGGCGGGGTGTAACCCCGTCCTGCCTGCCCGTCGGTAAAGCCATAGTGAATATCAGTTCGAGCAACCAGAGCAGTCGCGGGGACGCTCGCGACGCAAGGGAGCACAAGTTATGAACCAAGAGGTCCTTTCGCTTTTTGGCCGTGAGCCTGGCACCCAGGCCTTCGATCAGATCAAGATCTCGATCGCTTCCCCTGAAAAGATCAAGGCGTGGAGCCACGGCGAGATCAAGAAGCCGGAAACCATCAACTACCGCACCTTCAAGCCGGAGCGGGACGGCCTGTTCTGCGCCAAGATCTTCGGTCCGATCAAGGACTACGAGTGCCTGTGCGGCAAGTACAAGCGCATGAAGTATCGCGGCATCACCTGCGAGAAGTGCGGCGTCGAAGTCACGCTCTCCAAGGTCCGGCGCGAGCGCATGGGCCATATCGAGCTGGCCTCGCCCGTGGCCCATATCTGGTTCCTGAAGTCGCTGCCCAGCCGCATCGGCCTGCTGCTGGACATGACGCTGAAGGATCTCGAGCGGATTCTGTACTTCGAGAACTATGTGGTGACCGAACCCGGCCTGACGGCGCTGAAGCGCTATCAGTTGCTGGGCGAGGAAGACTTCATGCGTGCCCAGGACGAGTATGGCGAGGACAGCTTCGAGGCCGGCATCGGCGCCGAGGCGATCCGCAAGATGCTCGAGAAGCTGGACCTCGAGGGCGAGCGCGACGAGCTGCGCCAGGAACTGGCCACCACCACCTCGGAAGCCAAGCCCAAGAAGATCGTCAAGCGCCTGAAGCTGATCGAGTCCTTCATCGAGTCGGGCAACAAGCCCGAATGGATGATCCTGACCGTCGTGCCGGTGATCCCGCCCGAGCTGCGCCCGCTGGTGCCGCTCGACGGCGGCCGCTTCGCCACGTCCGACTTGAACGATCTCTATCGCCGCGTCATCAACCGCAACAACCGCCTCAAGCGCCTGATCGAGCTGCGCGCGCCCGACATCATCGTGCGCAACGAGAAGCGCATGCTGCAGGAGGCGGTCGACGCCCTGTTCGACAACGGCCGCCGCGGCCGCGTCATCACCGGCGCCAACAAGCGGCCGCTGAAGTCGATCTCGGACATGCTGAAGGGCAAGCAGGGCCGGTTCCGCCAGAACCTGCTGGGCAAGCGCGTCGACTACTCGGGCCGTTCGGTCATCGTGGTGGGCCCGGAGCTGAAGCTCCACCAGTGCGGCCTGCCCAAGAAGATGGCGCTCGAACTGTTCAAGCCGTTCATCTACGCCAAGCTCGACATCAAGGGCATCGCCACCACCATCAAGATGGCGAAGAAGATGGTCGAGAAGGAGCGGCCGGAGGTGTGGGACATCCTCGAAGAGGTGATCCGCGAACATCCGGTCATGCTGAACCGCGCGCCGACCCTGCACCGCCTGGGCATCCAGGCGTTCGAGCCGACGCTGATCGAAGGCAAGGCGATCCAGCTCCACCCGCTGGTCTGCGCCGCCTTCAACGCCGACTTCGACGGCGACCAGATGGCCGTGCACGTCCCCCTGAGCCTCGAGGCCCAGTTGGAAGCGCGCGTCCTCATGATGTCGACCAACAACATCCTGAGCCCCGCCAACGGCAAGCCGATCATCGTGCCGTCGCAGGATATCGTGCTGGGCATCTACTACCTGTCACTGGATCGCCCCAACGAGCCGGGCGAGGGCATGGCCTTCGCCAATCTCAACGAGATCCAGGCCGGCCTCGACAATGGGTCGGTCACCCTGCATTCGCGCATCAAGGCGCGCCTGCACACGGTCGATAGCGAAGGCAAGCCGATCGTCGTCCGGGTCGAGACCACGCCGGGCCGCATGCTGCTGTCCGAGATCCTGCCGCGTCACCCCCAGGTGCCGTTCAGCCTGATCAACAAGCTGCTGACCAAGAAGGACATCTCGACCGTCATCGATATCGTCTACCGCCACTGCGGCCAGAAGGAGACGGTGATTTTCGCCGATCGCCTGATGGCGCTGGGCTTCAACCGCGCCTGCCGCGCCGGCATCTCCTTCGGCAAGGACGACATGGTCGTGCCGAAGGCGAAGGACGCGCTGGTGGCCGCGACCCAGGAGCAGGCCAAGGAGTACGAGCAGCAGTACCTCGACGGCCTGATCACCCAGGGCGAGAAGTACAACAAGGTCATCGACGCCTGGGCCCAGTGCACCGACAAGGTGGCCGACGAGATGATGAAGGAAATCTCGTCGATCGTGATCGACGAGACCACCGGCCGCGTGAAGCCCGTGAACTCCATCTACATGATGGCCCATTCCGGCGCCCGCGGTTCGGCCGCCCAGATGAAGCAGCTCGCCGGCATGCGCGGCCTGATGGCCAAGCCGTCGGGCGAGATCATCGAGACGCCGATCATCTCGAACTTCAAGGAAGGCCTGAGCGTGCTCGAGTACTTCAACTCGACGCACGGCGCCCGCAAGGGCCTGGCCGATACCGCGCTGAAGACCGCGAACTCGGGTTACCTCACCCGTCGCCTGGTCGACGTGGCCCAGGACTGCATCATCATCGAGGATGACTGCGGCACCTCCGAAGGCCTGACCGTGACCGAAGTGGTGGAAGGCGGCGACGTCATCGAGGCCCTGGGCGACCGGATCCTCGGCCGTACCGCGGCCGTCGACATCGTCGACCCGGCGACCTCGGAAGTCATCGTGCCGGCCGGCGACATGATCGTCGAAGACCATATCGACAATGTGAACGCCGCCGGCGTGCAGTCGGTGCTGATCCGTTCGGTGCTCACCTGCGAGTCGGACGGCGGCTGCTGCGCCAAGTGCTATGGCCGTGACCTGGCGCGTGGCACCACGGTGAACATGGGCGAGGCGGTCGGCGTCATCGCGGCGCAGTCGATCGGCGAGCCGGGCACCCAGCTCACCATGCGTACCTTCCACATCGGCGGTGCGGCGCAGTTCTCGGAGCGTAACAGCGTCGAGGCGTCGATCGACGGCACGATCAAGATCACCAACTACCACACGGTGACCGACAGCTCGAAGCGCCTGATCGTGATGGGCCGCAACTGCGAACTCATCCTGACCGACGCCAACGGCCGCGAACGTGCCCGCCATCGCGTGCCCTACGGCGCCCGCCTGTTCTTCGACGACGGTAAGTCCGTGACCAAGGGCGCCAAGCTGGTCGAGTGGGATCCCCGTACCCTGCCGATCATCTCGGAACGCGAAGGCTTTGCCGCCTACATGGACCTGGTGGAAGGCGTCTCGGTCCGCGAGACCACGGACGAGGCCACCGGCATCGCCAACAAGGAAGTCATCGACTGGCGCAGCCAGCCCAAGACCTCCGACCTGCGGCCGCGCATCAGCCTGCGCGACGAGCAGGGCGCTCTGATCCTCCAGCCCAACGGGCTCGAGGCGCGCTACTTCCTCCCCGCAGGCGCCATTCTCTCGATCGAGGACGGCGGCCGCATCCATGCGGGCGACGTGCTGGCGCGTATCCCGCTCGAGTCGGCCAAGACCCGTGACATCACCGGCGGTCTGCCGCGTGTCGCGGAACTGTTCGAGGCACGCCGGCCCAAGGATCACGCGATCATCGCCGAGCGTTCGGGCCGGGTCGAATTCGGCAAGGACTACAAGAACAAGCGCCGCCTGATCCTGCACCCGCTCGATGGCGACACCAGCGAGCCGCAGGAATACCTGATCCCGAAGGGCAAGCACATTGCCGTTCAGGAAGGCGACATCATCCAGAAGGGCGACTACCTGCTGGACGGCAACCCGGCGCCCCACGACATCCTCAAGGTCCTGGGCGTTGAGGCCCTGGCTCGTTATCTCGTGAACGAGATCCAGGACGTCTATCGTCTCCAGGGCGTGAAGATCAACGATAAGCACATCGAGGTGATCGTTCGCCAGATGCTGCAGAAGGTCGAGATCGGGGATTCGGGTGCCACCACCTTCCTGCAGGGCGAGCAGGTCGACCGTGACGAGTTCGAGGAAGAGAACGCGCGCACGATCGCCCTGGGCCTGCGGCCGGCGACCGGCAGCCCCGTGCTGCAGGGCATCACCAAGGCCTCGCTGCAGACCCGCTCCTTCATCTCGGCGGCGTCGTTCCAGGAGACCACCCGCGTGCTGACCGAGGCGGCGACCGCCGGCAAGGTCGACACCCTGGTCGGCCTGAAGGAAAACGTCATCGTCGGCCGCCTGATCCCGGCCGGCACCGGCGCCATGATGAGCCGCCTGAAGGAAGTGGCGCAGACCCGCGACAAGGAAATGGCTGCCCTGGAGAAGAGCGGCCAGGCGATCGGCGACAATTCCGACGCCGCCTGATCGGCTGCACAATCAAGGAAAAGCCCGGGACGGCGACGTCCCGGGCTTTTTTGTTGGCTGGAAGGGCGTCATCCCCGCGAAGGCGGGGATCCACCGCCGGGGCATACTCGAACGGACCCGGCCTGTCACAGCCGTGGATCCCCGCCTTCGCGGGGATGACGGATCGATGTTTCAGCTTGTGGGAGAAAGCGATCTAGAACAGTTTCTTGGCCACGTCCAGAACGCCAGCCAGGCCGCCGGTGGACTCGAGCAGGTTTCCGCTGCTGCTGAACTTGTCGATCATCTGCGGGATCGCCGCGGCCAGACCGCCTGCCGCTGCATCGGTGCTGACGCCAACTTCCTGGGCGAAGCTGCCGACCTTGTCGCCGCCGAAGATCGACAGGATCTGGGACGCGTCGATGCCCTGGTTAGGCCCGTCGCCCAGCCAGGAGCCGACCAGCCCCTGAAGGCCGCCATTGCCGGAAAACCGGCTGACCAGCCCGGCGAGGTCAAGCTTGCCGTCGCCGCCGCCAAGCAGCTTGCCCAGTGCGCCGCCGATGGCGTCGGCATTGACCTGGCTGCCGAAATGCTCCTGCAGCAGCTTGATGCCCAGTTGAATGATGTCCATGCGCCTTGCTCCTCAGGCCCTGATCGCCCTGTCGACCCTATCCGCCGTGGATGACACTCGGATTACCTGTCGTGCTAGTCCAGCAGGCTCACATGGGCCGATACCACGCGCCAGCCGTCCGGGAGGTGGGCCCAGACCTGGGTCTGGCGGCCGCGCTTGCCGGATTTCAGGCGGACATATTCGGTGTTGGCGACGCCGAGGTCCGGGCCGAAGGCGGTGATGCGGGTGTTTTCCAGGCGGCGGGCGAGATCTGCCACGCATCCAGCGCCGCCTGATCGGTCAAGGAAAAGCCCGGAACGGCAACGCCCCGGGCCTTTTCTATCCGGCAGCGTCGTAGCGTCACCCACCCATCGTCATCCCGGCGAAGGCCGGGATCCACTCTGAGGCTAGGTAGGGTCTACCCGTATCGCCAGACCGGTGGATCCCGGCCTTCGCCGGGATGACGCATGAGGTTTCGTCCAAAGTGCGCTATGGCGCCGCGCGGAAAGTGACTTCGCCTACCACCTGAAGGCAGAGAAGGCTATTCGAGTTGACAACCGTATTCAGCGTAGTTGCCTTGGATGAAACTCGCTGCTTCTCCCGAGAGCACGCGCTCTGCCCGTTCACGAATCTCTTTATTGGCGGCGGGCGAGTCCCGTAGGGCTTCCAGCATCGACTTAACCCGAAGGTCTTGGTAGTTGCGATCCATCGGCGGCCACTGCGAGGTCGATAATATCGTCCGGATCAGGGTACCGGCCGCGCGTATTGTTCGGCCTTCGCGCTGAAGGCGGGCGACTAATGCCAGGTAGTCGTCCAGCGATAGGCATTCCGCGACGATAAGGGCGACTTCCTGAGCCTTCTCATCGAGGTCGTCATCGAGGAGTGCGAGGGCGATCGACTCCTTATATTGGTCGGCAATGTCCTGAGCCTGCCTGATCGACCCGACTTCGTAGGCGGGGTTCGTGCCATCACGAAAGGGCGCGATGATGCGGCGGGCAAAGTCAGCTTTCTTGGTCCAAGAGCGGAATTCGTCGTAGCCGCCGGCGATAGAGGGGGCATCGAGGTGCTCAACATAAAAATTCGCGCCAAACGGACCGGCCACGACAAACAAAAGCCCAAGAAGCGCTGCGACTCCGCCAAGTCGGTAGGCCCAGCGCGCAATCTGTGCCATCCCGCGCCTCCTTCTTGTCGTATCTCCTAGGTCACTCCAGCAGGCTCACATGGGCCGATACCACGCGCCAGCCGTCGGGGAGGCGGGCCCAGACCTGGGTCTGGCGGCCGCGCTTGCCGGATTTCAGGCGGACGTATTCGGTGTTGGCGACGCCGAGGTCCGGGCCGAAGGCGGTGATGCGGGTGTTTTCCAGGCGGCGGGCCAGGTCGGACACGTCGCGCGCGCTGCGGTAGTTGGCGATCGCCTCCGGGCCGTAGAGGTTTTCCGTCGGGCCAAAGCGCAAGACCCGCGGGTCGTTCCAGAAGAAGGCGCCCAGGGCCGCCGTGTCATTGGTCATCAAGGCCCGTTCATAGGCCTCGAAGGCGGCCTTGATCTCGGCCACGGCATTGGGGTGGTCGATCCAAAGGTCGTCCGCGGTCGCGGTGGACATGGGAAAGCTCCTACCAGGATCATGCTGCACATTTCGCCAGCATACGTGATTGAAAATTGCGTGCATGCGTAAAAAACAGGCAGAAAATCGATCCGCCGATGTCTGTTGCTGCACCGCACTTTCCCACCAAAACCGAATATTAACAAATAGATAGCCTACTAGAACCGTGGGCGTTGCAGTTGGTCCGCCTTTTGCAGTGCATACAAGGCGGGACAGAGACAGGGGGCCGGGTATGACGATGGCGGTCATTGAGGCGGAGCCGGGCGCGATCCGGATCGATGTGGGGCGCACGGCCCTCGTCATCATCGACATGCAGCGCGACTTCCTCGAACCCGGCGGCTTCGGCGAGACTCTGGGCAACGACGTCTCGCTGCTGGCCAAGGCGATCGGGCCGTGCAAGGCGGTGCTCTCGGCGGCGCGGGCCGCGGGGATGCTGGTCATCCACACGCGGGAAGGCCACCGGCCCGACCTGTCGGATGCGCCGCCGGCCAAGGTCAACCGCGGCAGCCCCAGCCACCGCATCGGTGCGCCGGGGCCCATGGGGCGCATCCTGATCCGCGGCGAGCCCGGCCAGGACATCATCCCCGAACTTTACCCCATCGCCGGCGAGGTCGTGATCGACAAGCCGGGCAAGGGCGCCTTCTACGCAACCGACTTGGGGCTCGTGCTCCAGAACAAGGACATCGACACCCTGCTGGTGTGCGGCGTGACCACCGAGGTCTGCGTCCATACCACGGTGCGCGAGGGCAACGACCGGGGCTTCCGCTGTGTCGTCGTCGGCGATGCCTGCGGCTCCTATTTCCCCGAATTCCACGAGGTTGGCCTGCGCATGGTCAAGGCCCAGGGCGGGATCTTCGGGTGGGTCAGCGATTCGGCGAAGGTGGCGGGTGCGCTGGCGCCGGCCGACGCCGTGGCGGCGGAATAGGGCGAGGGGAGACCACACAGATGACGGCGACGACTAAACCCAAGATCTGGACACCGGGCGACTGGAACGCCTTTTTCGGCTTCGGCACCAATATCCTGGTCAACATGCTGGTGCTGACCGGGCTGCTGCGCTTCGTCCTGAAGATGCCCGACGACATCGTTTTCGGTCGCATCCTGCCCGCCATGGGCCTGATGATGTGCCTGTCGACCGGCTACTATGCCTGGCTGGCCTATCGCCTGGCCCTGAAGACCGGGCGGAGCGATGTTTGCGCGCTGCCCTCGGGCATCAGCGTGCCGCACATGTTCGTGGTCACCTTCGTGATCATGCTGCCCATCGCGCTCACCACCGGCGACCCGGTCAAGGGCTGGGAAGCGGGCCTGACCTGGGTCTTCATCCAGAGCTTCGTGTTGATGGCCGGCGGCTTCGTCGCCCCCATCATCCGCAAGATCACGCCGCGCGCCGCCCTGCTTGGCACGCTCGCCGGCGTCTCGGTCGCCTTCATCTCGATGAAGCCGGCACTCGAGATGTTCATGACCCCGGTGATCGGCCTGGCCTGTTTCGGCGTCATCCTGATGAGCTGGTTCGGCGGCCTGAAATATCCCAAGGGCATCCCGGCCGGCCTAGTCGCGATCATCGTGGGCATGATCATCGCCTGGGGCTCGACCCTGTTCGGCTTCAATTTCGGCGGGCTGACCGGCGAGGGCTTCCTGGGCTCCTTCGCCAACTTCGGCTTCTCGGTGCCGCTGCCGGCCTTCGATCACGTCTTCGGCGGCTTCGAGTTCCTGGGCGTCATCCTGGTCACGGCCATCCCCTTCGGCATCTACGACCTGGTCGAGGCCATGGACAACGTGGAGAGCGCCGAGGTGGCGGGTGACGTCTACCCCACCACCCGCGTGCTCACCGCCGATGGCGTGGTCAGCCTGATCGGCTGCATGATGGGCAATCCCTTCATCAATGCGGTCTATATCGGCCATCCCGGCTGGAAGGCCATGGGCGGGCGCATCGGCTATTCGGCGGCGACCGGCCTGATGGTCATCGCCCTGTCGTGGTTCGGGGTGATCGCCCTGCTGCTGGCCGTGGTGCCGGTGGTCGCGATCTCGCCCATCCTGCTCTATATCGGCATGCTGATCGGGGCCCAGGCGTTCCAGGAAACCCCCAAGTCCCACGCCCCGGCGGTGGTGCTGGCCCTGACCCCGCACCTGGCGGCCTGGGGCAAGCTGCAGATCGACTCGGCACTGGGCGCGGCTGGCACCACGGCGGCGGCGGTCGGCTTCGACAAGCTGGGGACCAACGGCGTGCTCTACCACGGCCTGGAAGTGCTGGGCGGCGGTGCCATCCTGGGCGGCCTGGTCCTGGGGGCGATCGGCGTCTTCATCGTCGAGCGCCAGTTCATGAAGGCGTCGTTCTTCGCCATCGCCGGCGCGGTCCTGAGCTTCTTCGGCTTTATGCATGGCGAGGCCATCGGCATCGCGCAGAGCCCGGCGGTGGTGGTAGGCTACCTGCTGTTCGCGGGTGCCCTGGCCTTGGCCGCCCGCCGGGTCGTGCCAAGTGCGGTGCCGATGGGCAGCCATCACGCGGTGCCGGAGCCGGCGGAGTGAGAGTGACGGAGTAAGAATGACGGCGGATTTCGATCCCGCGCGCCACATCGATGCCTGCGCGGCGCTGCTCGGCCTGACCATTACGGCCGAACAGCGCCCCGGGTATCGCAGTTCCTGACGCTTGCGGCCGCCATGGCCGCCCTGGTCGAGGCGGCGCCCCTGGGCGATGATGTCCTCGACCTTGCCGGCATCTTCTCGCCCATCACCCCGGCCTGAGCATCGTGAGCATCGACCCTTTCGCGCCGGCGCACGCGATCGCCGACCAGGTTCGCCGTGGCCATGTCACCGCCAGCGCCGTGACCCGCCTGTTCCTTGACCGCATCGCGGCCGCCAACGGCAAGCTGAACGCCTTCACCGACGTTCTGGCGGCGCGGGCGCTGGAGACTGCCCGGGCGATCGACGAACGCAAGGCGCGGGGCGAGGCGCTGGGGCCGCTGGCGGGCGTGCCCTTCGCGGTCAAGAACCTGTTCGATGTGGAAGGCCTGCCGACCCGGGCGGGCAGCCTGATCAACCGCGCGCGGGCGCCGGCGACCAGGGATGCCGTGCTGATCGAACGCCTGGCCGCGGCCGACGCCGTGCTGATCGGCGCCTTGAACATGGGCGAATACGCCTATGACTTCACCGGCGAGAATGTCCATGACGGGGCCTGCCGCAACCCTCATGCGCCGGACCATATGGCCGGCGGCTCCTCGTCGGGCTGCGGCGCGGCGACCGGGGGCGGCCTGGCGCCCATTTCCCTGGGCTCCGACACCAACGGCTCGATCCGGGTGCCGTCCTCCCTGTGCGGCACCTTCGGCCTGAAGCCGACCTATGGCCGCCTGCCGCGCAGCCGCAGCTTTCCCTTCTGCGACAGCCTCGATCACCTGGGCCCCTTCGCCCGCTCAGCCCGCGACCTGGCGCTGGCCTATGACCTGATGCAGGGCCACGACCCGCAGGATCACGCCTGTGCCGAGCGCCCGGTCGAGCCGACGCTGCCCGGCCTGGGGCAGGGCATCGACGGCTTGCGCATCGGCGTGCTGGGCGGGCATTTCTCGACCGACGGCATGCCGGTGGCGGCCAAGGCCGTCGCCCTGGTCGCCGCGGCCCTGGGCGCCGGCACCACCGTCGACCTGCCGGGGGCCGAGGCGGGGCGGGCGGCCGCCTTCCTTATTACCAATGCCGAAGGCGCCACCCTGCACCTGGACCGCCTGCGCACCCGGGCCAACGATTTCGATCCCGAAACCCGCGACCGCTTCCTGGCCGGGGCCATGCTGCCCGCGCCCTGGCTGGTCAAGGCCCAGGCGGTGCGGCGCTGGTACGCCGCCCAGGCCGCCCGGCTATTCAAGGACTTCGACCTGCTGATCGCCCCCTCGACGCCCATGCAGGCGCCCCGGATCGGGCAGAAAACCATGGAACTGCGTGGCCGGACGGTACCCGTCCGGCCGATGTTCGGCCTGTTCACCCAGCCGATCTCGGCCATCGGCCTGCCGGTCTGCGCGGTGCCGGTGCCGGGGGCCGATCCCGGCGGCCTGCCGATCGGGGTGCAGGTGATTGCCGCCCCCTGGCGCGAGGATCTGGCCCTGCGCGCGGCGGCTTTCCTGGAGGCCCGGGGCGTGGCAGGGGCCCCGATTCCCGTGCTATAGCGCTCTGCGCGGGGCGCATGGCCTGGGCGGTCTGAAATCAGGAAGGGGGGTCCCTTTCCCCTTGACGACTCGAACCCTCGCCAATATGGTGCGCCCCTCACTCGGACGGCGGTGGTAGGGGTTCAACCTAAACGCGGCGTCGACGAGTATCGAGTACCTGTTACATCGGTCAATGGTTCGCCATTGGCCACGAGATTTGGTCGGCGGCAGCGCCGGGTGCGCTGTTGGCCGGCTTTGTTGCGTGGGGCCGCTCTTTGACATTGTCAGCGGACTTGCGTGGCTTGAACGAGGGAAGAGAAGGCAGGACTGATGCCTACTATCAACCAACTGCTACGCCATCCGCGGCAGAAACCAGCGTTCCGCAACAAGGTGCCGGCGATCACCGGCAACCCGCAGAAGCGTGGTGTTTGCACCCGCGTCTACACCACCACCCCGAAGAAGCCGAACTCGGCGCTTCGCAAGGTGGCGCGCGTGCGCCTGGTCAACGGCTTCGAAGTCACCTCGTACATTCCGGGCGAGGGGCACAACCTCCAAGAACACTCTGTGGTGCTGATCCGCGGCGGTCGCGTTAAGGACTTGCCGGGCGTTCGCTATCACGTCATCCGCGGCGTCCTCGATACCCAGGGCGTTAAGAATCGTAAGCAGCGCCGGTCGAAGTACGGCGCGAAGCGTCCGAAGTAAGGAGAGCCTTCATGTCTCGCCGCCACAGTGCCGAGAAGCGCGAAGTCCTGCCGGATCCCAAGTTCGGCGACATCGTCGTGACGAAGTTCATGAACAGCCTGATGTACGACGGCAAGAAGTCCGCAGCCGAGACGATCGTCTATGGCGCCTTCGACCGTGTGCAGTCCAAGACCGGCCAGGATCCGATCCGCGTGTTCCACGACGCCCTGTCGAACGTCCGCCCGGCGATCGAAGTGCGCAGCCGCCGTGTCGGTGGCGCGACCTACCAGGTCCCCGTCGAAGTCCGCACCGAGCGCAGCCAGGCCCTGGCGATCCGCTGGCTGATCGCCTCGGCGCGCAAGCGTTCCGAGCACACCATGACCGAGCGCCTGTCGGGCGAGCTCATGGATGCCGTGAACAACCGCGGCACCGCCGTGAAGAAGCGCGAAGACACCCACCGCATGGCGGAGGCCAACAAGGCCTTCTCCCATTACCGCTGGTAAGGGGAGCGCGCAGACATGCCTCGCACAACCCCGCTCGAGAAATACCGCAATATCGGCATCATGGCCCATATTGACGCCGGTAAGACCACCACGACCGAGCGCATCCTCTACTACACCGGCCGTTCGCATAAGATCGGCGAAGTGCATGATGGCGCCGCCACCATGGACTGGATGGAGCAGGAGCAGGAACGCGGCATCACCATCACCTCGGCAGCGACCACCTGCTACTGGGGTGAAAACCGCATCAACATCATCGACACCCCCGGCCACGTCGACTTCACCATTGAAGTCGAGCGTTCGCTGCGCGTGCTCGACGGTGCCGTCGCGGTGTTCGACTCGGTTGCCGGCGTCGAGCCGCAGTCCGAGACGGTGTGGCGCCAGGCCGACAAGTATGGCGTGCCGCGCATCTGTTTCGTCAACAAGATGGACCGCACCGGCGCCAACTTCTATCGCTGCGTGGACATGATCATCGACCGCCTGGGCGCCAAGCCGCTGGTGCTGTCGATCCCGGTCGGCTCGGAAGCGGAATACGCCGGCATCGTCGACATCGTGAAGATGAAGGCGATCATCTGGCGCGACGAGAGCCTGGGCGCCAAGTTCGACATCGTCGACATCCCGGCCGACCTGGTCGAGAAGGCGAACGAGTATCGCGCTGCCCTGGTCGACACGGCCGTCGAGCAGGACGATGCCGCCATGGAAGCCTACCTCGAGGGCACCGAGCCCGACGAGGCGACGCTGAAGGCCTGCATCCGCAAGGGCACCATCTCGGGCGTGTTCGTGCCGGTCATCAACGGTTCGGCGTTCAAGAACAAGGGCGTGCAGCCCCTGCTCGACGCCGTCGTCGACTTCCTGCCGTCGCCGCTCGAAGTGCCGGCGATCAAGGGCATCGACGTCAAGACCGGCGAAGAGACCGAGCGTCATTCTTCGGACGAAGAGCCGACCGCCGTGCTCGCGTTCAAGATCATGGACGACCCGTTCGTCGGCACCATCACCTTCTGCCGCATCTATTCGGGCAAGCTCGAAGCCGGCATGAACCTCAGCAATTCGACCAAGGACAAGCGCGAGCGCGTCGGTCGCATGCTGCTGATGCATGCCAACAGCCGTGAAGACGTGAAGGAAGCCTTCGCGGGCGACATCGTCGCCCTGGCCGGCCTGAAGGACACCCGCACCGGCGACACGCTGTGCGATCCCGTCAAGGCCGTCATCCTCGAGAAGATGGAATTCCCCGAGCCCGTCATCGAGCTGTCGATCGAGCCCAAGTCCAAGGCCGACCAGGAGAAGCTGGGCATTGCCCTGTCGAAGCTGGCCGCCGAAGACCCCTCGTTCCGCGTCTCGACCGACAGCGAGTCGGGCCAGACCATCCTGAAGGGCATGGGCGAACTGCACCTGGAAATTAAGGTCGACATCCTGCGCCGCACCTACAAGGTCGACGCGGCGGTCGGCGCTCCCCAGGTGGCTTATCGCGAGACCATCACCAAGCGCGCCGAAGTCGATTACACCCACAAGAAGCAGACCGGTGGTACCGGTCAGTTCGCCCGCGTCAAGCTGGTGTTCGAGCCGCTTCCGCCGGGTGGTGGCCGTGTCTTCGAAAGCTCGGTCGTCGGTGGTTCGGTGCCGCGAGAATTCGTGCCCGGCGTCGAGAAGGGCATTGCCTCGGTCTCGGACAACGGCGTCATCGCCGGCTTCCCGATGATCGACTTCAAGGCCACCCTGATCGACGGCGCCTACCACGACGTCGACTCGTCGGTCCTGGCCTTCGAAATCGCGTCGCGTGCGGCGTTCAAGGAAGGCATGGAGAAGGCGGGGCCGAAGCTGCTCGAGCCGATCATGCGCGTCGAGTGCGTCACGCCTGAAGATTACGTGGGTTCGGTTATCGGCGACTTGAACAGCCGCCGTGGCCAAATCAGCGGCACCGAGACCCGTGGCAATGCCACGGTGATCAATGCGATGGTCCCGCTGGCCAACATGTTTGGGTACATCAACACCCTGCGGTCGATGACCCAGGGGCGTGCGTCGTACTCGATGGTTTTCGATCACTATGAGCCGGTGCCTCAGGCTGTCGCGGACGAAGTCCGCGCCAAGTACGCCTGAGTCAGTCACCGCTAGCGTTACGGAGAGCCGAGATGGCCAAGGAAAGTTTCAAGCGGACGAAGCCGCACTGCAACATCGGGACGATCGGACACGTCGACCATGGCAAGACGTCGCTGACGGCGGCGATCACCAAGGTTCTGGCGGAGTCTGGTGGTGCGACGTTCACGGCGTATGACCAGATCGACAAGGCGCCGGAAGAGCGGGCTCGTGGCATCACGATCTCGACGGCGCACGTCGAGTACGAGACCAAGAACCGGCACTATGCCCACGTCGACTGCCCCGGCCACGCCGACTATGTGAAGAACATGATCACGGGTGCGGCGCAGATGGACGGCGCGATCCTGGTGGTGTCGGCGGCCGACGGCCCGATGCCGCAGACGCGCGAGCACATCCTGCTGGCGCGCCAGGTCGGCGTGCCCTCGCTGGTGGTGTTCCTGAACAAGTGCGACATGGTCGACGACCCGGAACTGCTGGAACTGGTCGAGCTGGAAGTGCGCGAACTGCTCTCGTCCTACCAGTTCCCTGGCGACGACATCCCGGTGGTGAAGGGCTCGGCCCTGTGCGCCTTGAATGACTCGGACAAGAAGCTGGGCCATGACGCGATCATCGAGCTGATGGCGGCGGTGGATGCCTACATCCCGCAGCCCGAGCGTCCCAAGGACCGTCCGTTCCTGATGCCGATCGAAGACGTGTTCTCGATCTCGGGCCGCGGCACCGTGGTGACCGGCCGTATCGAGCGCGGCATCGTGAAGGTGGGCGAGGAAGTCGAGATCGTCGGCCTGAAGGACACCAAGAAGACGACGGTGACCGGCGTCGAGATGTTCCGCAAGCTGCTGGACCAGGGCGAGGCGGGCGACAACGTCGGTGCGCTGCTGCGCGGTGTCGGCCGTGACGACGTCGAGCGCGGCCAGGTCCTGGCCAAGCCGGGCTCGATCACGCCGCACACCAAGTTTAAGGCCGAGGCCTATATCCTGACGAAGGAAGAGGGCGGCCGTCATACGCCGTTCTTCACCAACTATCGTCCGCAGTTCTACTTCCGGACCACGGACGTGACCGGCGTCGTGACCCTGCCCGAGGGTGTCGAGATGGTCATGCCGGGCGACAACGTCGCCATGGAAGTCGAGCTGATCGCGCCGATCGCCATGGACGAAGGCCTGCGTTTCGCGATCCGCGAGGGCGGCCGTACCGTCGGCGCCGGCGTCGTCGCGTCCATCGTGAAGTAAGACGCGGAAGCGTTCGAGGATTTACGCAAATGGACAGCCAAAACATCCGCATCCGCCTCAAGGCGTTCGATCATCGCGTGCTCGACCAGTCGACGAGTGAGATCGTGAACACCGCAAAGCGGACCGGCGCGCGCGTTCGGGGTCCCATCCCCCTGCCGACGCACATTGAAAAGTACACGGTGTTGCGGGGTCCGCACATCGACAAGAAGAGCCGCGAGCAGTTCGAAATTCGGACTCACAAGCGTCTCCTCGACATCGTCGACCCGACGCCGCAGACCGTGGACGCGCTGATGAAGCTCGACCTCGCCGCGGGCGTCGACGTCGAGATCAAGCTCTGAGGGTGATGCCATGCGTTCCGGTGTGATCGCCAAGAAAATCGGGATGACTCGGCTCTTTGCAGCCGACGGTGCCCATGTGCCGGTGACGGTGCTGCAGATCGACAATCTGCAGGTCGTCGCGACCCGCTCGGTCGAGAAGGAAGGCTACACGGCCCTCCAGCTCGGTTCGGGCAAGGCGAAGGTGAAGAATGTGACCAAGCCGCAGCGCGGTCACTATGCCAAGGCAGGTGTCGAGCCGAAGCTGAAGCTGGTCGAATTCCGCGTAACGGAAGATGCCCTGCTGAACGTCGGCGACGAGCTATCGGTCGAGCACTTCGTGCCCGGCCAGAAGATCGACGTGACCGGCGAGAGCAAGGGCAAGGGCTTCCAGGGCGTCATGAAGCGCTGGAACTTCGCCGGCCTGCGCGCCACCCACGGCGTCTCGGTCTCGCACCGCAGCCACGGGTCGACTGGCCAGCGCCAGGACCCCGGCAAGGTGTTCAAGGGCAAGAAGATGGCCGGTCACCTGGGTGCCGAACGGGTCACCGTTCAGAACCTCGAGGTCGCCAAGATCGATAGCGGTCGCGGCCTCATCCTGGTGAAGGGTGCCATCCCCGCGCCAAGGGCTCTTATGTGCTGGTCCGCGACGCCATCAAGGTGAAGCAGGACGGCCTGCCCCTGCCGGGTGGGGTAAAGCAGGCGCCGGCGGCTGAAGCCGCTGCGTCGTCGGAGGGCTGATTGAGATGAAGGCCGACGTCACTACGCTCGACGCCACTGCAGCGGGTTCGATTGAACTCGCTGACGAGGTGTTCGGTCTCGAGCCGCGTGCGGATATCCTGCACCGCATGGTGCTTTGGCAGCTTGCCAAGCGCCAGTCGGGCAATCACCGGATCAAGACGGTGAGCGAGGTTACCGCCACGACCAAGAAGATGTACCGCCAGAAGGGGACGGGTCATGCCCGTCACGGCTCCAAGAAAGTGGGCCAGTTCCGTGGCGGTGCCAAGACCATGGGCCCGGTTGTCCGCAGCCATGCCTTTGACCTGCCCAAGAAGGTTCGCCAGCTCGCGTTGCGCAGCGCCCTCTCGGCCAAGGCCAAGGCCGGCCAACTCGTCGTCCTCGACTCCGCCGCTTTCGAGCAGGCGAAGACCGGCGCGCTGAAGGCCAAGTTCGCCACCCTGGGCTGGACTTCAGTGCTGGTGGTCGACACCGTGCTGAACGAAGGTTTCGCCCTGGCGGCCCGTAACATTCCGCACGTCGACGTCCTGCCGACGGTCGGTGCCAACGTCTACGACATCCTGCGTCGCGAGAAGCTGGTGCTCACCAAGGCCGCCGTCGAAAGCCTGGAGGCGCGCCTGAAATGAGCTCGCTGAAGCATTACGACATCATCCTGTCGCCGGTCATCACTGAGAAGTCGACCCGCGGTTCGGAATTCAACCAGGTTACCTTCAAGGTGCCGCTGACGGCGACCAAGCCCGAGATCCGGGCGGCGGTCGAGTCGCTGTTCCGGGTCAAGGTGACGGCCGTCAACACCATCCGCGTGGAAGGCAAGGAAAAGCGCTTCCGCGGCCGGCTGGGCAAGCGGTCCGATTTCAAGAAGGCAGTCGTCTCCCTGGCCGACGGCCAGACCATCGACGTGACGACGGGGATCTGATCCATGGCGTTGAAGACATTCCGTCCGATCACGCCGTCGCTTCGCGGCACGGTGCTGATCGATCGTTCCGGCCTCTACAAAGGCAAGCCGGTCAAGACTTTGACCGAAGGCTTGAACAAGAACGCCGGGCGCAACAATCACGGCCGCATCACCATGCGGCGCGTGGGTGGCGGCCACAAGAAGGCCTACCGTCTGGTCGACTTCCAGCGGCGCAAGTTCGATGTCCCGGCGACGGTCGAGCGGATCGAATACGATCCCAACCGCACTGCCTTCATCGCGCTGATCCGCTATGAGGACGGCGAGCAGTCGTACATCCTGGCGCCGCAGCGCTTAGGGGTGGGCGACAGCGTCGTCGCCGGCGAAAAGGTCGACGTGAAGCCCGGCAATGCCGCGCCCATGAAGAACCTGCCGATCGGCACCATCGTGCACAACGTCGAGCTGAAGATCGGCAAGGGCGGCGCGATTGCCCGTTCGGCCGGGACCTACGCTCAGATCGTCGGTCGCGACGGCGCCTATTGCATTCTGCGTCTGTCGTCGGGTGAACAGCGTCTGGTCCGTGGCGAGTGCATCGCTTCGGTCGGCGCGGTTTCGAACCCCGACAATCAGAACACCAAGGTCGGCAAGGCAGGCCGTAACCGCTGGCTGGGCATCCGCCCGTCGGTGCGCGGCGTCGCCATGAACCCGATCGATCACCCGCATGGTGGTGGCGAAGGCCGGACTTCCGGTGGTCGTCATCCCGTGACGCCGTGGGGCAAGGGAACCAAAGGCAACAAGACCCGCTCTAACAAGCGGACTGATGCCTTCATCCTGCGCTCGCGTCACGCCAAGAAGTAACGGAGACCGCCGTGACTCGTTCAGTATGGAAAGGTCCGTTCGTCGACGGTTATCTGCTCAAGAAGGCAGAGACCACTCGCGCGTCGGGCCGCAAGGAAGTCATCAAGACCTGGTCGCGCCGCTCGACCATTCTGCCCCAGTTCCTGGGGCTGACGTTCGGCGTGCACAACGGCCACAAGTTCATCCCCGTGTTGGTGAACGAGGACATGGTTGGTCACAAGCTCGGCGAATTCGCGCCGACGCGGACCTTCTATGGCCACGCTGCCGACAAGAAGGCGAAGAGGAAGTAAGGCGATGTCGAAGCCTAAGAATTCTCGTCGCGTGGGCGAAAACGAAGCGGTTGCGATCGGCCGCATGCTGCGCTCGTCGCAGCGCAAGCTGAACCTCGTCGCCGAGCAGATCCGCGGCAAGCCGGTCTCGACCGCGCTGGCCGAGCTCGCCTTTTCCAAGAAGCACATCGCCCGCGATGTGAAGAAGGTCCTGGAGAGCGCGATCGCCAACGCCGAGAACAATCACCAGCTCGACGTCGACACCCTGTTCGTGCAGCAGGCGGCCGTCGGCCGGGCCCTGACGATGCGCCGCTTCCACGCCCGTGCGCGTGGCCGGGCGGCCGGCATCGTCAAGGAATTCTCGAACATCACGGTCGTGGTTCGCGCCCGTGAAGAGGCTGAGGAGAAGGCCTGATGGGTCAGAAGGTTAATCCAATCGGCCTGCGCCTGGGTATCAACCGCACCTGGGATTCGCGCTGGTATGCCGACAAGAAGGACTTCGCCGGGCTGCTGCACGAGGATCTGAAGATCCGTGCCTTCCTGGAGAAGAAGCTCGCCTCGGCCGGCATCGCGAAGGTGGTGATCGAGCGTCCGGCCAAGAAGTGCCGGGTGACGATCCACACCGCCCGTCCGGGCGTGGTCATCGGCAAGAAGGGCGCGGACATCGAGAAGCTCCGCTCCGAGCTCGCCAAGATGACCAAGTCCGAGGTTTCGCTGAACATCGTCGAAATCCGCAAGCCCGAGATCGACGCCAAGCTGATCGCCGAGAACATCGCGCAGCAGCTCGAGCGCCGCGTCGCCTTCCGCCGCGCCATGAAGCGCAGCGTGCAGTCGGCCATGCGTCTGGGCGCCGGCGGCATCCGCATCAACTGCGGCGGCCGTCTGGGCGGCGCGGAAATCGCCCGTATCGAATGGTACCGCGAGGGCCGCGTGCCCCTGCACACCCTGCGTGCGGACATCGATTTCGGCCGCGGCACCGCACACACCGCCATGGGGACCTGTGGCGTGAAGGTGTGGGTGTTCAAGGGCGAGATCCTGGCCCACGATCCGATGGCCCAGGACAAGCGCCTGGCCGAGCAAGCCAACCAGGCGCGCCCCGAGCGCGAGCCGCGCGAGAACCGTGGCGATCGTCGTGATCGCCGTGGCGACCGTGGCGGCCGCGACGCTCCCCCGCGCGATCAGGCGGAGTAATCCACCATGTTGCAGCCGAAACGTACTAAGTTCCGCAAGGCCTTCAAGGGCCGGATCCATGGCAATGCCAAGGGCGGCACGGCGCTGAACTTCGGCGCCTACGGCCTGAAGGCGATGGAACCGGCACGCGTGACGGCGCGGCAGATCGAGGCGGCCCGCCGCGCGATCACCCGCCACATCAAGCGCGCCGGCCGTGTCTGGATCCGCATTTTCCCGGACGTGCCGGTGTCGAAGAAGCCGACCGAAGTGCGCATGGGTAAAGGTAAGGGCGCCCCTGAATTGTGGGTCGCCCGTGTGAAGCCTGGTCGCATCATGTTCGAGATGGACGGCGTCCCGGCCGATCTGGCGCGCGAAGCGTTCCAGCTCGGCGCGGCCAAGCTGCCCATCCTGACCAAGGTCGTGACCCGTCTGGGCGAAGGAGCCTGATCATGGCGAGCGTTAAGCCCGCGGACCTGCGGCTGAAGACGGCCGACGAGCTCGGCGACCGTCTGGCGGTTCTGAAGAAGGAGCAGTTCAACCTGCGCTTCCAGAAGGCCACCGGCCAGCTCGAGAACACCGCGCGTCAGGGTACTGTGCGTCGCGAGATCGCCCAGATCCTGACCGTTTTGAAGGAAAAGGCGGCTGCCTCGGCCTGATGCCGAGGAACGCGCCTTAGGAGAAGCAAGATGCCGAAGCGACTGTTGCAGGGCGTCGTGGTCAGCGACAAGAACGACAAGACTGTCGTCGTGAAGGTCGAACGCCGCGTGCTGCACCCGGTGCTCAAGAAGGTGGTACGCCGGTCGAAGAAGTACCACGCCCATGACGAAGCCAACCGGTTCAAGGTCGGCGATGTCGTGACCATCCAGGAATGCCGTCCGCTGTCGAAGCTGAAGACTTGGGAAGTCGTCGGCGCCGTCGGTCGGGATGGCAAGCCCATCGTTCAGGCCGAAGCCTGAACCCGGGCGATTGAGGAGTAGCGAAACATGATCCAGATGCAGACGAACCTGGACGTGGCCGATAATTCAGGCGCGCGTCGGGTGATGTGCATCAAGGTGCTGGGCGGTGCCAAGCGCCGGTACGCGAGCGTCGGTGACATCATCGTCGTTTCGGTCAAGGAAGCGATCCCCGCGGCCGCGTGAAGAAGGGTGACGTGCATCGCGCCGTCGTCGTTCGCACGGCCAAGGAAGTGCGTCGGGCCGATGGCACGGCGATCCGCTTTGACCACAATGCGGCCGTTCTGATCAACAAGCAGAACGAGCCGATCGGCACCCGTATCTTCGGGCCGGTCGTGCGCGAATTGCGCGCCCGCAATCACATGAAGATCATCAGCCTCGCGCCGGAGGTGCTGTGATGACGAACGTTAATCCCGATCATCAGAAGCTGCGGATCCGCAAGGGCGACAAGGTCGTCGTGCTGACCGGCAAGGACAAGGGCAAGCGCGGCGAAGTCGTGGCTGTTCTGCCGGCCGATGCGCGCGTCGTCGTCGCCGGCGTGAATATCGTCAAGCGTCACACCCGCCAGACCCAGACCACCCAGGGCGGCATCGTCGAGAAGCCCGCGCCGATCCACGTGTCGAACCTCGGTATCGAGGATCCGCGCGACGGCAAGCCGACCCGCGTCGGCTTCAAGGTGCTGGAAGACGGCCGCAAGGTCCGTGTGGCCAAGCGTTCGGGAGATTTGATCGATGGCTGATACCGAGCTCCAGCCGCGCCTGAAGCGGCAGTACAACGACGTCATCCGGGCCAAGCTGAAAGAGCAGTTCGGTTACGGCAACATCATGCAGGTACCGCGCCTGGAAAAGATCGTCATCAACATGGGCGTCGGCGAAGCCGCGACCGATGGCAAGAAGATCCAGGGCGCTGTCGAAAACATGACCGCGATCGCCGGCCAGAAGCCGGTGATCACCCGTTCCACCAAGGCGATCGCCGGCTTCAAGCTGCGCGAAGGGGCCCCGGTGGGCGTGAAGGTCACCCTGCGCGGCGAGCGCATGTACGAATTCCTCGATCGCCTGGTCACCATCGCGCTGCCGCGCGTTCGTGACTTCCGCGGTCTCAACGGGAAGAGCTTCGACGGCCGTGGCAACTACGCCATGGGCCTGAAGGAGCAGATCATTTTCCCGGAAATCAACTACGACAAGGTCGACACCGTTCGCGGCATGGACATTGTCATCTGCACGACGGCCAAGAAGGACGACGAAGCCAAAGCGCTTCTCGCCGCCTTCGAGCTGCCGTTCATCAACTGAGGACAGGCACATGGCGAAGACGAGTGCCATCGAAAAGAACAACCGCCGCGCCAAGCTGGCCGCGCAGCACGCTCCCAAGCGTGCCCGGCTGAAGGCGATCGTGATGGATCAGAGCGTCTCCGACGAGGAGCGTTTTGCGGCGACGTTGAAACTGACTGAAATGCCGCGCAACGGGGCAAAGACCCGCGTGCGGCTGCGTTGCGAAGTCTCGGGGCGGTCCCGCGGCAACTATCGCAAGCTGAAGCTGTCCCGGATCGCGCTGCGTGATCTGGCCTCGAGTGGCCAGATTCCCGGCATGGTCAAGTCGAGCTGGTAAGGAGAACCGCGATGGCACTGAGCGACCCGCTCGGCGATATGCTGACGCGCATCCGCAACGGACAGTCGGCCGGCAAGGCCACCGTGCGAAGCCCCGCGTCGAAGTTGCGTTCCCGCGTTCTTGATGTTCTGGCTGCCGAAGGTTACATCCGCGGCTGGCACGACACGCCCAGCGAAGGCGGCGGCGCGGAAATCGAGATCGAACTCAAGTATCATGAGGGGCTTCCGGTCATTCAGTCGATTGACCGTATTTCCCGCCCCGGTCGCCGCGTTTATTCGTCGATCAAGGATCTGCCGACGTTCCGTAACGGTCTCGGCATCCAGATCCTGTCGACGCCGCGTGGCGTGATGTCGGATGCCGCTGCACGCGCTGCCAATGTTGGTGGCGAAGTGCTGTGCCGCGTATTCTGACCTGACGCGAAGGACGATAGATCATGTCGCGCATCGGCAAAAAGGCAGTGTCCGTACCGTCGGGGGTGAATGTCACCGTCGATGGTCAGGACGTTGCAGTGAAGGGGACGAAGGGGCAGCTCGCGCTGCGCGTCGTCGAGGACATCGTGGTCAAGTTTGAGGACGGCCACATCAGCCTGAAGCCGCGCGAGGATACCAAGCGCGCGCGGATGATGTGGGGCATGAGCCGCACGCTCGTGTCCAACATGGTCAAGGGCGTGACCGAGGGCTTCAAGGTCAATCTCGAGATCAACGGCGTCGGCTATCGCGCCGCGGTTCAGGGTCGCAATCTGAACCTGAACCTCGGCTACAGCCATGACGTGGTGTTCCCGATTCCCGACGGCATCGACATCAAGTGCGAGAAGCCGACCCTGATCGCCATCTCGGGCATCGATGCCCAGCAGGTCGGCCAGGTCGCGGCGGAAATCCGCGAGTGGCGACGGCCGGAGCCCTACAAGGGCAAGGGCATCAAGTATTCGACCGAAACCATCTTCCGCAAGGAAGGTAAGAAGAAGTAATGGCCATGAAGGACACCTTCGAGCGGCGCAAGGAGCGGACCCGCATCCGCCTGCGCAAACTGTCGAGCGGCCGGCCACGCCTCAGCGTGTTCCGCTCCTCGCAGCACATCTATGCGCAGATCATCGACGACGCCTCGGGCAAGACCGTCGCGGCGGCGTCGACGATCGACAAGGAGCTGAAGGGTCAGCTCAAGACCGGCGCGGACCAGGAAGCGGCCAAGGCGGTCGGTCTTCTGGTCGCCAAGCGCGCCAAGGAAGCGGGTATCGGCCAGGTCGTGTTCGACCGCGGCGGCTACCTCTATCACGGCCGTGTAAAGGCGCTTGCCGACGGAGCCCGCGAGGGCGGCCTCGAGTTCTGAGCGCCGAAGGAAGGACATAAGACATGGCACGGCACAATGAAGGCGATCGCCAGCAGGCTGACGAACTCGTCGACAAGCTGGTCCACATCAACCGCGTCGCCAAGGTGGTGAAGGGCGGCCGGCGCTTCGGTTTCGCGGCGCTCGTCGTCGTCGGCGACCGCAAGGGCCGGGTCGGCTTCGGCCACGGCAAGGCGCGCGAGGTTCCCGAGGCGATCCGCAAGGCGACGGAAGCGGCCAAGCGCAAGCTGATCCGCGTCCACCTGCGCGAGGGCCGCACCCTGCATCACGACATCGAGGGCCGTCACGGCGCCGGTCGCGTGGTGCTGCGCGCCGCCCCCCGGGCACCGGCATCATCGCCGGCGGCCCGATGCGCGCCGTCTTCGAGACCCTGGGCGTGCATGACGTGGTCACCAAGTCGCTGGGTTCGTCGAACCCGCACAACATGGTGCGCGCCACGTTCGACGCCCTGCAGAACAGCCTGTCGCCCCGTTCGGTGGCGGCGAAGCGCGGCAAGCGCGTCGCCGACCTCGTCGGCCAGGGCCGTCGCGGCGATGCCGACGCGGCCGAAGCCCAGCCGGAGTGATGTAAGATGAGCGCCAAGGTCAAGCTTACTCAGATCAACAGCCCGATCCGCCGCCCGAAGTACCAGGAAGCGACGCTGATCGGTCTGGGCCTGAACAAGCTGCATCGTGTGAGCGTGCTGGAGGATACCCCTTCGGTCCGCGGCATGATCGAGAAGGTCAAGCATCTCGTGAAGGTCGAAGCGGCCGAATAACGGCCGTTTCGAAACCGCAGAGGTTGAGGATTTCGAAATGAAACTGACAGACATTGCCGACAATCCCGGGTCGCGTCCTGCGCGGATGCGCGTCGGCCGCGGTATCGGTTCGGGCAAGGGCAAGACCTCCGGCCGTGGCGTGAAGGGCCAGAAGGCGCGCTCCGGCGTGGCCATCAAGGGCTTCGAGGGCGGCCAGATGCCGATCCATCGCCGGTTGCCCAAGGGCGGGTTCGTGAACCTGTTCCGCACGGAATACCTGGCGGTCAACCTGGGCAAGATCCAGGCCGCGGTCGAGGCCGGCCGCCTGGCTGCTGGCGAGACCGTGACCGTGGCGCGCCTGGCGGAAGCCGGCGTGCTGGGCACCCGTCGCGGCATGCCCGTGCGCCTGCTGGCGCAGGGCACCCTGACCACCAACCTGACGATCGAAGTCGACGCGGCGTCGGCCAAGGCGGTCGAAGCGGTGGAAGCCGCCGGCGGCAAGGTTGCCATCATTGCCAAGCGCGAAGTGCCGCGCAAGGAAGGCAAGAAGGTCGCGCGCCGCAAGGCGCAGATCGCGAAGCGCGAAGCCCGGGAAGCGGCGCGCGCCTGACGACGAAACCGAACCCGCGGACCAGGCACCTTGGCCTTTAGTGGCGAGGCGTTTGGTCACGCGGGTTTTCGTCCCTCGTATGCGTAAAGTCCGGCCTCGGGCGCAGCCCTGACGGCGGCTTTTAGGAGAACTGCGATGGCATCCGCGGCCGAACAGCTCGCAGCGAACCTTTCCTGGAGCTCGTTTTCCAAGGCGACGGAGCTCAAGCGCCGGCTGTGGTTCACGCTGGGCGCGTTGATCGTCTATCGCCTGGGGACCTATATTCCGATTCCGGGTGTCGACCCTGGGGCTCTTGCCGCGATCTTCGCGCAGAACCAGGGCGGCATTCTTGGCATGTTCGACGTGTTCGCAGGCGGTGCGCTGGGGCGCATGACGATTTTCGCCCTGAACATCATGCCTTACATCACCGCCTCGATCATCGTCCAACTCCTCACCACGGTGTCTCCCACCATGGAGGCGCTGAAGAAGGAAGGCGAGGCGGGGCGCAAGAAGCTCAACCAGTACACGCGCTACGGCACCGTGTTCCTGGCCCTCATCCAGGCCTACGGCATTGCCGTGGGGCTCGAGGGCATGAGCGCCAACGGCCGCGGCGCCGTGCTCGACCCGGGCCTGGGCTTCCGCATCGAGGCCGTGATCACCCTGACCGGCGGCACCGTGTTCCTGATGTGGCTGGGCGAGCAGATCACCTCGCGCGGGGTCGGCAACGGCATTTCGCTGATCATTTTCGCCGGTATCGTCGCGGCCCTGCCGACCGCGCTGGTCAAGACCCTGGAACTGGGCCGGACCGGCGCCATCTCGGCCTTCGTCATCGTCGCCATCCTGCTGCTGGTGGTCGTGGTCGTCGCCTTCATCGTGTTCTTCGAGCGCGCCCAGCGGCGGATCCTGGTCCAGTACCCCAAGCGCCAGGTGGGTAACAAGGTGTTCGGCGGCGAGTCCTCGCACATGCCGCTGAAGCTGAACACCGCGGGCGTCATCCCGCCGATCTTCGCCTCGTCGCTGCTGCTGCTGCCGACCACGGTTGTGAATTTCGCCGGGACCGGCGGGCCGGAATGGCTGCAGACCGTCACCCGCCTGCTGGCCCATGGGCAGCCGCTCTATATGGCGCTCTACATCGGCGGCATCGTGTTCTTCTGCTTCTTCTATACCGCGATCGTCTTCAACCCGACCGAGACCGCCGAAAACCTGCGCAAATACGGCGGCTTCATCCCGGGGATCAAGCCGGGCATCCGCACCGCCAATCATCTGGACCATATCCTGACCCGCCTCACGGTGGTCGGTGCGGCCTATCTGTCGGCGGTCTGCATCCTGCCCGAGATCCTGATCACCCAGTACTCGGTGCCGTTCTATTTCGGCGGCACCTCGCTCCTGATCGTGGTGAGCGTGACCATGGACACGGTCGCCCAGATCCAGAGCCACCTTCTGGCACACCAGTACGAGGGCCTGATCCGCAAGTCGAAGTTGAAGGGCAGGGGCAAATGAATCTGATTCTGCTGGGGCCGCCAGGGGCCGGCAAGGGCACCCAGGCACAGCGTCTGGAGCGTGCCAGGGGGCTGGTACAGCTTTCGACCGGCGACATGCTGCGCGCGGCCGTTGCTGCCGGTACCGACGTGGGCCGTAAGGCCAAGGCGGTGATGGAGGCGGGCCAACTCGTTTCCGACGATATCGTGGTCGGCATCATCGCCGACCGGATTGCCCAGGACGATTGCAAGGGTGGCTTCATCCTGGACGGCTTCCCGCGCACCGTGGCCCAGGCCGAAGCCCTGGACAGCATGCTGGCCACGCGCGGCTTGGCGCTCGACGCCGTCATCGAAATGCAGGTCGACGACGAGGTCCTGGTCGAGCGCGTGTCGGGCCGCTACACCTGCGCCAAGTGCAATGCCGGCTATCACGACAAGTTCCAGCAGCCCAAGGTGGCCGGGGTTTGCGACATCTGCGGCTCGACCAACTTCAAGCGCCGGGCCGACGACAATGCCGAGACGGTGCGCAGCCGCCTGGAAGCCTTCCACGCCCAGACGGCGCCGCTGCTGCCCTACTACCGGGCGCGCGGCGTGCTGCGCACGGTCGACGGCATGGCCCCCATCGACGACGTGACTCGCCAAATCGAGCGAGAACTCGACGTCGTGGCGGCTTGAGTGATTGACATGGACCTGCCGACTCATATAATCCGCCCTTCTCGTCGGCAGGGCATGCTCTGCGGCGCGCTTGTCGTTTGCGCGTCCGCCTGGCAGGCGTCGGGCGAACAAGTTCTGGTTTCGACGAAACGTTTGGCACGAAGAGGTTAGCGGTGGCTCGTATCGCAGGCGTCAACATTCCGACCAATAAGCGGGTCGAGATTGCTTTGACCTATATCCATGGCATTGGTCAGCAGAAGGCCAAGGAGATCGTGACGAAGGTCGGCATCGCCGACGGCCGCCGGGTCAACCAGCTTTCTGAATCCGAGGTCAGCCAGATCCGTGAAGTGATCGATCGCGACTATCTGGTCGAGGGCGATCTGCGGCGCGAAGTGGCGATGAACATCAAGCGGTTGATGGACCTGGGCTGCTACCGCGGCCTGCGTCACCGCCGTGGGCTGCCGGTGCATGGCCAGCGCACCCACACCAACGCGCGGACCCGCAAGGGCCCGGCGAAGCCGATCGCGGGCAAGAAGAAGTAATTCGGGTGGGGCGCGCCGGTCGCGCCCCGTCCCCTGAGACAACACGGGCGCCGGGCGCCCTGGAGAGGTTATTGAGATGGCGGTTGAAAAGGCACGGGTGAAGCGCCGCGAGCGCAAGAACATCACCTCGGGCGTGGCGCATGTGAACGCCAGCTTCAACAACACGATGATCACCATCACCGACGCGCAGGGCAACGCGATTTCGTGGTCCTCGGCCGGGACGATGGGCTTCAAGGGCAGCCGCAAGTCGACCCCCTATGCCGCGCAGGTCGCCGCCGAAGACGCTGGCCGCAAGGCGCAGGAACACGGCGTGCGCATCCTCGAGGTCGAGGTGACCGGTCCGGGTTCGGGCCGCGAGTCGGCCCTGCGCGCCTTGCAGGCGGTCGGTTTCCAGATCACGTCGATCCGCGACGTGACCCCGATCCCGCACAACGGCTGCCGTCCGCCCAAGCGTCGCCGCGTCTGAATAGCATTGAGCCCGTGCCGCTCGTGGCGGCACGGCATTCCGCCCCGCCGGTATGGACTGGCCGGGGCGTGGGGTAGGGCACCCTATTTTGCCGATGGTGTCAGGGGATCCGATGATCCGACGCCGCCGGCAAGCCAAGGATGAGGTCGAAGACGTGATTCAGGACAACTGGAAGAACCTCAAGAAGGCCGAGATCGAAGTGGTCGGCGGCGATGATCCCAAGCGGTTCGCGACTGTCGTCGCGCAGCCGCTGGAGCGCGGCTTCGGCCTGACGCTGGGCAACTCGCTGCGCCGGATCCTGCTGTCGTCGCTGCAGGGTGCTGCCGTGACCGCGGTGAAGATCGACGGCGTTTTGCACGAGTTCTCGTCGATCCCGGGCGTTCGCGAGGACGTGACCGACATCATCCTGAACATCAAGCAGATCGCCCTGCGCATGCATGTCGAAGGCGCGCGCCGCATGACCCTGAAGGCCCAGGGCCCGGGCGAGGTGACCGCCGGCCAGATCACCGTGCCGTCGGACATCGAGATCCTGAACCCCGACCTGGTGCTGTGCTCGCTCGACGACGGCGCCAAGATCCACATGGAATTCACGGTGCAGAATGGCAAGGGTTACGTCCCGGCCGACCGCAACCGTCCCGAGGACGCCCCGATCGGCCTGATCCCGGTCGACAGCCTCTATAGCCCCGTCCGCAAGGTCGCCTACCGGGTCGAGAACACCCGCGAGGGCCAGAACCTCGAACTCGACAAGCTGGTGATGCAGGTCGAGACCAATGGCGCGATCGAGCCCGACCGCGCGGTCGCGATCGCCGCCCGCATCCTGCAGGACCAGCTCCAGCGCTTCATCTCCTTCGAGGAGCCGCGCCAGGAGATCCGCGAGTCGACCCCGCTCGAGCCCAAGTTCAACCGCAACCTGCTGCGCAAGGTCGACGAGCTGGAACTCAGCGTCCGTTCGGCGAACTGCCTGAAGAACGACAACATCGTCTACATCGGTGACCTGATCCAGAAGTCCGAGGCGGAAATGCTCCGCACCCCGAACTTCGGCCGCAAGTCGCTGAACGAGATCAAGGAAGTTCTGGCGCAGATGGGCCTGCACCTGGGCATGGAAGTGCCCGACTGGCCGCCTGAGAACATCGAGGAGCTCGCCAAGCGCCTCGAAGAGAACAATTTCTGAGGCTGGCCCACAAGGCTCGCCCTACTGGATAGAGAAACGGGAGAGGTCCCATGCGTCATCGCGTTGCCCGAGTGAAGCTCGGCATGGACAATTCGCACCGCCGCGCCGTGTTTGCGAACATGGCTGCGTCGTTGCTCAAGCACGAGCAGATCACCACGACGCTGCCGCGCGCCAAGGCGCTGCGGCCGTATGTCGAGAAGCTGATCACGCTCGGCAAGCGCGGTGGCCTGCATGCCAAGCGCCAGGCGCTGGCCCATCTGTACGACGAGAAGACGGTCGGCAAGCTGTTCGAGGTCATCGGGCCGCGCTACGCCAACCGCGCCGGCGGCTATACCCGCGTGCTGAAGGCCGGCTTCCGCCGGGGCGATGCCGCGGCGCTGGCGGTGATCGAACTGGTCGACCGCGACATCTCGGCCAAGGGCCTGGACTCGGGCCCGGTGCAGGTCGCCGACGACACCGAGGAATAAACGGGCTTGCCCCTTGGGCATAGTTTCGACACGGATTGAGGGCAGCCTTTCGGCTGCCCTCTTTTCATTTGGGGATCGATCGTGCTGATGGCCTTGCGCAGAACAAATGCCCTCTCCGCCGCTTGCGGGGGAGAGGGAGGGGACCCGTCGCGAAGCGATGGGGAGGGTGAGGTGGTGGCAGGGACTGCCGCCGCCCTTCGCCGCCGACCCACCTCACCCAACCCTCTCCCCCCTGAAGGGCGGAGAGGGCTTGCCGCGGCGCTGGTCGCGGCCTGTCTGTTCACGGCACCGGCAGTGGCCGAGGAAGTCGCCGTGCCCTCGTCGCAGGAACAGGTCCAGCTCAGCTTCGCCCCCGTGGTGAAGGGGGTAACCCCGGCGGTGGTGAACATCTTCACCCGCAAGACCGTCAGTGTGCGCAACCCGATGATGGACGATCCGCTGCTGCGCCGGTTCTTCGGCGATCGCGGCATGGGCGTGCCGCGCGAGCGGGTCGAGAATTCGCTGGGCTCGGGCGTGATCGTCGGCAGCGACGGCACCATCGTCACCAACAACCATGTCATCGAAGGCGCCGACGAGATCACCGTCGCCCTGTCTGACGGCCGGGAATACGAAGCCAAGCTGCAGATAGCCGATCCGCGCACCGACTTGGCCGTGCTGAAGATCGACTCGGGCAAGGAGAGCCTGCCGATCCTGACCCTGGCGGACTCCGACGCGGTCGAAGTGGGCGACCTTGTGCTGGCCATCGGCAACCCCTTCGGTGTCGGCCAGACGGTAACCTCCGGCATCGTCTCGGCCGTGGCGCGGACCCAGGTCGGCGTATCCGACTATCGCTTCTTCATCCAGACCGATGCCGCCATCAACCCGGGCAATTCGGGCGGTGCGCTGGTCGACCTCAAGGGCCGGCTGGTCGGCATCAATTCCTCGATCTATTCGCGTGACGGCGGCTCGCTGGGCATCGGCTTCGCCATCCCCTCGGCCATGGTGAAGAGCGTGATCGCGGCGGCGCGCAGCGGCGGCCGCATCATCCGGCCGTGGCTGGGCGCCGGCGGCCAGCCCGTCACCCCTGATCTCGCGACCGGCCTGGGCCTTGACCGGCCGCGCGGCGTCCTGATCAACAGCATCGTCGACGGCGGCCCGGCCGCCAAGGGCGGCATCCAGGTGGGCGACGTCATCCTGCAGATCGACGGCCACGCGGTAACCGACGAGGATGCCCTGGCCTTCCGCTTGGCGACCCACGACGTCGGCGGCAACATCACCCTGGGGATTTGGCGCAAGGGCAAGGCGCTGGACGTCACGGTGCCCCTGGAAGCGCCGCCCGAGAAGCCGGCCCGCGACACCCGCGTGATCGAGGGGCGCAATCCCTTCACCGGGGCCACCGTGGTCAACCTGTCGCCGGCGGTGGCGGAGGAACTGGGCCGCATCTTCAGCGGAACCGGGGTGGTCATCGCCGAGATCGCCGGCGGCGCCCCGGCCGACCGCGTCGGCTTCAAGGTGGGCGACCACATCCTGAAGCTCAACGATGTCGACATCAACAGCACCAAGGAACTGGCCGAGGTGATCGCGGCGCCGTCGCGCGCCTGGCGCATCACGATCGAGCGCGGCGGCCGCGAAATCTCGACCGTCCTGCCCCGATGAGCGACCTGTTCGAGGCGGCCGGCCTGGGTCCCAAACCCAAGGGTGCGGCCGGCGAACCGGCGGCGGTCGACGACCGCGCCCGGCCGCTGGCCGACCGCCTGCGCCCGGCCCGCCTCGAGGATGTCGTCGGCCAGGATCACCTGGTCGGGCCCGACAGCCCGCTGGGCCGGATGATCCGCGCGGGACGCCTGTCGTCCCTGATCCTGTGGGGGCCGCCCGGCACCGGCAAGACCACCATCGCGCGCCTGCTGGCGGCCGCGGCGGGTTACGACTACGAGCAGATCTCGGCGATCTTCTCCGGCGTCGCCGACCTCAAGAAGGTGTTCGAGGCCGCCCGCCAGCGCCGGCGCATGGGCCGGCGCACCCTGCTGTTCGTCGACGAGATCCATCGTTTCAACCGGGCCCAGCAGGACGGCTTCCTGCCTTTCGTCGAGGACGGTACCGTGGTGCTGGTGGGGGCGACGACCGAGAATCCGTCCTTCGAGCTGAATGCAGCGCTGCTCTCCCGCGCCCAGGTGCTGGTCCTCAACCGCCTGGAAGCGCCGGCCCTGGAACTGCTGCTGGCCCGGGCCGAAGCCTTGCTGGGCAAGCCGTTGCCGCTGACGCCGCCGGCCCGCGCCGCCCTGCTCGACATGGCCGACGGCGATGGCCGCTACCTGTTGAACCTGGCCGAGGAACTGCTGACCCTGGAGGTTACCGATGCCCTCGACATCGAAGGCCTGACCGAGATCGTCCAGCGCCGCGCGCCGCTCTACGACAAGGCACAGGAAGGCCACTACAACCTCATCTCGGCCCTGCACAAATCGATGCGCGGTTCGGACGTCGATGCCGCCCTCTACTGGTATGCGCGCATGCTGGCGGGCGGCGAGGGGCCGCTCTATATCGCCAGGCGCCTGGTGCGCTTCGCGGTGGAGGATATTGGCATCGCCGACCCCCAGGCCCTGGTGGTCGCCAATGCCGCCAAGGACGCCTACGACTTCCTCGGCAGTCCCGAGGGCGAACTGGCCATCGCCAATGCCGTGATCTACCTGGCGACGGCACCCAAATCGAATGCGGCCTATACCGCCTACAAGGGGGCCGTGGCGGCGGCGCGCGAGACCGGCAGCCTGATGCCGCCCAAGCACATCCTGAATGCGCCGACCCGGATGATGAAGGACATGGGCTATGGCGCCGGCTATGCCTATGACCACGACACCGCCGACAATTTCTCCGGCCAGGACTATTTCCCGGAATCGATGGAACGCCAAAAGTTCTATGATCCCAAGGGGCTGGGTTTCGAATCCGAAATCAACCGCCGCCTGGAGCGCTGGGCCGACCTGCGCCGCAAACGCCGGGAAGAGAAGTAGGCGTATTGGGCGGGCACAAAGGCTTTCCACATGGTGAGCCTGTCGAACCACGCAACCAGCTTCGTCCCAAGTAGCCCTCTCCGCCCTTCAGGGGGGAGAGGGTTGGGTGAGGTGGGTGGTCGGCATAAAGCGGGATCTTTTCCATCGACCACCTCACCCTCCCACCGCTTCGCGGCGGGCCCCTCCCTCTCCCCCGCAAGCGGCGGAGAGGGGAAGCAAAGGCGCTGTGCGTCCTTCGACAGGCTCAGGATGAGGCGAGTCTTTGTGGCAGAAAGGCTTTCCTCATGGTGAGCCTGTCGAACCACGCAACCAATTTCGTCCCAAGTAGCCCTCTCCGCCCTTCAGGGGGAGAGGGTTGGGTGAGGTGGGTGGTCGGCATAAAGCGTGATCTTTTCCATCGACCACCTCACCCTCCCATTGCTGGCACAACGGGCCTCCCTCTCCGACGCCAAGCGGCGGAGAGGGGAAGCAAAGCTGCTCTGTTGTCGTCATCCCAGCGAAAGCCGATCAGCAGCCGCTGGCACAGGTGCTGTGCGTCCTTCGACATGCTCACCATGAGGCGAGTCTTTTTGGCAAAAAGATTCTCCTCATGGTGAGCCTGTCGAACCACGCAACATGGTTGATCCCATGTAGCTCTCGCCGCCCTTCTGGGGGTGCGGTGGACAGGAACCGGCATAGGATGAGACCTGTCCCTCCGACAGCCTCACCACGTCAATATGATTGAACAATGGATTTTGTCTCGAAGCAGTCGAAGCAAAGGAAGACGTAGATCATGCCGCAATCGGCAATCACGAACTCATCGTTGATTGAGTCCAACTGGGCATAGAAGGTCATCCTTTTCCCGCAGGTGCATTTCGGTACTTCGTCTGCCTGCAAGAATTGGGGCTTGCCGCCGAGTTGGTGGCGATGACCGATATCTTTGCCTGCCCATTTGAAGGGCGGTAGCGCACCGGCCTCCGCATCGAGCGGGAGGGGCTTGAGCCTGAATGGCGGGATTTCACGCATGACCGGCCTCTCGGGTAACGCAAATGCGCCTCCCTGGAAGTTATCCGACACAGCGCTTCGAGGCGATAGGGCCGCCGATTATGCCGCGCGGACGCGGGTGATGAAGCGGTCGACTTCCTGTTCCAGCATGGCCGATTGGCGGGCGAGGTCGGCGGCGGCGTCCAGGACCCCGCCGGCGCTGTGGCCGGTCTCGGTCGCGGCGGTCTGAACCGTGACGATGGTGCCCGAAACCTGGGCGGTGCCCTGGGCGGCCTCGGCGACGTTGCGGGCGATTTCGGCCGTGGCGGCACCTTGCTGTTCGACCGCGCCGGCGATGCCGGTGGCGATCTCGCTGATGGTGCCGATGGTGCGGCTGATGCTGCCGATGGCGGTGACGGCCTGGTCGGTCTGGGCCTGGATCATCTGGACCTTGGCGCCGATCTCCTCGGTCGCCTTGGCGGTCTGGTTGGCCAGGTTCTTCACCTCGGCGGCGACCACGGCGAAGCCCTTGCCGGCCTCGCCCGCCCGGGCGGCCTCGATCGTCGCGTTGAGCGCCAGCAGGTTGGTCTGGTTGGCGATCGCGGTGATCAACTGCACCACGGCGCCGATCTCGTTGGCCGACAGGGCCAGGCTGCGCACCGTCTCGTTGGTGCTGTCGGCCTCGCGCACAGCCAGCGACGCGGTCTGCGCGGACTGTGACACGCGCCGGGCGATTTCGCGCACCGAGGCTGACAGTTCCTCGGCCGCGGTGGCCACGGTCTGGACATTGACCGTCGCCTGTTCGGCCGCCGCGGCAACGATGCTGGCCTGATGGCTGGTGCCGTCGGCGGTGTCGGACATCTGTGCGGCACTGGCCTGCAATTCGCCGGCCGCGGACGAGACGGCGTCGACCACACCCTTCACCGTCGCTTCGAAGGCCTGGGCCAAAGCTTCCATTTCATGCCGTCGCTGCCGTTCGGCCTGCTGGCGCTGGCGGGTCTCGGCGTCATGGCGGGCAGCCTCGGCGGCATGTTCGGCCTCGCGCTGGCGCTCGCGCTCGGCCTCGGCGGCCAGACGCAGGCGCTCGCTTTCCGCGGCCAGGCGGGTGTTCTGGAGGCCGGCCTCCTTGAAGACCTGGACCGCCTTGGCCATGTCGCCGATCTCGTCCCGGCGCTCGCGCGAGGGGATCTCGACCGCATGGTCGCCGGTCGCCAGGCGTCCCATGACCGCGACCATGCGGCGCAGCGGCCCGGCGACACCGCGCCCGGTCCACAGGCCCGCCCCCAGGATCAGCAGGGTGGAAGCCGCCAGGGCAAGAATCATCAGCAGTTTCAAGCGGTCCAGGCTGGCGAAGACCTGGGTCGCATCGACCCGGATCATCGACGACCAGCCCAGCCCCGGAAAGCGGTTGGCGCCTTCGGCATGGGCAAAGCCGACGATTTGCCCGCTGTCCACGACGGCACCGCCTTCGCCGCCGATCGCCCGCGCCACGGCCGCGTCACCCGACAGATCGCGCTTGCCCACCACCGCGGGGTCGCGGACGTAGGTGCCGCCGGTGCGGGCAGGGGTATAGTCGATGATGACGCGGCCTTGAGCGTCGACCATGGTCAGCTCGGCCGACGGCAGGCCGTCCTGGGCCAGATGCTTGTAGAATTCCTCGACCGAGCCTTCGACGAAGGACAGGTTGGCGAAGTTGATCCAGGCGCCGATGATCGGCGTGCCCGGCGGCCGGAACGGGGCGGCGAAGATCAGGGAATAGCCGTCGCCCTTGGTGACGGCGGCGACTTCCGGCACGAAGGCGGGGCCTTCGACATAGGTGCCGGTCAGGCCGTCGCGCCCTTCCAGGAACCGGCGCTGGGTCACGCCCTTGAACCAGCTCGCCTCGGCGAAACTCTTGCCCAGCAGGCCCAGCGTGTCGATGTCCTCACCCTTGGCGTTGCGGGTGTTGACCCCGATCACCGTGCCTTCGGTATCGACCAGCAGCATCAGGTCGTAGATGCCGTAGGCCTGGACATAGCCATTGATGGCGTCGGTCAGCGGGTTGCCCATCTCGGCATTGCCCCAGTTGTCGGCATCATAGGCGGCGGTGTTGAGGCCGAAGGCCTGGACGTCGCCATAGCGCTCGGCCAGGGTGCGATCGACCGCGTCGGTCATCTCGCTGGCCAGGTTGCGGAAGCGGCCGTAGAGGGCGGCGCGGGAATCGCCTTCGCCGGAAAGATAGATCGCGAACAGCACGGCTGCCGGCACGAGCCCGAAGGCGGACAGAAGCAAAATCAACTTGCGCTGAATGGACATGGGGCGCTTTCTTCCCTGCGTTTGGGCAAGGTTGCCGTCCAAGAGTAAATTTCGGGTAACCTTGGTCCTCCTGTTTGGGATGGCGGCGAGGTTTCTTTTGATGTGGGGTAGCTATGTCGCCGTGGCGGTCGGTGGCGCGATCGGATCGGTGGCGCGCCTGGGTGTCACGCGGCTGTGCCAGGCCTTGTTCGGGGCGGGGTTTCCGTGGGGCACCTTTGCCGTGAATCTGCTGGGCTGTACCGCCATGGGCGTGCTGGCCGGCCTGCTGGTCGAGCGGCCGGCCGACGATCCCTGGCGGCTGTTCCTGCTGACCGGCATCCTGGGCGGCTTCACCACCTTTTCGGCCTTCTCGCTCGATGCCTACAGCCTGTGGACCCGGGGTGAAACCATGGCCGCAGCAGGCTATGTCCTGGGGTCGGTATTTCTTTCTCTGGTTGGGGTCGTCGCGGGTTCGTCCTCAGCCGGCCATGGGTAGCGGCATGAGCAGCGTCGAGATTCGCAAGGTCGAAGCGGCCGACACCGAAATGCGGCTGGACCGCTGGTTCAAGCGGCACTTCCCCGCCTTGAGCCATGGCCGTCTGGAGAAATTGTTGCGGACCGGCCAGATCCGGGTCAACGGCGGGCGGGTGAAGGCGGCCGATCACGTCGCGACCGGCGACGAGATTCGCGTGCCGCCCCTGGGCGAGGCGCCCAAGCCCGGCAGGGAGACCGCCGCCGCCAAGGGCATGTCGCCCAAGGTGCTGGAGATTGCCGAGGCGCTGCGCCGGGCGATCATCCACCGCGACCAGGACGTCATCGTCGTCAACAAGCCGGCCGGCCTTGCCGTGCAGGGCGGCAGCGGCCTGGACGATGCCCATCTCGATGCGGCCCTCGATGGCCTGATCTTCGACGGGACCGAGCGGCCGCGCATCGTCCATCGTCTCGACAAGGATACCTCGGGCGTGCTGGTGCTGGCGCGCACCCGCCTGGCCGCGGCGGCCCTGACCAAGTCGTTTCGGGCGCGCGACGCGGTCAAGACCTATTGGGCACTGACCGCCGGCACCCCTAAGCCGATGCGCGGCAAGATCGACCTGGCCCTGATGAAGGACGGCCCGTCGGGGCATGAGAAGATGCGCACGGTGTTGGCGCAGGACCGCGAGGAAGATGACGACGCCAAGAAGGCGGTAACCTATTACGCCGTGGTCGAACATGCCGCCCAGAAGGTGGCCTGGATAGCCATGCGGCCGCTGACCGGGCGCACCCACCAGCTGCGCGCCCATGCGGCGTTCCTGGGCACCCCGATCGTGGGCGACGGCAAGTATGGCGGGGCCGAGGCGTTCCTGACCGGCGGGGTCAGCCGCAAGCTGCATCTCCATGCCCGGTCGATCGACATCGCCCATCCCGCCGGCGGCCGGCTGCGGGTGAAGGCACCCCTGGCGCCCCACATGGCCGAGAGTTTCAAGATGTTCGGCTTCGAGGAGCGGGACGGCGACGACGTGTTCGCGGAATTGGATGAATGAAACGCTTCTGGAAGCAGGCGGTGGTGGTCGAGCAGGCGGACGGGTTCGCGGTGGCCCTGGATGGCAAGCCCATGCGCACCCCGGCCAAGCGCTTGCTGATCGTGCCCAAGCGGCCGCTGGCCGAGGCGATCGCCGGTGAATGGGATGCGCTGGGGCCGGAATTCGACCCCCAGGTGCTGATCCTGACCCGCTTTGCCAATACCGCGATCGACCGGGTGCAGGACCTGCGTGACGAGGTCGTGGAGGAACTGACCGGCTGGGGCGGTTCCGACCTTGTCTGCTACCGCGTCGAGGTGCCGCTCGAATTGGCGCGGCGCCAGGCCGCGTGCTGGGACCCGGTGATCGAATGGGCGCGGGGCCGCTTCGACATTCACCTGAAGGTGACGACCGGCCTGATGCCCGTGCGCCAGCCAGACGAGGTGGCCGAACGCCTGCGCGCGGCCCTGGCCTGGCGCCCGGATGCCGATCTGGCGGCCCTGCACACCATGGTCAGCATGCTGGGCTCGCTGCTGCTGGGCCTGGCCGTGGCGGAAGGGTTCCTGAGCCTCGAGGACGCCTGGACGGCGAGCCGGGTGGACGAAGACCACCAGGCCGCCCAGTGGGGGGCCGACAGCGAGGCCGAAGCCCGTACCGCCAAGATGAAGGCGGAGCTGGAGGCGGCCCATCGCTTCCTGATCCTGGCGGCCGCCTGAGCCCGTGGAAGCCGCGTTTTCCTGAGTGCGGCAGATCGCGCGCGCCCGGGCGGCGCCAAATCGCGTCCAATACCCCTATCCGATGGACTGGAACCTCGCGCGGAATGGTGATAGGAGACCCCGGTCCTTCGCGTCTGCGGTAGAAGGCTTGGGCCGCCTGCCGCAGGTTCACACCGTCTTGTTTTAAGACGTCATTTAATTGGACCGAGTCGCCGCTGCCGTCGCGGTGCGGCTCCAGGGGGTCTGATGCATCATATTCTGCGCCAGCTTGAGAAGAAGCGTGAGGAAGCCCGCCAAGGCGGCGGTTCCAAGCGCGTCGAAGCCCAGCATTCCAAGGGCAAGCTGACCGCCCGCGAGCGCATCGAACTGCTGCTCGACGCGGAATCCTTCGAAGAATACGACATGTTCGTCGAGCACCGCTGTGCCGACTTCGGCATGGACGAGCAGAAGATCGCCGGCGACGGCGTGGTGACCGGCTGGGGCACCATCAACGGCCGCCAGGTCTTCGTGTTCAGCCAGGACTTCACCGTGTTCGGCGGCTCGCTGTCCGAATCCCATGCCGAGAAGATCTGCAAGATCATGGACATGGCCATGAAGGTCGGGGCCCCGGTGATCGGCATCAACGATTCGGGCGGCGCCCGCATCCAGGAAGGCGTCGCCTCCCTGGCCGGCTATGCCGAGGTGTTCCTGCGCAATGTCGACGCCTCGGGCGTGGTGCCGCAGATCTCGCTGATCATGGGGCCCTGCGCCGGCGGTGCCGTGTACTCGCCGGCCATGACCGACTTCATCTTCATGGTGAAGGACAGTTCCTACATGTTCGTCACCGGCCCCGACGTGGTGAAGACGGTGACCCAGGAAGTGGTGACCCAGGAAGAGCTGGGCGGCGCCGTGACCCACACCGCCAAGTCCTCGGTCGCCGACAATGCCTTCGAGAACGATATCGAGGCGATCCACGAGACCCGCCGCCTGTTCGACTTCCTGCCCCTGTCGAACAAGGAAAAGCCGCCGACCCGTCCGGTCTATGACGAGCCCGGGCGGCTGGAGACGAGCCTGGACACGCTGGTGCCGGCCAACCCGAACAAGCCCTATGACATGAAGGAACTGATCCTGAAGATCGTCGACGAGGGCGATTTCTTCGAGATCCAGCCGGCCTATGCCAAGAACATCATCACCGGTTTTGCCCGCATGGAAGGCAGCACGGTGGGCGTGGTCGCCAACCAGCCGATGGTGCTGGCCGGTTGCCTGGACATCGACAGCAGCCGCAAGGCCGCGCGCTTCGTGCGCTTTTGCAATGCCTTCAACATTCCGATCCTGACCCTGGTCGACGTCCCCGGCTTCCTGCCCGGCACGGCGCAGGAATACGGCGGCATCATCAAGCACGGCGCCAAGCTCCTGTTCGCCTATGCCCAGGCGACGGTGCCCAAGGTCACCGTCATCACCCGCAAGGCCTATGGCGGCGCCTATGACGTCATGAGTTCCAAGCACCTGCGCGGCGACGTCAACTATGCCTGGCCGACCGCGGAAATCGCCGTGATGGGCGCCAAGGGCGCGGTCGAGATCATCTTCCGCACCGAGATCGGCGACGACGAGAAGATCGCGGCGCGCACCGCCGAATACGCAGCCAATTTCGCCAGCCCCTTCAAGGCGGCGAACCGCGGCTTCATCGACGAGGTGATCATGCCTCATTCGACCCGCCGTCGTGTGGCGCGGGCCTTTGCGATGCTCCGGAACAAGGACGTCGCAACGCCCGCGAAGAAGCACGACAACATTCCGCTCTGACGACGGCTGGTGAGTAAACAGATGTTCAAGAAGATCCTGATCGCCAATCGTGGCGAAATCGCCTGCCGCGTCATCAAGACCGCGCGCAAAATGGGCATCAAGACCGTGGCGGTCTATTCCGACGCCGACGCCGATGCCCTGCACGTGGAAATGGCCGACGAGGCGGTGCATGTCGGCGCGCCGCCGGCCGCCGAGTCCTACCTGATCATCGACAAGATCGTGAAGGCCTGCCTGGACACGGGGGCCGAGGCGGTCCACCCGGGTTACGGCTTCCTGTCCGAGAAGGCGGCCTTCTGCGCCGAGTTGGAGAAGCACGGCATCGCCTTCATCGGCCCCAATGTGCGCGCCATCGGCGCCATGGGCGACAAGATCGAGAGCAAGAAGCTGGCTGCCGCGGCCGGCGTCAGCACCGTGCCGGGTTACCTGGGCGTCATCAAGGATACCGACGAGGCGGTGAAGATCGCCGGCGAGATCGGCTTCCCCGTGATGATCAAGGCCTCCGCCGGCGGCGGCGGCAAGGGCATGCGCATCGCCTGGAACGAGGCGGAGACCCGCGAGGGCTTCCAGTCCGCGACCAACGAAGCGCGCTCGTCCTTCGCCGACGACCGGGTGTTCATCGAGAAATTCGTCACCTCGCCGCGCCACATCGAGATCCAGGTGCTGGGCGACAAGCACGACAACATCATCTATGTGAACGAGCGCGAATGCTCGATCCAGCGCCGCAACCAGAAGGTGATCGAGGAGGCCCCGAGCCCGTTCCTGGACGAGGCCACCCGCAAGGCCATGGGCGAGCAGGCCGTGGCGCTGGCGCGCGAGGTCGGCTACGACAGCGCCGGCACGGTCGAATTCATCGTCGACGACAAGCGCAACTTCTACTTCCTGGAAATGAACACCCGCCTGCAGGTGGAACATCCGGTGACCGAGCTGATCACCGGCATCGACCTGGTCGAGCAGATGATCCGCGTCGCCGCCGGCGAGGTCCTGTCGATCAAGCAGTCGGACGTGGGCATCAACGGCTGGGCCATCGAGTCCCGCGTCTATGCCGAGGATCCGATGCGCGGCTTCCTGCCCTCGATCGGCCGCCTCACCCATTATGCCCCGCCCGCCGAAGGGCCGGACGGCAACGGCGCCGTGGTGCGTAACGATACCGGTGTCTTCGCGGGCGCCGAGATCTCGATGTACTACGACCCGATGATCGCCAAGCTGTGCACCCATGCGGCAACGCGCGAGGCGGCGATCGATGCCCAGCGCACGGCGCTCGATGCCTTCTACATCCGCGGCATCAGCCACAACATCAGCTTCGTCTCGGCGGTGCTGGGCCATGCCCGCTTCCGCTCGGGCAATATCACCACCGGCTTCATCGCCGAGGAATTCCCCGACGGCTTCCATGGCGCGACGGTGGACGCCGAGGCGCTGGACGCCCTGACCGCGGTGGCGGTGGCCCTGCATCGGCGCACCCAGGAGCGCGAGACCCAGATCTCGGGCCAGATCCCGTTCCACGGTCGCAAGCTGCAGAAGAAGTACGTGGTCAAGGTCGGCGATGATATCCGCGATGTTGCGGTCGACCTGACCGTCGGCGGCTACAACGTCATCCACCAGGGCAAGAAGCTGGCCATCCGCACCGACTGGAATCCCGGTGCCAAGCTGCTGCGGGCAACGGTGAACGAGCGGCCGGTGACGGTGCAGGTCGAGGCCAAGGGTGACGGCTTCCGCCTGTTCCATGCCGGTGCCGAGGTCGTCGCCGTGGTGCGCACGCCGCGCGCCGCGGAACTGGCCAAGCTGATGCCGGTGAAGCTGCCGCCCGACACCTCGAAGTTCCTGCTCTGCCCCATGCCGGGCCTGATCGTCTCGATCAACGTGGTCGAGGGCGAAGAGGTCAAGGCCGGCCAGACCCTGGCCGTGGTCGAAGCCATGAAGATGGAAAACGTCCTGAAGGCCGAACGCGACGGCACCGTGGCCAAGATCAAGGGCAAGAAGGGCGACAGCTTCTCGGTCGACCAGGTCATCCTCGAGTTCGAGTGAACCCGGAACCCTCTCCGCCCTGAAGGGTGGAGAGGGTAACCGATGGGGTGATAGCATGGAAACGCTACGCCTGATCATCCACGGCCGCGTGCAGGGTGTCGGCTACCGCGCCTGGGCGGTGGGCGAGGCAAGGCGCCTGGGGCTGGCCGGCTGGGTCCGCAACCGGCGCGACGGCACGGTCGAACTGCTGGCCAGCGGCCCGGCCGAGGCCGTGGCGACGCTCGTCGAACGTTGCCGCCACGGGCCTGCCTTTGCCGACGTGATCAGGATCGACCAGGTCCCGGCCGACGCCCCGGCGGGGCCGGGCTTCCAGCAGGTGCCGACGGCCTGACGCCGGCCGCCCCGACGCCCCAGGATTTGACCAGGGCGTAGATCGCCGGGATCACCACCAGGGTAAGCACGACGGACGACGCCATGCCCCCGATCATCGGCACCGCGATGCGTTGCATCACCTTTGAACCGGTGCCGTGCGCCCACAGCAGCGGCAGGAGACCGGCGAGGATCGCGGCGACGGTCATGGCTTTCGGCCTGACCCGTTCGACCGCGCCCTCGATCACGGCGGCATGGACATCCTCGCGCGTCAGCCGCATGCCCTCGGCCTGGCGCCGTTCGCGGATGGCGCCCAGCGCATTGTCCAGGTAGATCAGCATGACCACGCCGGTCTGCGCCGCAACGCCGGCCAGGGCGATGAAGCCGACCGCCACCGCGACGCTCATGTTGAAGCCCAGCCAGGCCATCAGCCACAACCCGCCGACCAGCGAGAAGGGCACCGAGAGCATGACGATCAGCGTCTCGGTCAGGCGCCCGAAATTGAGGTACAGCAGCACGAAAATGATCGCCAGGGTGACCGGCACCACGATCGTCAGGCGGGCTTGTGCCCGTTCGAGATACTCGAACTGGCCGCTCCACTCGATCCGGTACCCCGGCGGCAGGTGCAGGCGGTCCGCCACCGCCCGGCGGGCTTCCCGCACATAGCCGCCGATATCGCGCCCGCGCATGTCGATAAAGACATAGGCGGCGAGCTGGGCATTCTCGGTACGGATGGTCGAAGGCCCCTGAGCGGTTTCCAGGCGTGCCACGGCCCCCAGCGGGATCTTCAACCCCGACGCGCCTTCGACCAGCACCTCGGTAGCGATGGCCGACGGGTCCGAGCGCAGGTCGCGGGGGTAGCGGACATTGACGGTGAAGCGCCGTCGCCCTTCTACCGTGGTCGCCACGGTCTCGCCCCCCAGGGCCGAGCGGATCGTGTCCTGGAACTGTTCGATGGACACGCCGTAGCGTGCCAGCGCCTCGCGGTCGGGCACGATGTCGAGGTAATAGGCGCCGGTGACCCGTTCGGCAAAGGCGCTGGTGGTGCCCGGCACCTCGCGCACGATCGCCTCGACTTGGCCGGCCAGGCGTTCGATCTCGCCCAGGTCCTGGCCATAGATCTTCACCCCCACCGGCGTGCGGATGCCGGTCGAAAGCATGTCGATGCGGGCGCTGATCGGCATGGTCCAGGCATTGCTCACGCCCGGGAAGGTGACAGCCCGGTTCATTTCGTCGATCAGGGCGTCCAGGGTCATGCCCGGCCGCCATTCGCTTTCCGGTTTCAGGGTGATCACGGTCTCGGTCATCTCCATGGGCGCCGGGTCGGTGGCGGTATTGGCCCGGCCGGCCTTGCCGAGGACCGAGGCGACCTCGGGGAAACCCGCCAGGATACGGTCCTGGGTTTGCAGCAACTGGCTCGCCGCGGTGATCGAGATGCCCGGCAAGGTTACCGGCATGAACAGGAGGGTGCCTTCGTTCAGCTTGGGCATGAACTCGCTGCCGATCTGGCGCAGCGGCACGATGGCGGTTGCCATGACCAGCAGGGCGAGCACGATCGTCAGCCCCTTGACGCGCAGCACCGTGGCGATGATCGGCCGGTAGAGCCAGATCAGGGCCCGGTTGATCGGGTTGCGCCGTTCGGGAAGGATGCGCCCGCGCACGAACAGCACCATGAGGGCGGGGACCAGGGTCACCGACAGGAAGGCCGCCGCCGCCATGGCGAAGGTCTTGGTGAAGGCGAGCGGGCGGAATAGCCGGCCCTCCTGGGCTTCGAGCGTAAACACCGGCAGGAACGAGACGGTGATGATGAGCAGGCTGAAGAACAGGGCCGGGCCCACTTCCGCCGCGGCGCGGACCAGGACCTGGAGACGGGGCTCGTCCGGGCTGCGCTCGAGCTGCTTGTGGGCATTCTCGATCATCACGATCGCCGCATCCACCATGGCGCCGATGGCGATCGCAATGCCGCCCAGGCTCATGATGTTCGAACTCACCCCCAGCAGGCGCATGACCAGGAAGGCGATCAGCACCCCCACCGGCAGCATCAGGATCGCCACCAGGGCGCTTCGGACATGCAGCAGGAAGATCAGGCAGACCAGCGCCACCACGGCGCTTTCCTCGATCAGGGTCCGCCGCAGGGTGTCGATCGCCCGCTCGATCAGTTCCGAGCGGTCGTAGACCGGGGTGATTACCGTCCCCGGCGGGAGGCTCGCCTTGGCATCTTCGAGCTTGGCCTTCACCCGCCTGATGACGTCGAGTGCGTTCTCGCCGTCGCGCTGGATCACGATGCCGCTGACCGCTTCGCCCTGGCCGTTCAACTCGGCGACGCCGCGGCGCTCGTCGGGGCCCAGTTCGACCCGCGCGACATCCCGCACAAACACCGGCGTGCCGTTCACCGCCTTGAGCATCACCCGTTCGAGGTCGGCCAGGCCGGTGACATAGCCGCGCCCGCGCAGGATGAATTCGGTCTCGGCCATCTCGATTACACGGCCGCCGGTCTCGTTGCTGCTGGCACGCACCGCATCGCGCACCTCGGCCAGGGTCAGGCCATAGCTGCGCAGGCGCACGGGATCGACCACGATCTGATACTGGCGGACGTAACCGCCCACGCTCGCCACTTCGGCAACGCCCGGCGTGGCGGCGAGGCGGTAGCGCAGGTCCCAATCCTGCAAGGCACGCAGCTCGACCAGCGATTCCCGGTCGCTCTGGACGACATACTGATAGATCCAGCCCACCCCGGTGGCATCCGGGCCCAGCGTCGGCGTCACGTCGGCGGGCAGCTTCGCGGCCACGCCGTTGAGGTATTCGAGCACCCGGCTGCGCGCCCAATAGATGTCGGTGCCGTCCTCGAAGACGATATAGACGAAGGACACGCCGAAATAGGAGAAGCCGCGCACCGCCTTGGATCTGGGCACGCTGAGCAGCGCCGTGGTCAGGGGATAGGTGACCTGGTCTTCGATCACCTGGGGCGATTGGCCCGGCATCTCGGTATAGACGATGACCTGGGTGTCGGAGAGGTCGGGAATGGCGTCGAGCGGTGTCGAGCGCACCGCCCAGATGCCGGCGCCGACGGCAAAGGCGGTGACGAACAGCACCAGGAACAGGTTGCGGCTGGACCAGGCGACCAGGCGGGCGATCATGGCCTGGCCTCCGGCGCGCTGCCGGCGGAGAAGGCCGCCAGCGCCGCCTTGATGTTGCTCTCGGCATCGATCAGGAAGTTGGCGCCGACGACCACGCGCTCCCCGCCGGCGAGGCCGGTAAGAACCTCGATGTAACCCTCGCTGCGCCGGCCGGTGCGGATCTCGGTCGGGCGGAAGCTGCCGGGGCCGGTCTCGACGAAGACCAGCTTGCGCCGGCCGCTGTCGATGACTGCTGAATCCGGCACGGCAACAGCGTCGCCGCCCAGGATCGCCGTGATCTCCGCGGTTGCCAGCATGCCGCCGCGCAGGCGGCCTTGCTGGTTGTCGAGGGTGATGCGAACCCGCACGGTTCGGGTTTCGCTGTCGAGTGCCGGATAGATGCGGTCGACCCGGCCCTTGAAGGCCTCGCCGGGATAGGCGGTGACGGCGATGGTGGCATCGGCCCCCTCGCGCAGGACCGAGATATCCTGTTCGAAGACGTCGATCATCACCGTGACGACAGACAGATCGGCGATGGTGAAGAGGGGATCGCCCGGGCGGAACATCATGCCTTCCAGCGCGGCCTTCTCCAGCACCGTGCCTGACGCCGGCGCCGGGATGGTGATCGTCCGCTGGATGCGGCCGGAGATCCGCAGCCGTTCGACCTGCGCCTCCGACAGCCCCAGGCTGATCAGCCGCAGGCGGCCGCCGTCGAGGTCTTCCGGCCGGTCGCCCGTGATCGCCAGCAGGTAGTTGGCCTGTGCCCGCTGCAGTTCGGGACTGTAGACGTCCATCAGCGGCTCGCCCTGGGCGACATCGCGGCCGGTCTCGTTGACATGGAGCCGTTCGACCCAGCCCTCGACCCTGGGGGTCACCATGGCCATGCGCCGCTCGTCGGGCTCGATAGTCGCGACCGACCGGATGGTCCGCACCATCGGCCGACGCACCACGGGCTCGGTGCGAACCCCCAGGGTCTGGATCCGGGCCGGGCTGACCGTGACGCTGCCGGCATCGTTCGCCTCGTCGGCATAGACCGGCAGGTAATCCATGCCCATCGAGTCCTTCTTGGGCTCGTAGGAGATGTCGGGCAGGCCCATGGGGTTGCGGTAGTAGAGGATCTTGCGCTCGCCTGGCGCAGGGGGACCGCCGAGCGCGACCTCGACGCCGGCCGGTTCGTCGAGCAGGGCCACCCGGCCGAGGGCCAGGAACGCGGGCAGGTCCGGCTTGCCGGCGCCGGCCCAGAAGCCGCCGGCCACACTTACAGCGGCGAGCACCGCGGCGCCCGGAACGAGCAGGAACTTACGCATGGCGCGCAGCCATGACAGATGACCGCGTCATGCGGCCCATTGCGGTAAACATCGCCTTTTCCTCACCGGGAGTGCCGGCCGTGGCCGGGCGCTCAGGCTTCACCCGCGAACGGCGCCCCCAAGAAGAAGCCGTCCGGCTGCATGCCCCTCGAGAGGGGCCGGGAGCACCTGCAATTGCAGGCGCTCGCTCTCAGGCGAGGTGGATGGGCGGAAAGATCGCGGGCTCGATGGCGCGCCCCGCCATGGTTGCCTGAAGGTCGGCGAACCAGGCCCGGGACCAGGCAACATTCGCCACGGCGGCCGTGACCGGCACCGGCAGGGACGCCGGCGCCAGGGCGCAGCCGAGCAGCGGCACGCACAGGGCCATGTCGGCCTTGCCTTGCCGGCACGGCATCCCGTCGCCCGTGGCCGGCATGCTCATCGCCATGTCGCAAGGCGCGGCCGCGGACATGGCGAGCGGCATCGCCTGGGCCATCGTTCCGCCCAGGAACGAGACGACACAGACCAGGGTCAGCAGGCGTTTGAAAAGTGCGACGGCCATCTTCCAGCATTACCGCAAGCGCGGGGTGCCTTCAACAGCCTCCCGCGACGGGCTCCGCCGCCTCGGGCGATCAGGGCGCCTTTTCGAATTCCGTGTCGACCACGATCTCGATCGGGTCGACGAAGAATTGGTTGAGGCCATAGTCCTGCGGGTTGATCGTCGCCCGCGCCTGCACGCCCATGCGATAGGCGCCGCCGAACCAGGGGCCGGCGCCGATCAGGGTGACATCGAAGGTGACCGGCCTGGTCTTGCCCATCAGGGTGAAATTGCCGTCGACCTGGCCGTGGGCGGCGTCGGTCTGGCGGAAGGCGGTGGCGACGAAGGTGGCTTGCGGGTGGGCCTGCGCGTTCAGGTATTTTTCGCCGGCCAGTTCCTTGGCGAAGCCTTCGACATTGCTGGTGATCGAGGCGGTCTCGACCGCAATCGACAGGGTCGACTTGGCGACCGCCTTGGGATCCCAGTTCAGGGTTCCCTTCACCCGGTCGAAGCGAAAGACGCTGCGGGAGAAACCCAGGTGCGAAACATAGGCCATGACGCCCGCATGGGCGGGATCCAGGGCATAGGTGCCGGCCACCGCGAGGGTACCGTCCTTCTCGCCATGGGGCAGGGGGCCGGGCGGCGGTTGCGGGGCATCGGTCTGCGCGAGGGCGCCGCCGGCAAGGGATTGTACCAGGGCCAGGGCCAGCAGGGCGGTGCGGAGGCGGTTGCTCGAAATCAACATCTGCTTGCTTCCTGTCATTGCGCCGATTGGACAAGGTAGGCGTCGAGTCGGTCGAAGGTGCTGCCCCAGCCGCCCCGGTGGCCGTCGCGTTCGCCGATCGACTGGAACGGCACCTGGCGGAAGTGCATGTGGGTCTTGCCGTCCTGTTCGGTGAAGGTCACGGTCACCTGGGTTTCCAGGCCGCGCTCGCCTTCCTCCTCCCAGACGAAGCTGAAAACCAGGCGTTCGGGGGGCTTCACCTCGTGGAACAGGCCGTGTTGCCACAGTTCTCGCCCGTCGGCGGTGGAGCGCAGGCAGCAGCGCCAGGCGCCGCCGGGCCGCACATCCAGTTCCAGGTGGGTGGCCGGGTAGTCGACCGGCCCCCACCAGCGCACGGCATGGGCCGGATCGGTCCACAGCTTGAAAACCAGGGCCCGAGGGGCGGCGAAGGTGCGCTCCATGACCAGTTCACGGTCGGACGTCGGCGCGGGTGCGGGGCGGGAAGACGAGGCGGTCATGGCACGCGATCCTTGTTCAGGCGTCTTTCTCGCAGTTGATCATCCAGGGCGTGCCGAAGCGGTCGGTCACCATGCCGAAGCGGAACGCCCAGAAGGTTTGTTGCAGCGGCATGCCCACGTTGCCGTCCTGCGCCAGCTCGGCGAACACCCGCTCGGCTTCCGCCGCCTTGTCGATCGTCAGCGAGACCGAGAAGCCCTGCATGGGCTTGAAATATTCGGGCGGGGCATCGGAGCCCATCAGCACGAAATCACCCACCGACAGGGCGACATGCATGATCTTGTCGCGCCAGCCGGGCGCGGTCTGATCGGCCATGGGCGAGGCGCCGTGGGTCATCATCATCTCGATCTTGCCGCCCAGGGCCTTCTCGTAGAATTCGAAGGCCGCTTTGCAGTCGCCGCCGAAGCTCAGGTATGGGTTGATCTTCATGACTGTCTCCCTTGATTTCTGGCTCGGGTTCAGTTGCCGCTGCTGCCGGGCTCGCCCTTTTGCAGGTCCAGCAGGTAGTCGTCGAGGCGATCGAAGCTCTGCTCCCAGAAGCGGCGATAATGCTCCAGCCAGCCGGCGACGTCGCGCAGGGGGCCGGCCTGCAGGCGGCAGGGGCGCCATTGCGCCGCCCGGCCCCTGGTGATCAGGCCGGCCCGCTCGAGCACCTTCAGGTGCTTCGAGATCGCCGGCAGGCTCATCTCGAAGGGCCCCGCCAATTCCGTCACGGTGGTCTCGCCCTGGGCGAGACGCGCCAGGATCGCGCGCCGCGTGGGATCGGCGAGGGCCGAGAGGGTGGTGCTGAGGCGGTCGACAGACATGTTGCAATAAACCGTTCGGTTAACTAACCTGTTGGCTAAATACGGCAACGCCAAGCCATGGTCAAGCCCGGCGTGTCCAGGTGAGGCAGATTATCGACCACGGAGGAAACCCATGGAAACGCATCGGATCGTCTCGCGCGATGCCTGGCTCACCGCGCGCCGGGAGCTGCTGGCCAGGGAAAAAGAACTGACCCGGCAGCGCGACGCGCTGAATTCTGCGCGGCGCAAGCTGCCCGTGGTCGAGATCGACAAGGATTACATCTTCGACGGGCCCCGGGGGCCGGTGCGGCTGCTCGACCTGTTCGACGGCCGCCGGCAGCTCATCACCTATCATTTCATGTTCGATCCGGGGCCGCCGCCGGCCGGCCGGTCAGGCGCGCCCTGGGACGAGGGCTGTCCCAGCTGCTCCTACCTCGCCGACAGCATCGGCCATCTGTCGCACCTGCATGCGCGCGACACGTCCCTGGTGCTGGTGTCGCGGGCGCCACTGGCCAAGATCGCCCCGTTCAAAGCGCGCATGGGCTGGGGCGTGCCCTGGGTCTCGTCCTTCGGCAGCGATTTCAACTACGATTTCCACGTCACCACCGACGAGGCGGTGGCCCCGGTCGAGTATAATTTCCAGGACAAGGCGACCCTGGTCGCCAAGGGCGAGACCTATCACCTGGCCGGCGAGCAGCCGGGCGTCAGTGCCTTCCTGCGCGACGGCACGCGCGTCTTCCACGCCTATTCAAGCTATGGCCGCGGCCTGGACCTGCTGCTGGGCACCTATAACTGGCTGGATCTCACGCCGCTGGGCCGGCAGGAAGGCTTCGACGGGATGCCCGATGCCGAGAACCACGGCATGGCCTGGACCCGGCATCACGACAAATATGCTGACGAAGGCGCGTCCTGCTGCGGCGCCTAAGGTGGTGCTACCCCGGCCGCGGCTGGGCCGGGGTAGGTTCGGGTTACTTCTTCTTTGGCCCTGCAGGGGCGGCAGCCGCCTTGGCGAAGGGCGACGGGGCCGCCGCTTCCTTGGCCTTTTCCTTCTTGGGCTTCTTCACTTCTTTGTTGCTGCGCATCTGACCTTTGGCCATGACGGTATGCTCCGGTTGAATGGTGGCCGCGAACGGCACGGTCCAGCATAACGCCGATCAGGCCCGGCTGCGCGGGCAAAAGCGGGCCGTTCTAGCGCCGGCCGGCGATGTCCACGGTCACCCGGGCGCGGTCCAGGGCGCGGGCCAGGGGGCCCTCGGGCGGGGCATCGGTGATAAGGCGCGAGATCTGCGACCAGCCGGCATAGATCGACAGGGCCGTGCGGTCGAACTTGGTGTGGTCGGCGACGATGGTTACCTCGGCCGCGCGGTCGACCATGGCGTGGTAGACCGCCGCCGCATCGACATCGGCGTCGTTGGGGCCGTCGACGGTCAGGCCGGTGGCGCCCAGGATGGCGTGGTTGGCGTGGAAGCCGCGCAGATAGTCCAGCGTCTCGGCCCCGAAGACGCAGCCCTCGCGGCCGTTGTAACGGCCGGGGCACATGATCACGGTGATGGTCGGGTTGGCGGCCAGCACCGTGGCCACGCCGAAGGAATGGGTGATCACCACCAGGTCCTTGCGCTCGGCCGCCAGGCGGCGGGCGACATGGGTGGTGGTGGCGCCGCCGCCGATCAGCAGGGCATCGGCATGGGCGACATGGCGGGCGGTGGCGGCGGCGATCGACTCGCGTTCCGCCACCATCAGGCGGTGCCGCTCGGCAATCGCCGGTTCCGGCTCGAAGCCGCGCACGGCGCCGCCATAGGTGCGGTTGATCAGGCCGCGGGCCTCGAGTTCGTCCAGGTCGCGGCGGATGGTCTCGGTCGAGACCGACAGGTCCTCGGCCAGTTCCGAGACGCGCAGGGTGGGGGTGGCGCGCAGTTCGGCGACGATCCGCTCCTGCCGCGCCGCCTTGGACAGGCGCACCCTGGTCAGCGGCGCATCATCTTCCATCACCTGCCCCCTGGAGCAGCCCCGAATCGCGGGCGATATCGAGGATGGTATAGCGATCGCGGATGTCGCGCGCGTCGTGAACCGCCCGGGCATAGAAGGCGTCGGGGACATGGATCGCCGATGGCACGCGCGGGGCGCCGGCCGCCTGCAGGGCGCGGTCGATCTCCGCCCGGGGCCGTGCCACCGCGGCCAGCCTGGCGCGGATCTCGGGCCAGTCGGACCCCAGGCGGGCATTGAGCGCCTGGGCCTTTGCCGCGTCCACCTGCTTGCCCTGGTATTCGGCCCAGCAACTGGCGCCCAGGGCCTCGCCATAGCGGTGGATGAAATCGGCCCGGGTCTCGGTCGACGGGCGCAGGACCGGCGCGTCGCCCGCCAGCAGGCGTTCCTGCAGGCCGGCGATGGTCAGGGTGGTAACGGCGATGTGCTCGCCGTGCAGGCTCTCGCCCCAGGCCGGATCGCCCAGCATGTCGATATAGTGGCTGATCAGGTGCTCGCCCTGGCTGGCCGGGTTGGAGGAGCCGGCGATGACCATGCCGAAGCCCGACAGCACCAGGGTGCGGGCCAGGGCGGCCAGCGCCGCGCGGTCGCCAGCGCCGATGCCCGCCGCCTTGTCGAACAGCGGCGGCTCGTCCTGCGCCAGCAGGGCGAAGGGGGCCTGGCGATAGGGCCGGTCGAGCAGCAGGTGGCTCAGCAGCCAGTCGAATTGCGCGGTCGCCCGGCACACGGAATCGCCCAGGCCCGCGCGGGCCAGGCGCGGTGGTGCCGCGGCCAGCACGTCGAGGTCGAGGAAGATCGCCACCGGCGCGGTCGAGGGCAGGCTCTTCTTGTGGCCATGGACGGTGATGGCGGCATTGGCGGAACCATAGCCGTTCATCGACAAAGCGGTGCCGAACACGGCATAGGGCCGGGCGCTGTGATGGGCGACATGCTTGGCCAGGTCGCTGACGGTGCCGCCGCCCACGGCGATCAGGCCGGCGGCACCGGCGGCGCCGGCCTCGACCCGGGCCACGGCGGCCTCGTCGGCATGGGGTGGGGCGTCGAAGATCACCGGGCGCAGCGTGTAACCCGCCGCCTCCAGCCTGCCCGCAACCTTCTGGCCCATGGCGGCCCAGCAATTGGCATCGCTGACGAGGCACAAGTCGCGCGGCATGCCGGCACGCTCGAGGAGGGACGCGGCATAGACGCCCAGGCCGCTGGCGATGAGCACCTGGCGGGTGGAGACCGACAGGGTGCCGGGGCCGTCCGGGTCGCTGAGCCGGCCGTCGAGCAGGCGGTCGAGGACGGAGAGGGTCATGGCCAACGCGCCTTAAACAGCGGATCCAGGTGATCGAACAGGCGCCGAGCCCGGGCCCGGGCGGCGCGGTAGGCGGGGACATCGGCCGCGACGGGCTGGACGGTCTCGACCACCCGGTTGACCAGCCGGGCGCCGGCCTCGATCGAGGGCAGGGCCCCGCAGGCGACGCCGGCCAGGACAGCGGCGCCCAGGGCGGCGCACTCGACCTCCGCCACCAGATCGACCGGGCGGTTGGCGACGGTGGCGCGGATCTGCGCCCACAGCCGCGACCTGGCCCCGCCGCCGGCCAGGCGGATGCGGCCGGTGGGCACGCCCAGGGCATCCAGGCGGTCGACCACATCGGCCATGGCAAAGGCGATGCCTTCGAGGGTGGCGCGGGCCAGGTGGCCGCGGCCGTGCATGGGGGCCAGGCCATAGATGGCGCCGCGCGCCTCGGGCAGCCAGCGCGGCGTCATGGCGCCCGACAGCGTGGGCAGGACGACGACCCCCTCGCTGCCCGGCGGCACCAGGGCAGCGGCGATATCCAGCCCCTCGCCGTCGGCGAAGCCTAAGAGATCGCACGCCCACAGGATGGCGCCGCCCGACAGCCAGCCGGGATTCTCGATGAAATAGCGCCCGCCCGGAAAGCCGTGGGTCTCGACCATGGCGGCGTCGTCCAGCACCGGCCGGTCGGCGATGGCACCCACCACCTCGGCCGTGCCGATGCAGACCACGACGGTGCCGGGCGTGACCGCGCCGGCGCCGATCGGGTTGGCGAAGTCGTCGCCCGTACCCACCGCCACGGGCAGGCCCTGGGCCAGGCCGCACAGGGCGGCACCGCGGGCGGTGAGGTGACCGGCCAGGGCAGCGGCGTCGTCCAGCGCGGGCAGGGCGGCCGCCTCGATCGCAAAGGCCCGCAGCAGGTCGTCGTCCCAGGCCCGGCTCTCCAGGCCATAGACCATGGAGGTGGAGGCCAGGGCGTGATCCATCACCGCCCGGCCGGTGAGCTGTTCGACCAGGAAGCTGACCGGCTGGTGGAAGCGGGCCAGGCGGTGACCCGGCGCGTGACGCTTCATGTGGCGGATCTTGGCCGCCATGTGGCCGGGATCGGCGACCACGCCGGCACGCCGACGCACCATCTCGCCGTCGATGCCGCCCAGGGCATCGGTCGCCCGGCGATCCATCCAGATCATCGCCCGGCCCAGGGGCTCGCCGGCACGGTCGACGCCGACGCAGCCGTCGAGCTGGCCGGTCACGGCCAGGGCGAGGACGTCCGCGGGCATGGCCCCGGCCTGGTTCAGCGCGGCGGCGATCGCGGGTGCCAGGGCGGCCAGCCAGTCCTCGGGATTCTGTTCGGCCGCGGCGGGGCCGGGGTGGAAGGTGGGATAGGGGACGGCCGCGGTTGCCCGCAGGCGCAGGCTGGTGGCGTCGACCGCCGCAACCTTCAGGCTTTGGGTTCCAAGATCGATCCCGAGCAGGATCACCGCCGGCCCCCGGCCCGTTGCGGCGTGCCTTGGGCGACGGCCCGGCAATCGGCCTCGATCGCGCGCAGCTGCGACAGCAGCGAGCCCATGGTCGGGGCATAGCCGCCGTTGAAGGCGGCGGTGCCGACCGTGAAGGCATCGGCCCCGGCGGCGGCGATGTCACGGATGCGCGCGGCGGAATCGACATTGCCGGCGACGATCAGCCGGCCGTTCGCGCCCAGCCCCTGGCGGGCGGCGGTGATCAGGGCCAGGGGATCGGCCTCGGTCGCGCGGTAGGCCAGCAGGTCGGCCCCGGCACAGCCCCGGGCGACGAAGCCGGCGCAATGGGTGGCGACGAGGTCAGGTGTCCCGTCCAGCCTGGTCGGGTGCCCGTGCGGGCGGCCGGGGAAGGGGTAATAGGCCATGCCCGATGGCGCGATGATCGCCATGATCGCCTCGACATCGGTCCCGCCCAGCAGGCAGTCGATGCCCAGGCTCACCGCATTGCGTGCCGATGCCAGGCAGGCCTCGGGCGTGGTGCTGACCACCTCGAGATAGACGGTGGCGCCGTCGGCCTTCAGGCGCTGTGTCAGCTTGGCCAGGATGGCGGGTTCCACCCCCACATCCTTGAAGCCGACGTGGCGCAGGCCCAGCGGCCGGATCTCCTCGGCCAGCGCCAGGCAGTCCTCGACCGTACGGTCCTGGCGGGTCAGCATGAAGATGAAATCCATTGGCGCGAATCCTGGGGCCGTTGGCGCGTTGCCGCCGTTATATGTTGTAAGTTAAAAACCGAATGTTGGATCGTCAACATTTTGGTTGGCAAATACCACAAATGAATGTTGGAGCTGCCCATGCCCTCCTGGAAGACCGCCTATCGCTCGCTCTATTACCAGGGGGCGCCGGCACCGGATGATCCGGTGCTGGAGCAGGGCAAACTCGCCCTGCTGGTGATCGACGTCCAGAACACCTATCTGGAGCGGCCGGACCCCAGCGGTTTGAGTGGTGAGGAACTGGACCGCTATCACGCCTGGACACCGTTTCACGAACGTATGCAGGGGGTCGCGATTCCCGCCATCGCCCGCTTGATCGCCCGCTTTCGCGAGGGGGCCACGAGGTGCTGTTCGCCCGCATCGCCTGTCTGGGCACCGATGGTCGCGACCGCTCGCTCAGCCAGAAGAAGCCCGGCTGGAACAATCTGCTGCTGCCCAAGGACGCGCTTGCGTCGCAGATCGTGCCGGCACTGGCCCCCCTCGGCGACGAGATCGTGGTGACCAAGACCACCGACAGCGCCCTGACCGGCACCAACCTGCGCCTGATCCTGAACAACCTGGGCATTGTCCACGTCGTCTGCGCCGGCATCTTCACCGATCAGTGCATCTCCTCGACCGTGCGCAGCCTGGCCGACGAAAGCTTCGACGTGATCGTGGTCGAGGATGGCTGCGCCGCCGCCAGCGAGGCGCTGCACACGGCGGAACTCGAGATCATCAACATGATCTACTGCCACGTGATGAGCGCGGATGAGCTGATCGGGTATCTGCCCTGATGGATACCTCCGGCGTCATCCCGGCGAAGGCCGGGATCCATTGCGACATCGCGCGCTGCCCCAGAATGGATCCCGGCCTTCGCCGGGATGACGATCGTGGTTACGCTGCCTTCTTCGCCGCCTGCATGATCTCCTTGGCGCGGGGCATGGCCGCCTCGAAGCGCTCCAGGATCTCGGTGACCAGGCCGGGGGAGGCCAGCACGCCGGGCTTGAACTGCAGCACGCGCGGGTCGAGCGAGGAGAAGATCGCCCAGATGCCGTTCTCGTAGAGCGCGCGCGAGACGAACTTGGCGCCTTCGGGATGGTCGAACTCCAGGCCCATGATCAGGCCGCGCTTGCGGATGCCGGTGAAGAAATCGCCGTGGCGGGTGCGGATATCGGCAAGCCCTGCGTCGAAGGCGGCCGAGGCCGCCGCGACATTGGCGACCACTTCCGGCCGCTGGCAGATCTCCAGCACCTTCAGCGCCACGATGCAGCCGATCTCGCCGCCGCCGCCGGTCGACATATGGGCAAAGCCGTCCTCGTTCAGCCAGCCGCCGGCCTTGTCCGACACCAGCACCACGCCCAGCGGGTAAAGCCCGCCGCCGATACCCTTGGCCGAGACCAGGATGTCCGGCTCGACACCGTAACCGGTGATGCCCCACAGGGTGCCGGTGCGCATCAGGCCGGTCTGCACCTCGTCGCAGATATAGAGGCTGCCGAAACGCTCGCACAAGGCCTTCACGGCGGGTAGGTAGCCCTGCGCCGGCATGGGGAAGCCATAGGTCGCCGGGATCGTCTCCATGATCACCGCGGCCACGTCGCCGCCCGCCAGGGCCGCTTCCATGGCGCCCAGGTCGTTGAACGGCACCTGGATGAACTCGTCCGGCCGGTCGGCCAGGAAGATCTTGGAGAAGCGGTCGTCGCCGGTGCAGACGGCAAGACCCGTGTGGCCGTGATAGGCCTTGATCACGCTGACGATCTTGCGCCGCTTTGTGGCGTGGCGGGCGGTCTTCAGGGCGATGTCGATCGCCTCGCCACCGCCCGAGCCATAGATGGTGTGGCAGGGCGAGAAGGGCACGGTACCCGCCAGCACCTCGGCCAGGGCGGTGCGGGCGAGTGCGGGGAAATGATGGTTGCCCATGTCGAAATGGTCGAGGCCGGCCTTCAGGGTGGCAACCAGCTCGGCATTGCGATGGCCCAGGTTATAGGTGCCGCCGTTCAGGTGCACGTCGATCAGGCGGTGGCCCGACATGTCCCACAGGAAATAGTCCTCGCGCTTGTCGATCACCAGGTCGACGCCCAGGTCCTGCCAGAACTGGGTCTTGCCCGGGTTCCAGTAGGTCTTGGACTTCTCGATCATTTCCGCCTTGGAGGCGTATTTGAAGAAGCCGTAGTCGAACATCTCGAGGTCTCCTAGGCGGCGCGGCGCCGCCTGACGATCAGCATGACGAGGCCGCCCAGGCCCAGGACGCAGACGGCGCCCAGCGTGCTCATGGTGCCGAGCGTGGGCACCATGGGCGTGTAGCCGGCGACCATCTTGGCGTAGAGCCATTCGGGCACGGTCGAATCGGCGCCGGTGGTATAGAGCGAGAGCGGGAAATTGCCCCAGGACAGCAGGAAGGCGAACAGCCCGCCCGACCAGATGCCCGGCCACAGGATCGGCAAGGTTACCTCGCGCAGCACCTGGAGGCGGGTGGCGCCCAGGTCGAAGGCGGCCTCCTCGACCGTCGCATCGAAGCCATAGACCTGGATCGCCATCACCAGCGTCACCACCGGCACGATCCACACCAGATGGGCGATGATCGCGGTGTGCCAGCTCATGGGCAGGCCGACGGCGTTGAACCACAGCAGCAGGGCGAGGCCCAGCACCGGCTGGGGAAAGAAGATCGGCAGCAGCACGATCTTCTGGTAGAGCCGGCGGCCGCGCCAGTTGTAGCGGGCGAAGGCCAGCGCCCCGAAGAAGCCCAGCACCACGGCGACCGCGGTCACGCACAGCGCCACCGCGACGGAGGTTTGCACCAGCATGCCGATCTCGATCGAATCGAGGGTCTTCTGCCACCAGTCGAGCGACCATTCGCGCACCGGGAACTGGAAGTAGCGCGATTTGGAGAACGAAGCGAAGACGCCGCAGGCGACCGGCAGGTAGATGACCACGGCGACGAACAGGGTCCAGGCCCAGATCAGGCCGTCGCGGCGGCGGCGGGCCTGGCGCAGGGCGCCCATCACTTGCGCCCCAGGATGCGGTCGAGGTCGAGCTTGGAGAGCGCGAACAAGGTCACGGCGCCGATGATGACCATCAGGATGACGGCCAGCGCCGAGCCCAGCGGCCAATTCTGCGAATAGGTGAAGGCGATCTCGATATCGTGGGTGACGACGATGATCGACTGGCCGCCCAGCACCTTGGCCTCGGCCACGGCGCCGACCGCCAGCACGAAGGTCAGCAGCATGCCGATGAGCAGGCCCGGCATGGCCAGCGGCAGTTCGACCTCGCGCCAGACCTGGAAGCGGCTGGCGCCCAGGTCCTTGGCGGCATCCATGACGTCACGCGGCACCAGCGACAGGCCCAGTACCATGGGAAACAGCATGAACGGCAAGTAGCTGTAGACCATGCCGAACATGATCATGCCGGGCGTGAACAGGACATCGGGCCCGCCACCGCCCAGGACCTTCAGGCTGCCGTCCAGCACACCGTTCTTGATGAAGAACAGCACCCAGCCGTAGAGGCGGACATTCTCGGAGATGAACAGCGGGAAGACGAAGGCGATCGAGACCAGGCCCGACCAGCGGCCGAAGACATGCACCAGGCCATAGGCGATGGGATAGCAGACCAGGGCCAGCACCGCGACGGTGAAGAAGGCGAAGGCCAGGGACCAGGCAAAGGACATCCACACCGTGTTGGCCGGATCGAAGATCGCTGCGTAGTTCTCGATCGAGAAGCTGGTGAAGGCATCGAAGCTGCGGGGGCTGGCCAGGGAGAAGCCGACGACCGACAGCAGGGGCGCGGCAAAGCCGACAAGCAGCAGGATCAGCACCGGCAGCGAACAGCGGGCACCCAGCGACAGCAGCCACAGCCGGCGCTCGTGGCGGGGGCGAGCGGGGGCGAGGGCCTGGACCGCCATCGCCTCAGTCCGTCACGAAGATGGCATCGGCCGCGTTCCAGCCGACCAGCGCCATGCCCTGCGCGGGCAAGCGCCGCCGCGGCTGCTCGACCAGCAGGGTCTTGGTCTGGGTGCGCACCTGGTACTGCATGCGCGAGCCCAGGGAATACTCGTTGTAGACGGTACCGGTTACGTGGTTGTCGGTCTCGCCGGCGGTGGCGATCAGGCGCAGGAACTCCGGGCGGATGACCAGGGTGCCGGGCACCTGGGGCGCACCGGGCGGGGCCTTGAAGATGCCCGGCAGGTCGACCCCCTGGAACAGGCCGGGGCCGATGGGGTTGACGTCGATCGTGTTCACCTCGCCCATGAATTCGGCGACGAAGCGATTGCTGGGCCGGCTGTAGATTTCCTCAGGCGTGCCGACCTGGACCACCGAGCCGGCACGCATCACGCCGATCCGGTCGGACATCACCATCGCCTCCTCCAGGCTGTGGGTGATGTAGAGGAAGGTCTTGCCGGTTTCCCGGTGCAGGTCCTTCAACTCCTTCTCCAGGGTCTTGCGCAGCTTGTAGTCGATCGCCGACAGGGGCTCGTCGAACAGCAGGATTTCCGGGTCGTAGGCGAAGGCCCGGGCCAGGGCCACGCGCTGGCGCTCGCCACCCGAACACTTCATCACGTTCTTGCCGTAGTAGCTCTCGGGCAGGCGCACCATGCGCATCAGATCGAGCGCCCGGGCCTTGCGGGTGGCGGCATCGATGCCCTTCATCTTCAGGGCGAACTCGATGTTCTGGCCGACCGATTTGTGCGGGAACAGGGCCAGGGACTGGAATACCAGACAGGTCGGCCGGCGATTGGCCGGCATGTCGTTGAGCCGTTCGCCGCGCAGCAGGATGTCGCCGCCACTGGGCACCTCCATGCCCGCCAGCATGCGCAGCAGGGTGGTCTTGCCCGAGCCCGACGGGCCGACGATGGTGAAGAATTCGCCGGCCATGACGCGCAGGTCGGTCGGCGCCACCGCGACGAAATTCTCGAAGACCTTGGTGACACCGATCAGTTCGAGGAGGAGTTCGCTGCGTGGCCGGGACGCGGCATCGATCGCCTTTTCCGAAAACACCGCGTTCATGCCCAACCTCGCATAGGCCTGCCTCGCTACTCAGATACACTACCCTAATTCGTCATGGCCGGGCGAAGTCCCGGCCATCCACGTCGGCAAGCTGCCTAAACATCGACGGGCTTGGCTCGTCCCGACGTGGATGCCCGGGACAAGCCCGGGCATGACGGTTGGGGGGTGTTACCCCCGCGCCCGCTTGGCGGCAGTCATCAGGTCCAGGGCCTTGTCGTAGTCGGGCACGATGTCGTATTCGATCGACCGGGCCATTTCCTCTTCCAGGCTGTCCCACTGGATGGCATCGAGCTCTTCCTTGGTGAACAGCTTGAAGCACTCGGGATTGCCCATCTGGGCCACCGGGTTGAAGGTGCCCTCGGCGAAGGCGACGGTGTGGGCGACATCGGGGGCCTGGACATAGGCCAGGAAGTCGGCGGCCCGGGGCGACAGTTCCGGATTGTTCACGGTCGAGGTGACCTCGATCCAGGAAATGCCGCCCTTGCCCCCCATCGGGCCCTTGGCGGGCGTGATGCCACGAAGATTGGGATGCCCGTCGGCCCGGGCCGGCGAGACCGAATAGGTGCCACCGGTCAGGTGCAGGTCGATCTCTCCCGAGATCAGCGCCTGGTTCATGGTGGCGATGTCGCCGATCAGCTTGGCGCCCTTGAAGACCTTCTTGGCGGTGGTCTCGAACAGGGTAAGCTCTTCGGCCGTATGCACCTTGAACGGGTCCATCCCGGCGATCACGAAGATATTGAAGACGTTCCAGTCGTCCGATTCCAGGATGCCGTACTTGCCTTCCAGCGCCTTGTCGTTGAACAGGTCCCAGCCCACATCCTCGGCGCTCTTGCGGCTGACCTTGTCGGTGTTCACCACGAAGCTGTAGGGCCCGAAGCGCTGACACATGCCGAGCAACTCCTTGCCGTCGTCGCTCATGGCCCATTTATAGGGCGGCTTGAAGTCGGGCATCATCTTCTCGAAGAACGGCTCGAACCGGGCCTTGTCCAGCGGCTTGATCAGCTTTTCCGGGTACATGACCTTGCGCGCCCAGGGATTGTTCACGTTGATCAGGTCCCAGACCTTGATCTCGCCTGCGCGCAGGCGGTTGATCATCGTGGGGTCGTTGGTCAACGATTCCGCCTTGACCGTTGCCCCGCTCGAGCCACGGAACGGGTCGAGGACCTGGGCCGAGTTGTAACCTTCCCAGCACAGGATGTTCAGTTCCTTCTCACGCGCCGCAAAGGCCGCGCGCGATGTCGCCATCGGCCCGCCCAAGGCCAGGGCGCCGGCCCCCATCAAGTGAAGGACGTCGCGCCGCGAAAATTGCGTCATGCCCATTGCTCCCCGTTTCATGGGCCCCCGCGCCATGGTCGATAGGGCCGCTCCGCCAGTCCCGTCGGCTGCTAAGTCCCACACTATATGTGGTACTTGCCGCAATGATTGGCGAGGTTAAACGGATTTGTGTGGGCTTTACAACATGAAATGACGACTTCATGATGGAAGTCACAGAGTTTGGGCGGGAGTGGCGATGCCTGGGGAATATGGCGACGCGGTGCTGGCGGACCTCGACGCCATGGTGCGCGACGGCCTTCACCGCTGGGGCCTGTCACCCGGCGCCAGCATCAGGCTCCTGAACATTTCCGAGAACGCGACCTATCGGATCGACGACGGCACCCGCTGCATGGTCCTGCGCCTGCACCGCCTGGGCTATCGCACGGTGCCGGAGATCGAATCCGAACTGCACTGGATCCAGGCCCTGCGCGCCGGCGCGGTGGTCGAGACGCCGGCGCCGATCCCCGCCGCCGACGGCCGACTGGTGCAGTCCCTGCCATCGCCCGGCGGCCTGCCCTCGCGCTTCGCCGTCGGCTTCGAACTGGTGCCGGGGGCGGAACCGGCCCAGGGCGCCGATCTGGTCGACTGGTTCCGTATCCTAGGCCGCCTGACCGCGGCCATGCACGGCCATACCAAGGCCTGGACGCCGCCGCCGGGCTTCACCCGCAAGGCCTGGGATTTCGCGGCGATCTTTGGGCCCGAGCCGATCTGGGGCGACTGGCGGTCGGGCCTGGGGCTGGACGATGCCGGCCGGGCCCTGGCGGCCCGGGCGGTCGATGTGATCGAACGGCGCTTGCTCGCCTTCGGCAGGGGGCGGGACCGCTTCGGCCTTATCCATGCCGACCTGCGTCTGGCCAACCTGCTGGTCGACGGCGCCCATCTGCGGGTGATCGATTTCGACGATTGCGGCTTTGGCTGGTACGCCCATGATTTCGCTACCGCGGTCAGCTTCTTCGAGCACGAGCCGATCGTGCCTGAACTGATGGATGCCTGGGTCGGCGGCTATCGCGGGCGTGCCCATCTCAGTGCCGAGGACGAGGCCGAACTGCCGATGTTCGTCATGCTGCGCCGCCTGATGCTGGTCGCCTGGGTCGCCTCCCACGCCGAGACGCCGACCGCGCAAGCCATGGGCACCGCCTATACGCAGGGCGCGCTCGACATGGCGGAGAATTTCCTGGCCCGGTTCGGATGATGGATCAAAACCCTCTCCTCCTGGGAGGAGAGGGTTGGGTGAGGAGGGGGGCGAGCGCGCACTGCCCCCGACCACCTCACCCTCCCGTCGCTGACGCGACGGGCCCCTCCCTCTCCCCCGCAAGCGGCGGAGAGGGGTTACGCAACTGTTGGAAACGAGGCCTACCCATGTTCAATTCACTCGCCGGCCGCAGCGTCATCGTCACCGGGGGCAGCAAGGGCATCGGGAAGGGTATTGCCGCGCGCTTTGCCGCCGTCGGCGCCAAGGTGCTGGTGGTCTCGCGCAAGCTGGGCGAGGCGCAGGCGGCCGCCAAGGCGATCGGCGGGACAGCCCAGGGCTTCGCTGCCGACCTGTCGACGCCTGAAGGCGCCGATGCCATGGCGGCGGCGGCGATCGCCGCCCATGGCGGCATCGACATCCTGTGCGCCAATGCCGGCATCTTCCCGGCGGCCAAGCTGGGGGTGATGACGGCGGCCGATTTCGACCATGTCATCGGCACCAACCTGCGCAGCACCTTTCTCTGCGTCTCGGCCTGCCTGCCGGCGCTGAAGGCGGCGGGCAAGGGGCGCATCGTCGTGACCTCGTCGATCACGGGGCCGATCACCGGCTATCCCGGCTGGTCGCACTATGGCGCCTCCAAGGCCGGGCAACTGGGCTTCGTGCGCACCGCGGCGATCGAGCTGGCGCCCTATGGCATCACCATCAACGCGGTCATGCCGGGCAATATCAAGACCGAGGGGCTGGATGGCCTAGGCCCCGACTATTTCGCCAAGATGGAAGCCTCGATCCCCATGCGCCGCCTGGGCGGGGTCGAGGACATCGCCAATGCGGCGCTGTTCTTTGCGACCGATGAGGCCGGCTACATCACCGGCCAGAACCTGGTGATCGACGGCGGCCAGGTGCTGCCGGAGTCGATGATGGCCCTGGATGAAATGGACGCGGTATGAGTCCGCTGGCGTTTCGTTAGACGAAAGTCCTAGGCATTGCCTCGAAAAATTTATCGCGCGATGGCTGGACAATCCAAGGGCAGGGGCTCTAGCCTGACTTGGACGTTCCGTTCGCATCTGCGTAACAGATGCGGGCCAAGGGGGTGATCTTGGGGATGGCGTAGTTCCGGCACGCCCGGCGATCGAGGCGTGCAATGTGGTCAAGGCCTTCGCCGGAGGCACTCGGGCGCTCGACCAGGTGTCGCTGTCCATCCGGCGGAATGAGTTCTTCACCCTTCTCGGCCCTCGGGCTGCGGCAAGACCACGCTGCTGCGCCTGATCGCCGGCTTCGAACAGCCGACCGAGGGCGAGATCCTGCTCGACGGCGAGCAGATCGAGCACCTGCCGCCGTTCCAGCGCCCCGTGAACACCGTCTTCCAATCCTATGCCCTGTTCCCGCACATGACCGTGGGCCAGAACATCGCCTTCGGCCTGGAAATGCAGCGTGTCCCGCGCGACGAGATCAAGAAGCGCGTCGCCGAAATGCTGGGCCTGGTCAAGCTGGTCGGCTTCGAGCACCGCAAGGCCGACCAGATGTCGGGCGGGCAGCAGCAGCGCGTGGCCCTGGCCCGCGCATTGGCCAACCGGCCCAAGGTGCTGCTGCTCGACGAACCGCTCTCCGCGCTCGACTTGAAGCTGCGCAAGGAAATGCAGATCGAGCTCAAGCGCCTGCAGACCGAGACCGGCATCACCTTCGTCTTCGTCACCCACGACCAGGAAGAAGCCCTGACCATGTCGGACCGCATCGCGGTCATGTCGGCGGGCAAGGTGCTGCAGGTCGGCACCCCGCGCGAAATCTACGAGACGCCCGAACACCGCTTCGTCGCCGACTTCATCGGCGAGACCGACTTCATCAATGCGACGGTCGAGGCCAATGACGCGGGCGTCGCCCGCTTCCGCCTGACCTCGGGTGCCGTCATCGCCGGCACGGCGCCGGTGGAGGTGCCGCCCGGCACGGCCATCGTCGTCTCGACCAGGCCCGAGCGCCTGTCCTTCGATGCCCTGCCGGGGATGCGATCCTGGAAGGCACGATCGAAACGGTGGTCTATTTCGGCACCGACACGACCTTCCACGTGGTGCTGGACGACGGCGGCGGCCGCATCCGGGTGCGCGAGCAGAACCTGCCCGGTGCGCCCTTCGCCCATGCCCAGGGCGACCGGGTCAAGGTGGCGGTGCCCGCCGCCGCGATCCGGGCCTTCACGGATTGAGCGGGCGGGGGCGGGGACGATGATCGGATACTTCCGCCGCTCTCCGGCCGCCAGGCGGGCGGCACTGATCACCCCCGGGGCGGGCCTGATCTTCGTCTTCATGGTCCTGCCGCTAGGCCTGATGCTGATCTACTCGTTTCTGGAACGGGCAACCTATGGCGGCGTGATCTGGACCCTGTCCTTCGACAGCTACATCCAGTTCCTGTTCGACCACGACCTCGACGACAGCCTGATCTTCAACGATGCCTATCTGCAGATCTATGGCCGCTCGTTCTTCCTGGCCGGGGTGACCACGGCGATCTGCCTCCTGATCGGCTTTCCCACCGCGCTCTACATGGCGCAGCAGGAGAAATCGCGGCGCGACCTGCTGGTGTTCCTGGTCACCATCCCGTTCTGGACCAACCTGCTGGTCCGCACCTATGCCTGGATCCTGCTGCTGCGGCGCGAGGGGCTGGTCGACAGTGCCCTGCAGGGCATCGGCCTCACCGATGGGCCGCTGGGCCTGCTCTATACCGACACCGCCAACCTGATCGGACTGGTCTATTCCTTCCTGCCCTTCATGGTGCTGCCGATTTATTCGAGCCTGGAGAAACTGGATTTCCGCCTGGTCGAGGCCGCCTACGACCTGGGCGCCAACAAGTTGACCGCCCTGCGCCGGATCGTCATTCCCCTGTCCATGCCGGGGATCGCGGCGGGCTCGATCCTGGTGCTGGTGCCCTGCCTGGGTGCCTATGTGACGCCCGAGGTGCTGGGCGGCGGCAAGGCCTTGATGATCGGCAACCTGATCCAGCAGCAGTTCGGCGCCTCGCAGAACTGGCCCTTCGGCGCCGCCCTGTCGTTTGCGCTGCTGGCGATCGTGATGCTGGCGCTGATGGCCTATTCCCTGCGCTATGGCCGCGCCGCCGTGACGGAGGGCCGCTGACATGGCGACCAACACGCTGCGGCGGTTTCCCGGGGCCGGCCTGACCGCGCTGGCCTTTTTCATTTTCCTCTATTTGCCGATCATCGTGCTCATCGGCCTGTCGTTCAATTCGGGCCGTTCGGCGACGATCTGGGAAGGCTTCACCTTCGACTGGTATTACCGGGTGATGGACAATCCCGACATCCTGCGCGCGGCCCAGAATTCGCTGGTGGTCGCAACCGTCGCGACCATCTTCTCGACCATCGTCGCGACCGCGGCGGCACTGGGCATGGACCGCGCCCGCTTCAGGGGCCAGAACGCCATAACCTCGCTGATTGCCTTTCCGCTGATCGTGCCGGAAATCGTCACCGCGGTTGCGTCGCTGATCTTCTTCATCTCGATCGGCCTGTCGATCGGGTTGTTCACCGTCATGCTGGCCCATGTGGTGTTCTGCATCCCCTTCGCCTATCTGCCGATCAAGGCGCGGCTGGACGGCATGCCGCCGGCCTACCGCGAGGCCGCGGCCGATCTCTACGCCAATGAATGGCGAACCTTCACCCGGGTCACCCTGCCCTTGCTGTGGCCGGGCGTCATCGCCGGCGCCATGCTGGCCTTCATCACCAGCCTCGACGATTTCGTGATCACCTATTTCGTCGCCGGGCCGGGCGCGTCGACCCTGCCCATCTACATCTTCACCAGCCTGCGTATCGGCATCTCGCCCGAGGTCAACGCGATCTCGGCCCTGATGCTGGTTGTGTCCATCGCGTTCGTGTCGCTTTCGGCCTGGCTCGGCCGGCGTTCCGCGCGTTCGGCCGACTGAAGCCCCCACCTCGTTCCCAAGGAGATCTGGTCATGACGCTAAGCTTGTTGAAACGCATCGCCGGCCCCGCGCTGATCGCGGCCATGGCCGTCGCGGCCCCGCTCGCCGCCCAGGCCAAGGAACTCGTGCTCTACAACTGGACGGATTACATCCCGCCCGACCTGCTCAAGCGCTTCACCGCCGAGACGGGCATCGCCGTCACCCTTGACCAGTACGATTCGAACGAAACCCTGCTGGCCAAGCTGAAGGCCGGCGGCACCGGCTACGACGTGATCGTGCCGTCGGACTACATGATCAAGATCATGATCGACGAGAAGCTGCTGCAGGAAATCGACACCCCGTCGATGCCCAACTTCAAATATGTCGAAGGGCCGCTGAAGACCCCCTATTACGATCCGGGGCGCAAGTATTCCTCGCCCTACATGTACGGCACCACGTCCTTTGCCTATGACACGGCGGCGGCGCCCAAGCTCGAGGATAGCTGGAAGGAATTCTTCGAGCCGCGGGAGGAGTTGCGCGGCAAGATCGGCGCCATGAACGACATGGTCGAGATGATCAACAATGCCTCGCGCTATGTCGGCGTGCCGCTGTGCAGCGAGAACCCGGCCGAGATGAAGAAGGTGCAGGAACTGCTCTTGAAGCAGAAGCCCTTCGTCGCCCTCTATAATTCCGATGGCATCATCGAGCGCATGACCGCCAAGGAAGTGGTGCTGCACATGCAGTGGAACGGCGGCGCCCACCGGGTGAAGGCCGACCTGCCCACCGTCACCTATGTCTACCCCAAGGAAGGCATGAGCCTGTGGGCCGACAACCTGGCGATCCCGGTCGGCGCCAAGAATGTCGAGGAAGCCAAGATCTTCATCAACTGGATGCTGGAGCCCAAGAACATCGCCGAGGCCTCCAACTTCACCGGTTACATGAGCCCGATCACCGCCTCGTCGGAGTTCCTCGAGCCGACGATGAAGACCGATCCGGCGGTGGTGCCGCCCGAAGGCGCCGACAAGCTCTTCGTCATGGCGGCGCCCTGCAGTGCCAAGGCCAAGGAACTGATGGACAAGGTCTGGACCAACGTGAAGAAGTAACCGGGTAGTCCCTCTCCGCCGCTTGCGGGGGAGAGGGAAGGGGCCCGTCGCGAAGCGATGGGAAGGGTGAGGTGGTGGCCGGTAACAGGCGTGCTTTATGCCGACGACCCACCTCACCCAACCCTCTCCCCCCTGAAGGGCGGAGAGGGCTTTGCTGTAAAGGCCTATGGCTGTGACCGATACGCTGACCATCGCCCTGTGGGCGACCAATCTGGAACCGGCGCTGGCCTCGCTCGACGACTGGGTGGCGGGTGTCGAGACCATGCTGGTACGGGCGGCGGGCGACGGTGCTGCCCTGCTGGTCATGCCCGAATATGCCTGCGCCCAATGGCTGGGCTTTGCCCCTGCCCTGGCGGCTGCCGCTGAAATTCCGTGGCTGGCGGCGCAGGAGGCGGCGGCGATTGCCCTGCTGAAGCCCCTGGTGGCGCGCCATGGCGTCGCCCTGGTCGCGGGTACGATCCCCCATGACGGCGGCGATGGGCGCTACACCAACCGCGCCCATATCCTCCATCCCGACGGCCGCCACATCACCCAGGACAAGCTGGCGCTGACGCCCGGCGAACGTGATCCCGCCGCCTGGTGCCTCGCCCCCGGCGCGGCGCTTAAGGTGCAGCGGATCGGGCCGTGGCGCTTTGCCGTGGTGATCTGCCTCGACATCGAGTTGCCGGCCCTGTCCAGCCGGCTGGCGATCCTCGACCTCGATTTCGTCGTGGTGCCGTCGATGACCCGGCTTGCCTCGGGCAATGCCCGGGTCTTCGGCTGCGCCAAGGCGCGGGCGGTCGAATTGATGACCGTGGTTGCCGCCGTCGGCTGCATCGGCGAGCGGCCCACCGGCGGCCTGCCCCATGCCAACACTTCGGGTGCCGCGATCTACCTGCCCTGCGAGGAAGCGCTGGGTTACCTGGGCCTCGGCCCGGCCACGCGGATCGGCGACAAGGCCGACGGATTGGGCCCCTATCTTCTCTGCCAGGATCTGCCGCTGGGCTTTGTGCGCGGCTTGCGCCGGGCCGGGGCCGAGGTCTGGCCCGGCGCCTGGAACGCGGCGCATCTTGTCATCGAGGACTTGCCATGAAGACGATCTACACCGCCGACCACAATCTGCACCACGCCGCCTACGAGCTGATCGGCGGGCAGATGACCCCGGCCTTCGAATGCCCGCGCCGCGCCGAAATCGTGCTGGAGCAGGTGACGGCGGCCGGGCTGGGGCCAGTGATCGAGCCGACCCGCATGGGCATCGCCGCCGCGGCCAAGGTTCACGACCCGCGCTTCATCGCCTTTCTCGAGCAGGCCTGGCCGGCCTGGTTGGCGGAGCATGGCGACAGCGACGCCCTGCCCATGACCTGGCCCGCGCGCTCGCTGCGCCAGATCGAGCCCGACTCGATCGACGGCAAGCTGGGCTTCTACTCCTTCGATGCCGGCTGCGCCTTGACCCGCGGTTCGTTCACGGCGATCACCTCGGCGGTCGAGGTGGCGCTGACCGGGGTCGACCTGATTGCGGCCGGCGAACGGGCGGCCTTCTCCCTGTGCCGGCCGCCGGGCCATCATGCGACCGCAGACCAGATGGGCGGCTACTGCTACCTCAACAATGCGGCGATCGCGGCCCAGGTGCTGGTCGAGGCTGGCGCCCGGGTGGCGATCCTCGATGTCGACTATCATCACGGCAACGGCACCCAGGCGATCTTCTATGGCCGCCCCGACGTACTGTTCACTTCGATCCATGGCCACCCCCGGCAGGAGTATCCCTATTTCCTGGGCTATGCCGACGAGCACGGGGCCGGCCAGGGCGAGGGGGCGAACCTGAACCTGCCGCTGGTCTGGGGCTCGGCCTGGGATGCCTATGGCCCGGCGCTGGATGCCGCCTGCGAGAAGATCACTGCCTTCGGCGCCGACACGGTCGTGGTCTCCCTGGGCCTCGACACCTTCGAGGAAGACCCGATCTCGAAATTCAAGCTGAAGTCGCCCGACTATCTGCGCATGGGCGAGCGGATCGCCGGGCTGGGCCTCAAGACCCTGTTCATCTTCGAGGGCGGCTATGCGGTCGAGGCGCTGGGGGTCAATACGGCCAATGTGCTGACCGGTTTCGAGGGGGCCTGACCACCCCAGATTACGAGTAAACCCGTATTCCAGCTCATATCATGACGGGTACGCCGGCTCTGGGATTGCGCTAGAAACCCAACCTTTCCGCCACTCTCCGGCCCTGGCCGGCCAACCCCCGCTGGCGCCAGGAACCCGAGTTCACATTTACATTCGCGGCCGTCACCCTTGTGACCAAGAAATCCCGATAACGGGGATCCAGGGTTACAGGGGGAGAGCGCATGAAGGCGGTGGCGGTAACGCTGGCCGGGCTGTTGGCCTTGGCTGTCGCGGGCGGGGCACAGGCAAAGGTTTCACAGGCCGAGGCCGACCGGCTGGACAAGGACCTGACGCCCCTGGGCGGCATCCGCGCCGGCAATGCCGACGGCTCGATCCCGGCCTGGGACGGCGGCCTGACCGCGCCGCCGGCGAGTTACGTGCCGGGCAAGCACATGACCAATCCCTACCCGGACGACAAGCCGAAGTTCACCATCACCGGGGCCAATGCCGAGCAGTACAAAGACAAGCTGACCGCCGGGCAACTGGCCCTGCTGAAGCTCTATGCGACCTACAAGCTGCCGGTCTACCAGACCAGGCGCTCGTGCGCGCTGCCCGAGCGGGTCTACGAGGCCAACAAGAAGAACGCCGTCACGGCGACCATGACCGAGGACAACAACGGCCTGAACGATGCCCTGCTGGGCAACCCGTTCCCGATCCCCAAGGCCGGCGTCGAGGTGATCTGGAACCACCGGCTGCACTACCGCGGCTTCAAGTTCCGCCGCTATTTCGCCGGCGCCCTGGTGGCCCGCGACGGCAGCTTCGACATGGTGAGGGGGCGCGACTTCGGCATCATCCACTATTCGGGGCCGGGCCTGACCGAGGTGGGTGACGTCAGCGATATCAAGCAGCTCAAGAACATCTTCGTCTCCTACCTCAATTTCATCACCTATCCGCCCAAGGCGGCGGGTGCCATCGTGCTGGTGCTCGACACCATCAATGCCAAGGAACTGCCGCGCCAGGCCTGGATCTACAATCCCGGCACCCGCCGCGTGCTGAAGGCCCCGGACATCTCCTACGACAACCCGGCGCCGCAGACCGACGGCCTGGCCCCGGCCGACACCTTCGACATGTATAACGGCGCGACCGACCGCTACACCTTCGACCTGAAGCCGATGCGCGAGGTCTACATGGGTTACAACGCCTATGAGCTGAATTCGCCCGCGCACAAGTACAAGGAACTGCTTATCCCCAATCACCTGAACCAGGATTTTGCCCGCTACGAACTGCACCGGGCCTTCGTGGTCGATGCCAAGCTGAAAGAGGGGACACGCCACATCTACGGCCGGCGCACCTTCTTCGTCGACGAGGACGGCTTCAACATCTCGCTGGTCGACATCTACGACACGCGCGGCGCCTTGTGGCGGGTGCAGGACGGGCCGGTGCTGAACTACTACGAGGTGCCGCTCTGCTCGTCGGCGGTGGAAATCTCCCACGACCTGCAATCGGGCAAATACTTGGTGTTCGGCCTGAAGGGCGAGGAAAAGCCCAGCGAGAGCAAGCCCTCGGGCATCGACAATTCAATGTTCACGCCGGATGCGATCAGGCGCATGGGCCAGCAGTAAGCCGATCGTCAGCATCGGCAAGGGGGGGATTGCCCATGAAGATCAGGTTGCCCGCTGTTCAGCGGCGTGGCCGGCGTGGGCGGCTGTCCGCGTCGCACGCCTCGGTCATCGTTCTTTCCGCCGCCCTGCTGGGCGGGACCGCCGCCGCCTATGATTTCGAGATGGGCGAGGAAGTCACCGGGTCGATCGTCACCACGCTGTCGGTCGGCTTGCAGGTGCGCATGGCCGATCGCGACCCGCGCAACGTCGGCTTCTACAACGGCGGCAGGGCGACGGCGGCGGATGCCGACGACGGCGACCTGAACTACGACAAGTACGATCTGACGTCACAGGTTACATCGGTCAGTTCCGAGCTGCGCCTGAAGTGGCGCAACTACTTCGCCACGGTCAGCGGCACGGCCTTCTTCGACTCGATCGCCGCCCGCAACGACCTGGCGGAAAACGGCCCCGAGGAACGCCCCTACAATGGCCGCTACTCGCCGACCGGCAAGGACGAGGCGGAATGGGATGCCGAGTTCCGCGAATACTACGTGGGTGGCAACTTCACCGTCTTCGACCGCAATCTCGCGGTGAAGGTGGGCAGCCAGATCCTGAACTGGGGCGAGGCGCTGTTCACCCTGAACGGCATCTCGGTGATCAATGGCCTGGACGTGATCAAGATCCTCACCCCCGGCGCCGAGCTGAAGGATGCACTGATCCCGGTGCCGATGCTCAAGCTGGACTATGAAGTCGCCGAAGGCCTCACCGCCGAGGCCTTCGTCGGCTTCGGCTTCGAGCCGGCGCGCCTGCCGGCCTGCGGCGCCTTCATGAGCTTCAACGACAATGTCTGCGAAGGCTCGACCGGCACCTCGGTCTATACCGATTTCGGCGACCGCCGCGCCTACACCGTGGGGCGCGATAACTTTGCCGATTACAACAATCCGGCCCCGCCCTACGGCACCGGGCCGCAGGCGATCTCGGTGGGGATTCCCCTGGAGGAGCTGGACGATCCCGCGACCACCGACTGGGGCGCCTCGCTGCGCTATTTCTCGCCCGACCTCAACAATACCGAGTTCCAGTTCTACTACGTCAAGTATCGCAGCCGGCTGCCCTCGGCCTATTTCAAGGCGCCGGAGCACTATGCCGAGGGTACCGGCCAGAGCAATTTTCTCCAGGCATCGCAGAGCGTGCTGGGCACGGCGCTCGCCCAACTGGGCCTGGAAGGGCAGCAGCAGGTGATGGCCGCGCTGGAAGCCCTGGCACCCGGTTTCCAGTCCAGCGGCGACCTGCTGACCGACCTGCTCAGCCCGGCGCTGGCGCCGGTCACCGCCCAGCTTTTCGATCCGTCGCTGGGCACGCTGCCGCGCAGCGTCGTGTTCGAGAACATGGACCACAGCAAGATCTATCAATACTACCCCGACGATATACAGATGCTGGGCTTTGCCTTCAGCACCACCGAGAATTACAGCGGCATCGCCATCAACGGCGAGATCTCGTTCAAGCACGATGTGCCGGTGCTGATCGCCGCGCCGATCTTCTTCGGCCTGGCGCTGGACCAGTTGGGCGGCGTGCCGATCGACCAGGGCACGGCCCAGGCGCAATTGCCGCTGGGGCCGCTGTCCTTGAACAATTTCGGCGTGGCGCCCTATATCGAAGGGCCGGACCCTTACAAGTTCGACGACCAGTTCATTCCCGGGCGCATCATCCGTGCCGACGAGCGTCACGACGTCTGGCAGGCGGCGCTGCGCTTCACCAAGATCTTCGGCGGCACCGATCTGATTACGATGCTCAGCGGGGCGACCCAGGTCATCGGCCTGATCGAGTTCGGCGGGCTGCATGTCGACCTGAACGACGGCACGCCCTATGCGGCCTATGGCCAGAACGGCTTCTCGGGCTTCTACAGCCGGCCGGTGCTGGTCGCCGGGCAACAGGTCTCGCCGGCGGTGCCGGCAACCGCGCTGGGCCCGCCGTTCAATCCCACCGGCCGCCTGCCCACCGAGTGGTCGGGCGGGGTCCAGGGCATCTTCTTCTTCGACTATCCCGACCTGATCGACGGGGTGAAGCTGACGCCGTCCTTCGCCTTTTCCCACGGCCTGGTCGGCATCACGCCGGCGCCCCTGCCGGGCTTCACCAAGGGCATGACCTCGATCCTGGTGGGCCTCAAGGCGGAGTTTTCGCAACGGTTCTCGGTTAGCGCCAGCTACTTCAAATCGTTCGGCGCGGGCGGCGGTCCCGGCGGCTCGCGCAATCCCTTCATCGACCGCGACTTCGTCGGTGTCGCGGCAACCTATCAGTTCTAGGCCGGCATCCCCTCGGTGGCGTTGCCGACCATGATGCGGACGATGAAATCGGCGATGGTCTCTTCGACATCGCGCCGCTTGAGGTGAGGGGGGCAATGCAGCACCGCTTCGATGATCGAGGCCCGGGCCATCACCATGATCACGAAGGTCGCCGCCTCGGGCCGGGCGAAACGCATGCGGTTGCCCACCGAGGCATAGGAGCGGACGGACAGGGCCAGCAAGGTGGGTGGCAAGGCCTGGATGGCCGGGATCTGGGCCGCGAAGGGAATCCCTTCCAGGATGAGCTGCACCTGGGCCCGGTGGCGATCGACGACATCGAACAAGGTCGAGACGATGGCCAGGGCCGCCGCCGCGATCTCGTGCTGGACCGAGGCGTCGAGGGCGGCGCCCACCTCCGCCACCATCTCGTCGACCCAGGCTGCAACCACCTGGGTCACGATCGCTTCCTTGTTGGGGAAGTACTGGTAGAGCGAGCCGATGCCCACCCCGGCGCGGTCGGCGATGCGGTTGGTGGTGACGCTCTCGTAGGGCATGGTCACCAGCAATTGCGACGCTGCTTCGACGATCGCATCGACCGTCGCCAAGGCCCGGCGCTGGACCGGGCGCTTTTTCATGTCGAGATCGATGGCCTTGGCCAAGTGGCGTCTCCACGACGAGCTTTATGCGAGCCTACAAGATAAGATGCTCGCATTATAGCTTAATCGTGAGAGTGTCGGGCTCGATAGCAAATAAAAATGTCACTACGGCGATGCCCTTGTTTCCGCTGTTGTGGGCGAAATCGACACGTCTACAGTATCTCTACACCGTCATTCCGGCGAAAGCCGGAATCCATGGGCTTGGCGCGCGGATTGTGTGTCGCCATGCTGGATCACCGTCCCAGTCCCGCACGGCAATGGATTCCGGCTTTCGCCGGAATGACGCGCGAAGGTGATGACGCACGAGGGTCGTGCGGCCAAGACGTGGCTGCGGCGACGTCGCTGATTTCTAGCGTTCGTCGGGAGACCATGGCGGGGGCCAGGCCTTGCCGAACAGTTCTGTATCCGCCTCGTCGGCTGCCCGGTTGAGCGCCAGTTCCGAGCCGCCGTCGACGGCAAAGCTCTGCCCGGTCACCCAGGCGGCATCGGCGAGATAGCGCACCGCCTCTGCCACCTCGGACGGCTCGCCGGGGCGGCCCAGGGGGATCAGCTCGTGAGCACGCTCCTGCATGATCCTTGCGCCGAACATGGATTGCACGCCGGCCGCCCGCGTCATGCCCGGGCGGATGGCATTGACGCGCACGCCCAGCCGCGCACATTCCTTGGCGGCCCCCCGCACCAGCGCTTCCAGCCCGCTCTTGGCCGAACAATAGGGGGTCAGGTGCGTCGACGGCAGGCTGGCGCAGACCGACGAGATGCAAATGACGCTGCCGCCGCCGGTCATCAGCGGAATGCCGTAACGCAGGGCGATGAAGGCACTGGTCAGATTACGGTCGATGACTTGGCGGAAACTGTCGATATCGTGCAGCAGCAGGGGTTTCAGGCCCAGGCTGCCGCCGACCGTGGCGACGATGATGTCGAGCCGGCCCTGGAGGGCATGGGCCGCGGCCAGGGCGCGTTCGACATCGTGGACGTCGCCGGCATCGCCGGCGCAGATCTCGACCCTGGCCCCGGGATGGGCAGCCAGCAGGGTGGCCCGGGTGGCTTCCAGTTCCGCCTCGCGCCTGGCCATCAGCAGCACGGCGGCCCCATCGCGCAGCAGGCGCCCGGCGCAAGCCGAGCCGATGCCGCCGCTGCCGCCGGTGATGAAGGCCGTGCGGCCCGCGAGGGATGATTGACCGGTCATGACGCCCGCCCTGGCTTAAGGTTCCAGGCATCAGACTCGGGCATCGACCTGATGGCGGCATCCCCCGCGTGGACTAGCGCCGCCCGGCCTGGGCGGGTTGGATGCGACGAAAACGGCGAGCGGGTGGCAATTCTGGTGCTAGGAGCGTCGATGCCGGGGCCAATCGGGGCGTTGCGGCGGCGTTGTGCCTTGTTCACTGTCCCATTGCTCGATCAGCTTGCTCAATGCCGCGGGGAGCGGCTGCGCCTTCAGGTTGTCGAAGTATTGCCGCAGCAGCAGGGTAAGCCGCGCGTCGCCGGCGGGCGCTTTGGATCGGGGCGGCGATGCGCCTGAGAATCTCGTTCGAATACGCAACAAAACCTCCTCGCCGGTCACGTTGCCACGCTGCTGCCGATGTTTCCGAAAACCCTGCCGGCAAGTGTGTCACTCCGTGCGTTGCATGACGGCAAATCCTCGTCCCACACCCGGGTATTCAACCCGATAACGCGCCGGCGGCCTTTTGGGTCCGCGGGCGAATAATGCAGGACTACGCGGGCGGTGTATCGACAGGCATTACGATACCGCGCGTCGTTCCATCCCGTTTTTCGATCGCCCGTGGTGCGCCGCAGCGAGCCGGGCAGGGAACCAATCGGTGCGCAGCTCATTGTATTCTGCGTGGCGCCGCCGATGGCCCACACCTCGTGCGCGAGATTTCTGTGCAGGAGAGTCGATCGTCGACTGAACGGGCGATTGCGAAAAGTCCTATGAGCCGCGGTTAGCGGCTCCTTCGAGGTGCTTCCCTCGACAACCCGAACGGGAGGACCAATGACAACGGACCCATTCAACTGGCGAACGGAGATCATTCGGGTGATGCCCCCCTTGCGGGCATTTGCGCGTTCGCTGGCCAAAAATCTGGCCCATGCCGACGACCTGGTCCAGGATACGCTGACCAAGGCCTGGGCCAAACGACAGCAATTCGAGCCGGGCACCAATCTGCAGGCCTGGTTGTTCACGATTCTGCGCAACACCTTCTACACCAATGTTCGCCGCCGGCGCTGGGAGGTGGAGGATGTCGACGATCTCCAGGCGGCTAAGTTGACCGTAGGGCCGCGGCAGGAATGGAGCCTTGCCCTGCGCGCGCTGGAGCGGGCCATTCAGCGCCTGCCCCCCGAACAGCGCGAAGTGCTGATCCTGATCGTCGGCGCCGGTGTAACATATGACGAGGCCGCGCGGATCTGCGATTGCGCCGTCGGCACGATCAAGAGCCGGCTGGCCCGGGCGCGTGCCCGCCTGGCCGGCCTGATGGAAATGGAGTCGGTGACGGATCTGGGGGCGATATCGCCCATGGCCGCCGCCGAGTGACCCCTGAAGGTGGGCCGGGTCGCAAGATCCGGCCCGTTTCGGTTTTGTGCCTCACCCCCTTGACAGGCCGCTTTACAAGGGGTTGAAGCGAGCCGCCGCCCCACCATATGGACGGCGCAGCATGAACAGGACCGAGGCGTGAAATGGCGGTAGAGGCAAAGGCGGCTGAAGGCGTCGAAACCCGTGGCTTTGAAGCGGAAGTGGCGCGGCTTCTGCACCTGATGGTGCATTCGGTCTATTCCGAGAAGGAAATCTTCCTCCGCGAGCTGATCTCCAATGCCTCCGACGCCTGCGACCGTTTGCGCTATGCCGCCCTGACCGAACCGGCGCTGACCGCCGATGACCCGGGCTTCCGGGTCGAACTCGCGATCGACAAGGACGGCCGCCGCCTGACCATCGCCGACAACGGCATCGGCATGAGCCATGACGAGCTGGTCGCCAATTTAGGCACGATCGCCCGCTCGGGCACCTCCGCCTTTGTCGAGCAGCTCTCGGGCGACGAATCCAAGGACGTCAACCTGATCGGCCGCTTCGGCGTCGGCTTCTATTCCGTGTTCATGGTCGCCTCGTCGGTCGAGGTGGTCTCGCGCAAGGCGGGCAGCCCCGAGGCCTGGAGCTGGACCTCGGACGGGGCCGGCACCTATGCCATGCGTCACGCCGTCCGCGAGGGCCGCGGCACCACCATCACCCTGACCCTGCGCACAGGCGAGGATGAATTCCTCGACGCCTGGCGCCTGAAGAAGATCGTCAAGACCTATTCCGATCATATCGCCCTGCCCGTGATCCTGAAGGGCGAGGGCGAGGAGGGGGCGGACGAGACGCTGAATGCCGCCTCCGCCCTGTGGACAAGGCCCAAGGCGGAGATCACGCCCGAGCAGTACGGCGAATTCTATCGCCACGTCGGCCATGCCATGGACGAGCCCTGGGCCACCGTTCATTGGAAGGCCGAGGGCACGATCGAATACACCGGCCTGCTGTTCATCCCCACCAACCGGCCCTTCGACCTGTTCGATCCCAAGCGGGAATCGCGGCTTAAGCTCTATGTCCGGCGCGTCTTCATCACCGACAATTGCGAAGCCCTGCTGCCCGGCTATCTGCGCTTTGTCCGCGGCGTCGTCGATTCGGCCGACCTGCCCTTGAACATCTCGCGTGAGATGCTGCAGGAAAGCGCCCTGACCGCCAAGATCCGCGCCGGCCTGATCAAGAAGATCCTGTCCGAGCTCGACAAGCGCGCCGCCGACGCCGAGGCCTACAAGGCGTTCTGGGATGCGTTCGGCGCCGTGCTGAAGGAAGGCCTCTACGAGGATTTCGAACGGCGCGAGCAGGTCCTGAAACTGGCCCGCTTCCGCACCACCAAGTCGGGCGAGGGCGTGATCAGTCTGGCCGACTATGTCGCCCGCATGCGGCCCAACCAGACCGCGATCCATTTCATCACCGGCGATGCGGCCGGAGTCGGCCATTCGCCGCAACTCGAGGCCTTCAAGGCGCGCGATATCGAAGTCCTGCTGCTGACCGACCCGATCGACGATTTCTGGACCGGGGTGGGCCTGGATTTCGACGGCAAGCCGTTCCAGTCGGTCACCCGCGGCGACATCGACCTGTCGCTGATCCCCGAGGCGGCGGGCGGGACACAGGCCGAGGCCGCGCCGGACGCCGACATCGCCACCCTGATCGCCGCGGCCAAGCTGGCCCTGGGCGAGCAGGTGAAGGATGTCCGCGTCTCCAAGCGCCTGACCGACAGCCCGGTCTGCCTGGTGGCCGACAGCGGCGACATGGACATGCACCTGGCCCGCCTGCTGCGCGCCCACAAGGGCGCCGATGCGGCTGGCGCCAAGGCCGTGCGCATCCTGGAAATCAACCCGCGCCACCCGCTGGTCAAGGCCCTGGCCGAACGGGCGACCCGGCCCGGCGCCACCGACGCCCTGGAGGACGCCGCCCACCTGCTGCTCGACCAGGCGCGCATCATCGAAGGCGAGGGGCCAAGCGATCCCGTCGCCTTCGCCCGCCGCCTGTCGGACGTGATGGTGCGCGCGGTGGCCTGAGCCTCGCGGGTTTCAGGCCAGCAGGAAGCCGCTGGCGTCGAGGGCGATCGCGCCAAGCAGGACGATGGTCAGGGGATAATCCTCATGCCAGGTCGATCCCTTGATGATCGTATTGCCCCCTTCGGCGTAGTAGCGAAGCTCGCCGACCGCGCCGCTGAATTCGGCATTGCCGATCCAGGCGAAATTCTCGTGCGAGCCGCCGATCCCGTCCATCGCGTTGGGGGCCGTCAAATCGATCTTGTCGTAGCCCTTCTCAAAATCTGTAATCGTATCGATATCATAGATCCAGGCTTCCTGCCCGATATCGGCCCCGAACACGAAGATGTCGCGCCCGGTCCCGCCCGTCATCCTATCGTCGCCGCGGTTGCCCTCGATCGTGTCGCGGCCGCCGCGGCCGTCCAGAATGTCGTTGCCACCGCCACCGCCCAGGTAGTTGTTGGCGCCGTTGCCAAAGAGCGTGTCGTTGCCGTCTGTGCCGGTCAGGCCCTCGATATTGACGAATGTGTCGTAGTTTCGGGTGACGAACGCACCGGAATCCTGCCCCAGTTTCTGGGCCCCCTGATGGCCAGGTCCACCGTCGCGCCAAGGGCACCGCCCAGGAAGGCGATATCAAAGCCGGTGCCGCCGTCCAGGCGGTCCCGGCCTTGCCCGCCGCACAGAACGTCGTCGCCGGCGCCGCCCATGAATGTGTAGTCGCTGTCGAGCAGGTAGTAGGCCTGGATCTTGTCGTTTCCTGACCCGCCGATGATCTTTTCGACATAGTTCACCTTCACGACCTCGCTGCCGAACTTGAGCGTCGCGTAGTAAAAATCGATGCCTTTGGTGAGGGTTGAGAGGTCGAGCGTGTCGATGCCGGCCCCACCGTCGAGCGTGTCGCGCCCGGTGGGAACGCTAAAGATATCATCTCCGGCCCCGCCGAACAGCTTGTCGCCGCCCAGGCCGCCGTTCAGCACATCGTTGCCGTCGTCGCCATAGATCTTGTCGTTGCCGCTGCCACCGTCGATACGGTCGGCCCCGCCCAGGCCGTGAATCGTGTCGATGCCTTCCTTGCCATCAATGATATCGATCGCAGAAATGCCGAGGATGTAGTCGTCGGCCGATCGGCCGACCTGCGTCAAGGTTTGCGCCGTATCATTCCATGACCAGGAGGCAATATTGCTGGCGTCGTTCGCGTTGCTGCCGTACATCGCGGCAACGGCCTGCAAATCGAAGGGACCGAGGCTCGAATCCTCGCCATTGTAACTCATGACCGTATGCCTGGTGTCGTCGAGGGACGCGGCAAGGGTCTTGCTGTTGTAGTCGCTGGCTTCGAACGGATGCTTCAGGCCGATGGCGTGACCGATCTCATGCAACAGCACGTGCATGAGGTAATCCCGGTCCTGGAAGTCCGTATTCCGCAGATCCCTGGACAGGAAAACATCGCTGCCGACCGGATGTACGCTCAGCGAGCCGTCGAGGCCCCCGGCGATATCGGGATAGTAGGCATAGGCCGCGGCGTCGGAGGCGCCGACAAGATCGAAATCCAGCCAGTTGAAGGTAATGTCGCCCTTGCCGACCTTCGTCTCGATGAAGGTGATACCGCTGGCATCGCCCCAGGCCTTAAGGGCTGCGCGGGCAAAAGTGATCTCCGCGCTGTTGAAAGCCGCCCAGGTGTATGCGGCACCGGGGTCGGTGAGTTTCACCTCGTCAGTGACAGTCGTCGGAAATGAATAGGTGACGAATACCGGGGCGCCCGTTGCCAGGGTTCGTGCTTTTGCATTCAGCGTATAGCCGGACAGGAGTGCGCTATAGTCCCGGACTTCGCTCATGATATTCCCCGCCTGTGCCCAGTCTGGCACTGGTTATGGTAGTTTTCTGGCTGGCGGAATACAATCCTGGATCATGTCGGCTTCGGCTCGCGCCGGTCCCCTTCAGATAATGGAAACCTTCAGCGCTCGGCTGTGTTTAATTTCACATTCTCGCGGGGGCGAGGCTTGGGGACTCGACAATGCTCTGGCGATTTCTGCCGGTTTTGTTCGCCGGCGTCGTGCTGGGCGGCTGCACCACCTGGGTGAAACCGGGCGCGACCGATCTGGACCGCGAGCGCGATTCCAGTGCCTGCGAAGTCGACTCCTACAATCACTATCCGCCGCGCCTGCGCCAGGTGCTGGTCGAACCGGCCCATTGGGAGCCGATGGTCGAGGACTGCTACACCGACAAGAAAGGCCGGCGCCGCTGCACCCGCAGCGGCGGCTATTTCGTGCCCAACCGCTATGGCACGGCGGACGAGAACGACGCCCCGCGCCGGTCCGTCTACGAGGCCTGCATGTACAAATACGGCTGGCAGAAGGAGTAGCTCAGCCCTTTATCGGCGTAGCCGTGGCCAGCCTGGCCAGATCCGGCCGCGGGATGGCCAGCGCGCTGTCCCCCGCAATCACCTCTTCCAGGGCCAGGGCGACCTCCAGCACCTTTCGGTCCGATCCCCGCGGGCCGATGATCTGGAGGCCGAAGGGCAGGCCGTCGGCGCCCAGGCCGCAGGGCAGGCAGCAGGCGCAGGCCTCCATCATGGTGACGCCGTAAGTGATGGCCAGCCAGGTCATGTAGGTGGGCATCTCCCGGCCCTCGACCTGGGTGGGATACCATTGCGCGTGGGGGAAGGCGGCGACGCTGGTGGCGGGCGCGATCAGCACGTCGAAGTCATCGAAGAAATGATTGAAGTGGCGGTAGAGCCGGGTCTGCCGGGCAAAGGCCGCCGCGATCTGCTCCACCCCAGGGCCATGCCGCGGGTGGTGTTGTCGCGCATGTTCGGGCCCAGGCGGTCGGGCGAATGCTTCAGGTAGTGGCCATAGCCGCCGACCATGAACAGGGCCCGCAGGGTCTCGAACACCTCGTGCACGCCCGACAGGTTGGGCTGGGCCTCCGCCGCATGGGCGAAATGGGGCCACAGCCGGGCCACGCGGTCGGCAAAGCTGCTGCGGTTGGCGGGATCGACGGCCGCGATCCCGAGGTCACTCGAGAAGGCGACGCGGGTGGCGCCCAGGTCCGCCGGGGTCAGCGGCTTGAGCAGGCCGGGATCGAGCAGGCCGGAGAAGGGATCGTCAAGGCCGTGCCCGGCCATCGCCCCCAGCAGCAGATGGGCGTCGGTCACGTTGCGCGCCATCGGCCCGTCGACCGCGAAGGGCGACAGGCCCGTCACCTTGGTCTCGTCCGGGATCACGCCGGGCGAGGGGCGGAAGCCGACCACGCCGCAGAAGGCCGACGGCGTGCGCAGGCTGCCGCCGAAATCGGAACCCGACGCCAGGGGCACCATGCCGGTTGCCAAGACCACCGCCGAGCCGCCCGACGAGCCGCCGCTGGTGAGCACGGGATCATAGGGGTTGCCGGTGGGGCCGAAAACGGCATTGCGGGTATTGCCGCCGGCGCCGAATTCCGGGGTGTTGGTCTTGCCCACCACGATGGCGCCGGCCCGGCGGATCGACGCCACCGCGCACTCGTCCTGCTTGGGCACATTGTCGGCGAACATCACGCTGCCGAAGGTGGTCAGGATATCGGCGGTCGAACTCAGGTCCTTGATGCCGATGGGCAGGCCGTGCAGGGCCCCAAGGCCTCGCCCCGCGTGACCGCCGCCTCCGCCGCCTTTGCCTCGATCAAGGCCCGCTCGAAACTGCGCGTGACCATGGCATTGACGGCGTGATCGACCGCCTCGATCCGGGCGATGCAAGCCTGCGCCAGTTCCACCGGCGAGATCTGGCGTGTGGCGATCAGGCGGCGCAGGTCGATAGCACTCAGGTCACACAGGTTCGCCATGGACGCCTCCTTTCGACAACAGGTCGAGATAGGTTTTCAGGATCAGGTTGGGCCGCCCGCCCTTGCGGGTGACGACGCGGAATTCGGTCAGGTAGCGGTATTGGCCCGGGCGGACCGCGCGCATGCGCCCCTGGTCGACCCAGAGCTGGGCATAGTGGGTGGGCAGGTAGCCGATGTAGCGTCCGGTCAGGATCAGGAAGGCCACGCCTTCGCGGTCGGTCGCGGTCGCCGTGTTGTTCAGCGGCTGATGCAGGGCGCGCGCCTCCAGGGTCTGGGCATAGATCGGCGCGACGGCCTCGGCGCCGGCGATGGTCTCGTCGCTGATGCCACGGTCGGCCCGCTTGAACAGGGGGTGGCCCAGCCCGCAATAGAGCAGGGATTCCTCGTCGTAGAGCGGGCGGTAGTCGAGACCGGGCAGGTTGCGCAGGGCCGGCGTCACGCCGATGTGCAGGCGCCCGTCCAGCACGCCCAGCTCGATCTCGTTGGGCGGGATCATGCGGATGTTCACCTGCACGTCCGGCCCCACGGCCTTGAGCCCGCGCAGGGCCTCGGTCACGTTCATGCGCGGCATGGTCACCAGGTTGTCGATGATGCCGATGTCGAGCGCACCGCGCAGCCTGGCGTGCAGGGTGTTCACCTCGGTGCGGAAATTTTCCAGGGAGGCGAGCAGGCGCAGGGAGGCGTCGTGCACCTGGCGGCCCTCGTCGGTCAGCGAGAAGCCGGCCCGGCCGCGCTGGCACAGGCGCAGGCCCAGGCGCTTTTCCAGATCCGCCATGTGCATGCTGATGGCGGCGCGGCCGATGTTCAGCTCGACCTCGGCCGCGGTGAAGCCGCCGCAATCGACCACGGTCTTGAACACCCGCAGCAGGCGGATGTCGACATCGCCGATCGGCCCGACCTGGACAGGGCGCCTGCGCGGCATGGGTCAAGATTCCTTGAACTGAATATAAGACAATATGGATATGAGCAACGTAAGCGCAGGCGCATGCTTCAGGCAACAGCGATCGCAAATTCCGTGGAGTACGCTCATGCCGCTTTTCGAACCGGCCCAGGCGGCTGGTCTCAGCCGTGACGAGCTTGAAGCCTATTGGATGCCCTTCACCGCCAATCGGGAGTTCAAGGACAACCCGCGCATGATCGTGGCCGCCGAGGGCAGCCACTATATCGATGCCAAGGGCCGCCGGATCTATGACAGCCTGTCGGGCCTGTGGTGCACCGGCTCGGGCCACCGCCGGCGCGAGATCATCGACGCGGTCTCCAAACAGATTGCCGAACTCGACTACGCCCCCGGCTTCCAGTTCAGCCACCCGGGCGCTTTCAAGCTGGCCAACAAGGTGGCGGGCATGATGCCGGCCGGCCTCGATTATGTCTTCTTCACCGGCTCGGGCTCGGAATCCGCCGATACCTCGCTCAAGATGGCGCGGGCCTATTGGCGCCTGAAGGGCCAGCCGGAGAAGACCAAGCTGATCGGCCGGGTGAAGGGCTACCACGGCGTCAACTTCGGCGGCGTCTCGCTGGGCGGCATCGGCGGCAACCGCAAGCTCTATGGCACCCTGCTCGATACCGATCACCTGCCCCACACCCTGATCAAGGAGAACGCCTTCTCCAAGGGCATGCCCGAGAAGGGCGCCGAACTGGCCGATGCGCTCGAGGAACTTGTGGCATTGCACGACGCCTCGAACATCGCCGCGGTGATCGTCGAGCCGTTCTCGGGCTCGGCCGGCGTCATCGTGCCGCCCAAGGGCTATCTCCAGCGCCTGCGCGCGCTGTGCGACAAGCATAACATCCTGCTGATCTTCGACGAGGTCATCACCGGCTTCGGCCGCACCGGCCATGCCTTCGGCGCCAATGCCTTCGGCGTGACGCCCGACATCATGAACATCGCCAAGGGCCTGACCAACGGCACCGTGCCCATGGGCGCCGTGGTCGCGTCGAAGGAAATCTACGACACCTTCATGGCCAAGGGCGGGCACGAGTACCTGGTCGAATTCACCCATGGCTATACCTATTCGGGCCACCCGGTTGCCTGCGCCGCCGGCCTTGCCGCCATGGAGATCTTCGAGAAGGACAGGATGGCCGAACGCGCGGCCCAGCTCGGCGCCTATTTCGAGGAGGCGATCCACGGGTTGAAGGGCCTCAAATATGTCACCGACATCCGCAATTTCGGCCTGGCCGGCGCGCTTCAGATCGAAAGCGCGCCCGGCGAGCCGGCACGGCGGCCGTGGGAAATTTCCATGAAGTGCTGGGAAGCGGGTTACTATGTCCGCTATGGCGGCGACACGATCCAGCTTGCCCCGCCCTTCATCTCGGAACACGAGGATATCGACGGGCTGATGAACGTGCTGGGTGACGCCATCACCAGTCTGAATTGAGGGTTCGATGGCGTTCGACTGTACCATCCCTGCCGTGCCGAGCGTGCAGCAGGACGATGACGATGTCCGCATCACCCGCTGGGATTTCCAGCCCGGCGCGGTGACCGGCTGGCACGAGCACGGCTGGCCCTATTTCGTGGTCATGCTGATGGCCGGCACCCTGCGCATCCACAACGGCGAGACGGTCAGCGACGTGCCGCTGGCCCAGGGCCAGGCCTACAAGCGCCCGGCGGGCATCCGCCACGACGTGATGAACGGCTCCCAGCACCCGATCGCCTTCGTCGAGATCGAGATCAAGCGGCCCGAGGCGGTGTTCCATTCGGCGGTCGCATAACCTATATCGTCATCCCGGCGAAGGCCGGGATCCACTGTCGTGGAACACTGGGACAGACCCGTATCGCCACCGCCGTGGATCCCGGCCTTCGCCGGGATGACGATCGATATCTATCGGCCCAGCCGATCCTTGATGCCCAGCCCGGCATAGGCGGCGCGCAGGTAGGTCTGGCGCAGGGCGGGGAAGGGGAAGCGGGGAATGGGCTGCGCGATCGGCGCCGGCAGGTCCAGCTTCTGGCCGGCCAGGCGCCGGCCGATCAGGCTGCCGCCCAGGGAACCCATGGCGACGCCGTTGCCGTGAAAGGCCAGCAGGTAGTGGACGCTGCCGTCCTCGGTCGTGCCCAGGTGGGGCAGCAGGTCGAAGGACAGGTCGGTCAGGCCGCGCCAGAAATGGCTGATCTCGACCCCGCGCCACACCGGAAACATCCGGCCCAGATCACCGATCAATTGCGCCCGCATCGCCGCCTGCGCCGCCGGGGTGGCCGAGATGCCGCCGCGGGCGCCGAACATCATCCGGCCGTCGGGCAGCAGGCGGAAGTAATGCAGCAGGTTGCGGGTGTCGGCGCACATGGTCAGGCTGTCGAAGCCCTGGGCGGCGCGCTCCGGCGCGGTCAGCGGGCGGGTCGTGATGATGTTGGTCAGCACCGGCAGCAGCCGGCCGCTGAAGTCCGGGTGCAAGGCATCGCGGGTGAAGCCGGCGGTGGCGACCACCACCCGGTCGGCCAGGACCGATCCCTTGGGCGTCGCCAGACGATGGCGCCGGCCTTCGCGGGTCCACTGCACCACCGGGCTTTGCCCGTGCAGACGGGCGCCCGCCGCCTGGGCCAGGCGGGCCAGGCCGTGGACATATTTCAGCGGGTGGAGGGGGAAGCCCAGCGGCTCCAGCAGGGCGCCATGCGCCTCGGCGCTGTTCAGGCCGCGCGCGCGCAAGGCCTCTTTGGGGACGATTTCACAGGTTACACCGAACAGCTCGCGGTAGAGCGCGGCATCGGCCACGAAATCGGCGGCGGCGCGGGGATGGTGGGCCAGCCTGGCCTCGCCGTCGGGGCCTATGTCGGCGTCGATGGCATTGTCGCGCAGCAGGCTGCGGACATGCTCGATCGCCGCCACCTGCAGGCGGAAGAAGCCCTGTGCCTCGGCCAGGCCGAAGCGCTTGATGATGGCCGACCAGGGCAGCTTGGACGAGCCCAGGCAGCAGAAGCCACCGTTGCGCCCCGACGCGCCCCAGCCGATGGCGGCGGCATCCAGCACCAGGGCGCTGGTCTTGGCCTCGCGCCCCAGGGTCAGGGCGGCGTTGAGGCCGGTGTAACCGCCGCCGATGATGGCGACATCGGTGGTGACATCGCCGTCGAGCGGCGGCGCCGCAGGCCCCAGTCCCGCCGAGGCCGCCCACCAACTATCCACCGGGCGGTCATAGGCATGGATCGAAGGGTGATGCAGATCGCTCAGTGGACAACTCCCGTACCGTCACCCACCGCGCTGAAGCCGGCCCAGAACAGCGGGTGCGACCACTCTAGCGGGCCGGCGCCGTCGATCAAGGCCAGTTGCGCGCGCCGCAGCGCCTCGGCCCCGCCGGTGCCCTCGGCCGAGGGGTGGAACAGCCGGGTCATCAGGGCCGCGGTGGAGGCGTCGGGCACCGGCCAGTGCGACACCACCAGGCGCCGCGCCCCGGCATAGAAGAAGGCGCGGGCCAGGCCCGACAGCGCCTCGCCGCCGTTCTTGCCGTCGGTGCCGCCGGTATTGCAGGCCGACAGCACGACGAGATCGGCATCCAGCTTCAGGTCGAGAATGTCGCTGAGCTTGAGCAGCGCACTGTCGGCCCCGCCGGCCTGGTTCGGCGTGACCAGCAGCGCCGGCTCGGCAAAGCAGCGGATCTCGCTGGCCAGCACGGCATGGGTGGCGAAATAGACGATGCGGTAATCGCTCAGCGGGCTGCCGGTGACCGCCGCCTTGGTAAAGCTGTCGCCCAGTTTCAGGGCGCCGCTGCCGGCCCCGACCAGGTTGGCGACCCCGCGCAATTCCGCGGCGGTGCCGGGCAGGGGGCCCAGGGCGCCGAGAACCTTGCGGTCGCGCGCGCAGCCGGCAGGCAGGTCCGAAAACAGGCCGGCGACGTCGCGCGGTGGTTGGTAGTTGCCAAAGCCGATCATCGGCTGGGTGCCCCCCGATACCGCCGTCGCCCGGCGCAGATCGGCAAAGGCGCGCACCGACGGCACCACCGCCAGGGCGTGGTGGCGGACCAGCCAGTCGACCCCGCGGTAGTCGCCGCCGGCAACGCTGGTGCCGTCGCGCACCAGGATCCCCAGGGGGATGCTGGCCAGCGGCCCGTTGGCACTGGTGACCAGGGTTTCGACCCCGTCGAGATCGGCCTGGGCCGGGCCGAACAGGGCGGTGTAGAGACCGTGCGCGGTATCGACGGGGAAACGCGGCAGCTTGCCGTCCCTGGTCGGTATCGTGGCCTTGCGCAGGGTGATGATGGCATCGCCCAGGGCCTTGTCGCCGGCGTCGATGCGCCAGACCCGCAGGCGGTCGGCCCGCACCAGGAAGCCATAGGTCGCATTCTCGGCCGAGGCGAAGGCCACCAGGGCCTCGTCCGGTTTCAGGATGCCCTGCAACTCGGCCGCGGTAACCGGGGTGGCCAGAAGCTGGCGGTAGCCCGACGAGGCCGCCTGCACCTGCTCGTCGAGCTGGCGGCCCTGCGCCTCGGTGGCGGTCAACTGGTCGCGCAGGCCGGCGATCGCCTTGGTGTCGCGCAGGTCGACGGGCACGGCCAGGGCCCGGTTCAGGCTGGCGACCAGGCTGTAACGCTTGCGATCGTTCTCCTGCTGGGCGCGGATGACCGCCCCGACGGCCTGGTCGCCCGCGGCCAGGCGCGCGGTCGCCAGGCTGACGGTGCGGCTGGTCACGCCCGAGCGCATCAACTGCATGGCCTCGAACATTTCGACCGACAGGGCCGCGCGCTTGTCGGGTTCGGCCGTTGCCACCGCCTCGGCCACGTCGAGGAACCCGACGAGTTCCCGCGGGCGGATTTCGGCATTGCGCGCCTTCAGGATGGCAAAGCCCTGGCGATAGGACTCGATCGCCGCCGTCGCCTCGCCATTGGCGTAGAGGCTGCGCCCCAGCCCCAGCCGGGCCAGGCCCTCGGGCACGGACTGGGGCAGGATGTTCACCCAGATGCGCACCGCTTCGCCTTGCAGGGCCACGGCGGTCCCGGCGTTGCCCTGGGCCCGGGCGATGGTCGCCCGGGTTTCCAGGAATTGCGGCAACCACCACGGGGGCGCCGTGCGGTTGTTGCGGGCGATGGCGATGGCTTCATCGGCGGTGCGCGCGGCGGCGTCGAGATCGCCCTGGCGCAGATAGAGCGCTGCCTGGGTGTGCAGGCTTTGCGCCACATCGACCGCCAGAACGGCCGCGGAAACGCCGCCGTAGGCGATCAGGTCGTTGCCTTCGGCGGCGCTGCCCAGGGCCGCGCCCGGCGGCAGGCCCGCCTCGCGCTCGGCCAGGCGGCGGCGTTCGGCGGTCGCCTTCTCGGCAAAGGTGATGGCGATGGCGAGCTTGCCCTGGTTGGCCGCGTCGATCGCCCGGTAGCTGAGCAGGCGCGGCAGATCGCCGGGATTGATGCTTTCCGCCGCCAGGCGCTGCGCCTCGTCGAGCAGGGGCGCGGCCTCGTCATAGCGGCCCTGGTTGGACAGTTCCAAGGCCACGTGCATCAGCGGATCGGCGGCGCTGGGGTCGTCGTTGCCGATCGCCTCGGCCTGGGCCAGCAGGGCCCGGCGATAGGCTTCCTCCGATGCGGCGAAGTCCTGCACCGTGTCCTTGTACTGGGCGTCGGCCATGGCGGTGTAGTAGGTGTCGATGGTATTGGCCCCGGTCAGGGGCCGCCCGGTCGCCGCGCGGACCATGGCGATGGCACGGGACTCGGCGGTCTGGCCGCCCAGCGTGCCGCGGCCCAGGGCCGCCAGGACCGCCTGCTCGACCACCGGCAAGGCGGCGGGAATGCCGTCGGCCAGGAACAACCGGTCGCCGCTGGTAATCGCCAGGGCCATGGTCGGGAAACCGCCATTGATCAGCCGGCAAGCCATCAGCACGCCCGGCAGGTCGCCGGCGAAGGTGGAGGCCTGGGGGTCGGCGCAGCGCATCCGGCCGTTCAACTCCTCGCGCCAGGGCCCGCCGGCGATGGCCGCGGCCGCGTCGCCGCTGGTCGCGACCAGGCGGGCCGAAGGCTGCGCCCAGGTCCCGCAATGGATCTCGTAGCGTGACTCCGACCCGCCGGCTGCCTTGCGGGTTACCGTGCAGCTTTCCCCGACCAGGTTGTTGCCGGCGGTGCGCGGCTCGCCGGTGGTGAAGTCGCCGCCGCCCGCACAGCCCGCCAGCAGCAGCGCGGCGAGGACCAGAAGATGGCGCCCGGTCATTGCGCTTTCTCCTCCTCGGCGGGGGCGGATTCGTCGAGATCGAGTCGCCACAGGGCATCCTTGCCGGTGTTGGAGAAGACGAAGCGGGGATCGTCGATGAAGGCGTCGCCGGCGGCGACGATCAGCGGCGGCGCGGAGAGGACCAGCACCAGCGGTGGATCGGGCAGGTGGAAATCGATCTCGCTGCGCGGGATATCGTCGATCGAGAAGCAGCCCACGGCCATGACGCAGCCGTTGAACAGATAGGTATCGGCGATGCCGTCCGGCCGCAGGACCGCCCGCGCCGCATCCGATCCGCTGGCGCCGCCAATGGTGCCGCCCATGGTGGCCGAGCCGGTGACATGGAACACGGTCAGCGAGGTGAAGGCGACGTCGAGCCCCGTGATCGAGGCTTCGCCCGCGTCGATGATCACGTCGTTGCCGGTGACGGGACCGTCGAGCAGGATGTCGCCGGCGGTCGAGGTCAGGATATTGGTGTTGAGGGTGACCGACGGGGCCGACAGGGTGAGGGCGCCGATGGTCGTGAACGAACCGCCGTTGGTACGATAGAGGTCCCCCGTCAGCAGGATGGTCGGCGCGCGGTAGAACTGCGGCCCGAAGGTGGTGACGGACGGCGGATCGATGGCATTGCCGGCGGTCAGGCTGAAGCCCGCCAGGGGCTCTTCCTGGCCGACCTCGCCCAGGATGGTGATGTCGCCGCCGGCATTGAACGTGGCGAGGCCGCGCAGGCCGTCGCCGCCGTCCGAGCCGCTGTCGATGGTGCCGGTAATCGTCAGGTCGTCCGCGGCATCGATGCCGACCTCCCCGACCAGGAACAGGTCGCCCTCGACGGCGATGTCCCCGGCTTCGCTGTCGTAGTCGCCGACGGCCATGAGTATCGAGGCGGCCGTATAGCGCTGGTCGCCGGTCGTATGGACCCCGGCCTCGAGCCCGATCTCGCCGGCCGCGTCAACCTCGAGGCTGCCCAGCCGGCGATTGCCGCCCACCTCCCCCAGCAGGCTGACCGAACTGTCGCTGGAGCTGATGTCCAGGTCGGCGGGTGCGGCGGCATCGTCATCGGTGTCGAGGGTGCCGGCGATGGTGACCGTATCGGTGGCACTGATGCTCGTCGCCCCGGCGACGGTGGTGTCGCCCGACAGCAACAGGCCGCCGCCGGCACTATAGGTCGATCCGGTCAGGGCGATGTCGGGTGCTCGTACGATCAGGTCCCCGTTGACGGCGATATCGGCTAGGAAGGCGTTGACGTCGCCGTCCACCGTGAGGTCGCCCAACCGGCGGGTCTGGCCGACCGGTGCATTCAGCACCACGCCGCTGTTTTCCGAGGTGATGGCGAGGTTGGGGGCCCCCGCGGCGGCGGGCGAGCGGTCGATCGAGCCGGTGATGATCACCGCGCCGGCGCCTGTCAGGTCGGTATCCTGGGTGATGCCGACCGCGCCGGTGAGCTTCAATTCCGTGCCGGCGGTGTAGGTGCTGCCGTTCAGCTCGATTGCCTCGGCGATCAGGGTGATCTCGTCGCTCGAGGTAATGCTGGCGGTGGCAAGCGTGGTTGCCGCCGTCGCCCTCAGGCCGTCGATCGCCGTGGTGCCGCCGACGATACCGGCGAAGGCAACGCTGCCGGCCTGCGCGGTGACGGTCAGGCTGTCGCCGCCGCCGGCGGCGGCATCGACGGTACTGCTGAACGAGGCCGAGTCCCCGGCGGTGATCGTGACCGGCCCCTCGATCGTCGCCGGGCCGACAACGGCCACATTGCCGGTATCGCTGTCGTAGTCGCCCGCCAGGGCGACGCCGGCACCGGCAAAGCGCTGGTTGCCGACAGTGTTGGCGCCGGCGACCGTGACCTGGTCGCCCGCGGTCAGCGAAACCGACGCCAGCCGGGCGACGCCGCCGATCACGCCCCGGACCGTGACATCGCCCGTGCTGCCGGCGGTTGCCGTCAGGCGGGCGATCGCCGCACCGGCGGCGTTGATCGTGCGGGTGAACAGGATCGAGCCATCGGCATCGACGGTGGTGACCCCGTCCAGCGTCGCGGCGCCGCTGACGGTGAAGTCGCCGCCGGCGTCATAGGTCTCGCCATTGAGGGCGACGGCCGGGCCGGTATAGGTCTGGCTGCCATTGGTCCGGGCATCCTGCACGGCGATCGAGGTCGCGGCATTGACGGCCAGGACATCGATGGCCTCGGAAGCGCCGATCGGGCCGGTAACCTCGACGCCGGCCTCGTTCGAGGTGATGGTCAGGTCGGTGCCGTCGCCGTTGATGCTGCCGTCGATCAGGACGGCGTCGTCGGCCTCGATCAGCGTGTCGTTGCCAAGCTCGACCGCGCCGGCGAAGGTCAGCAGGCCACCTGCGATATAGCGGCTGCCCGTCAGGTCGATGACCGGTGCGGCCAGGCTGATGAAGTCGCGTGTCGTGATGTCGGCGGCGCTGATTTGCGTCGCGGCGGTCGCTGTCACGCTGTTCGGCGCCTGGGTGTCGCCGATCGCCCCCGTGAAGGTGATGCCGCCATTCTCGGCGGTGACGACAAGGCTGTGGCCAGGCCCCGTCGCGGCATCGATCGTCGCGCTGAAGCTGACATTGTCGGCGGCGGTCACGCTCACCGGGCCGGTGATGGTGGCGGGGCCGACCACGTCGATGTCGCCGCCGTCGGCGTCATAGGCCCCGGCCAGCAGGACCGAGGCACCGGCATAGCGCTGGTCGCCCCTGGTGTTGGCGCCGACGGTCGAAACCTCGCCGCCCAGGGCGGTGAGGTTGACCGAGCCCAGGCGGTTGATGCCGCCGATCACGCCTTCGACCGTCACGTCGCCGGCCAAGCCGGCGGTGGCGACCAGGCTGCCCAGGCCGGCCTCGCGATCGATCGTGCCGGTGAACAGGATCGAGCCGCCGGCATCGACCGTCGTCACCCCGTCCAGGCGCGTGGTGCCGTCGACGGTGACGTCGCCGCCGGCGTCGTAAGTGGCCCCGCGCAGGGTGACGAGGGGGGCGGTGAAGCTCTGGTCGACGATGGTGGTGGCATCGCCGACGTCGATATCGGTCGCCGCCGTCACCACCAGATTGTCGGGGGCGAGCGTGCCGCCGATATTCCCGGTGACCAGGACATTGGCGGTGGTCGACTCCAGGGTCACGTCGATGCCGAAATCGGCGCCGCTGGAACGGTCGATGTTGCCGTCGACGGTCAGGGCATCATTGGCCGTGATTTCCGTGTCGACCAGCATTTCGACATCGCCAGTGACATCCAGCGCGCCGCCGATGGTGAACTGACCGCCGATCAGGTCGACCAGCGGCGCCGTCACGGTGACATCGCCCAGTGTATTGATGCCGCTGAACACGGCCTCGGCGCTGGCGGTGACCGTCAGGGTGTCGAACGGCGTGGTGCCGCCGATGTCGCGGAAGAAGCCCGCCCGGCCGCCGCGGGCGATCACCGTCAGGGTCTCGTCGCCCGTCACCCCGTTGACGGTGCCGGCGAATTCGGCGTTCGTTCCCGCATCCACGGTGACGTCGCCGTTGATGATGTTCGTGCCGGCCGAGGCGCTGTCGAAGGCGCCGGCCGAACTGACGTAGTCGCCGGCGCCGAAGTCGACGACCGGGGCAAAATAGACCTGGTCGCTCGACGTGCGCACGCCGGCGACCTCGATGCGGGTACCCCCGTGGCGCGGAAGCTGCTGAGTGGTGCGGTACTCCCGATCGGGCCGGCGATGAAGACGCCACCGAGGGAGCCGACCAATTCGAGCTTGGAATCGAAGGTGAATGGGGACGCATCAACCGGGCCGGTCATGCCGACAGAAACCGCTGCCGTCATGTTTGTCGCGCGATTGATCAGGGCGGGGCCGTTGACGCCGATGCTGCCGCCCGTGGTCGAGATACTAGCAGCGAAGAAGTTGGTACCGCCCAGCTTGGTGGTGAAGCCGATGTCATCCTGGCCTGTGATCGCGATGCCCTGTACGGCCGAACCCGCCAGGATATCGCCGGTGCCGAAGCTGCCCACGGTGGTGAACTGGGTTTCGACGGGCAGGTTCAGGGGCGGCGTGGCGACATCGAACTGCAGGATCACGTCGCTGTCGCCGCCGGCCAGGCCGGCGCCGGTGTTGATCACCGAACGGCTGGTGATCGTCAGGTCGTCGGCGGTGGCGAAGGCGTCGATGTCGGCCTGGTCGTACATGGCGTTGACGCCGCCCACCGTCACGCCGACGGTGGTGTTCTGGCCGCGGAAATAGGCCATGAAGGTGACGTCGTCGCCCTGGGTGGTGCCATTGATGCTCAGTTCCCCGTCGGGGCCCAGCGCGATGTTGAAATCATTCCCCGCTGTCAGGCTGGCGGTGTCTTCGATGAAGATGCCCTTGGCGCGGGCGTAGAGGTTGATGTCGTGGGCATCGGCGGTCACCGTCCCGGCATCGGACGAGCCGATGGAGATTGCATCGTACTCCAGCGACAACAGGCTGTCGGCCAGGCCGTCGAGCAGCGTATTGCCGGCAAAGCTGCCGTCGGTCGCGTCGATGCGCGCCTCGCCGAAACCGGCGCGGCCCTGGGCGACGAAGCGGTGGAAGCCCTGGATCGTGGTCTGCGTCGGGCCGCCGATGTCGAGGCTGTCGCTGAAGATGACGATGTCGTCCACGGTCATCGTGACATCGGCGCCCTGGCCGATCTGGGTCCGGCCGACCGACTGCTCGAAGCTGATGGTGCCGTCGGGCGCGGTGGTGGTCCGGCCGATCCGCAAGCTGTCGGCTGTAATCTGGACCGGGGCATCGGCACCGATCAGCACCTCGGGCGGCGAGGCGGACGTGGTCAGCGTGGGGGCCAGGCCGATCTGGATCGCGTCGGCGACGATCTTGGTATCGACTGCGCTGCCCAGGCGGATGCTGGCGCTTGAATCGTCGCCGGTGAACAGGTTCAGGGTGCCGACGCGCAGGTCGGTCGGGATCGCGGCGACGCCGCCGGATGGCTCGCCGACCAGGATCAGGTTTTGCGCGAAGACGGTGAAGGTGAGATCGGCATTGCCCATGGTCGTGGCATTGAAGCCGCCGCCGATGCCGACCGTCGTCGTGTCCGCCAGCCGGCCCAATTGCAGGGTGTCGACGGTCGAGAAGTCGAAGGCGAGCAACTCGTCGGTGAAGAAATTGAGGCCCGCGCCGGGAACGGCGGGGTTCATGAAGACGCCCTGCCCCGGGCCCCTGACAGGACGACGGTCGGCGCCCTGATGGTGTTGGGGAAGGTATCGCCACTGTCGCTGGCCGCAAGGCTCAGATTGCTCGAGGCGATGGTCAGGACGGCGGGCGTGCCGTCGGCGCCGTCGCGCACGTCGATCGAGGCCAGTTCGCCCGTGACGAAGCTGGGATCGAATTCGTCGCCGCCGCTGCTCACCGCCGGGGCGATCGCGTCGAAGAAGGCGCCGGCCGGCAGGTCCAGGCCGCCCAGGCCCAGGGGGCCGAGATCGACATCGGCGACCGAGCGGGCGGCGATATCGATGGTGCCGTCGACCTCGATCACGTTGCCGTGGGCATAGATGGTCGCGGCACCGCCATTGACGGTCGAAAAATCGCCCGAGAAGAACACCCGGCCGCCGCTGTCGCCGACATAGGAGGCATCGGCCACCAGGAAGATATCGCCGCCGTCGGCGGTGACGTCGCCGATATTGATGTCGCGGGTCACGCTGGGTGGCGTGCCGGCCGGTGCCTCGGCGATCTGCAGGTCGAGGATCAGCAGGCCTTGTTTGTTGGTGATGCCAAAGCCGTTGTTGAGCGAGATGCCGGCATTGGCCTCCAGGCTCAAGGTCGCCTGGCCGTCGCCGCCGGTACTGCCGACGGCGGTGTCGAGATCGGCCAGCAGCGTGATCGTGCCGGTGCCGGGCCCCGCCGCCGTGGTCGTGATCGAGACATCGGTACTGCCGTTCAGGCTGGCGGCGATCGCCGCGACATCGACGAAGGATTCGCCGGCGCCTGCGTCGGCGGGATTGCCGGAGATCACGACATCGGTCGGATCGAGCAGCCAGTTGCCCGCCAGGCCCAGGGGCGCGCCGGCGTCGACCCGGCCGCGGGAGACGGTCAGCGTGCCAAGGGACGAGGTTTCGACAAAGCCGCCGTTGCCCCCGCCGAACCGCCCCGGGCGGTGGCAAGGCCATCGAAGACCGTCGAGCGATCGGACCAGACGATGATCGAGCCGCCGTCGCCCTTGTCCCTGGCCGAAACGTTGATGGTCGCCCCCTGGGCAACCGAGGCGACCTGCGCATGGGGTGTCGTGCCGCCGCCCTTCTTGTCGCCGCCGATCCGCACCTTGCCGCCGCCGGCACTGCCCGAGGCATCGACCTTGGCGCTCGAGGTCAGCGCCACCGTGGCACCGGTAACCTCGATCGTGCCGCCCTTGGTGCCGGCCGCGGCACCCGAGGCATCGAGCGTGCCGGAGACCACGGTGGTGCCCTCGCCGCCCGACAGCACGATGGTGCCGCCCTCCAGGCCGACGCTCTGCGCGGTGATCACCCCGCTCATGTCGATGGCCTTGTCGACCACCGAGGCGGCCTGGCCGGCACTGAGGATGACGGTGCCGCCGGCGGCATCGATGGTGCCCGAATTGCTGACCTGGGGGTTGCCGGGGGTGCGGTTGACCGGCTGGCCGGTATCGAAGGAAATCAGGCCGTCGCCGGCGAGATCGACGGTAAAGGTCTCGGCACTGCCCAGGGCCACTGTGCCCAGTTTCGCGTTGATGACGTGGTTATTTTCGACGGTCGGTCCGACCAGGACGGCGAGGCCCTGATCGGCCGCGGTGATCAGGCCGTTGTTGATCACCTTGGCATCGGGATTGCCGGTCGGCCGATCGAAGTGATAGATGCCGTCGAGGAATTTCTTGTCATCGATGTCGGTGGTGGTGGCGACCAGGCCGCCGACGTTCACCTTGGCCCCGGCGCCGATCATCACGCCGTTCTGGTTGATCAGGAACACGTTGCCGTTAGCGGTCAAGGTGCCGTTGATCATCGAGGCTTCGCTGCCGGTGACACGGTTCAGCGCCACGGCATTGGCATTGGGCTGGACGAAGGTCGTCGTCTCGCCTGAATCGATCGAGAAGCCTTCCCAGTTGATGACGGCGCGGTTGCTGGTCTGGTTGATCGTGGTGGTGCCCGGCGCGGCGGTGATGGTGGCGCTGCCGCCCACCACCGTGCCGCCCGTGGGGTTGGCCCGCGCGGTCGGCGGGGCGGCAAGGGTTACCACCAGGCCCAGGGCCGTGGTCGCGAGCAGCCGGATCTTGGCGGACGGGCTCATGTGCAGGTTCAACATCGTTGCCTCCCCGTTCCGCCTAGAAGCTGCTGACTAGCCGGAAGTACACCGCCGGCTGGCGTCCGGCATCCTCGCCCTCGCGATCTGACCGGTCGCGCGTCAGCGGCTTCGCCACCTCGATCTCGGCCAAGGCGATCTCGGCGATATAGAGGCGCACGCCCGCGCCGGCCGAGGTCAAGGCGTCCGAGTCCGCTTCGCCGCTGGCTTCGTCGTTCCAGACCTGGCCCGCGTCGTAGAAGGCGTAAAGCTGGTAGGGCAGGTTGAAGCGGCCCTGCTCGGTGGTTTCGTCGATCACGCCGCTGAACTGCAACTCGATGGTGCCGGCCAGGGCATTGTCACCGGCCAGTTCGCCCGGGGCATAGCCGCGGCCGAAACGATAGCCGCCCAGGCGGAATTCCTCGTCCGCCAGCAAGGGGCCGTCGGATAATTGCCCCGCCGCCGCCAGATAGAGATCGAGCGAGCCGAAATCGAAGCTGACCAGGTGTTGCAGGCGCGAGAGCTCCAGCGTCGCCTTGGTGAAGCTGCCATCGGCGCCCGCACGCGACAGGTTGGAATCGCTGTCCTTGGAGGCGCCGAACAGATCGAGCCCGGCGTGAAGCCCCAGGGTGGCCCGGGTGACGCCCGCCAGGCTGTCGCGGAATTCGCCCTCCAGCGTGCCACGCAGCACCCGCAGGCGATCTTCGGTGATCGGGGCATCCAGGGCCGCATCGTCTTCGTCCAGGTAGTCGAAGGCGACCGCGCCGGTCAGCGACAGGCGCCGGCTGCGCAGGATGGGGTAGGACAACGACAGGCCGAACCGGGTGGCCTCCGTCTCGACGTCGGCGACGCTCAACGCCTCGCCCGGCTGGCCGACGGCGTAGGAGGCGTAGGCGCGCAGGCGCAGGCCATCCTCGTTCAAGGTCGTCTCGCCCGAGAGCTGGGCCAGGCGTTGCTCGTCGTCGAGCAGGCTGTCGTTGAACAGGCTGGAAAACACCACCAGCTCCAGCCGCTCGGCCAGCGGCGTGAAGCTGTTCATGCCGGCGCCCAGGGTAAGGCCCCAGGGCCCCAGGAATTCCGACCCGCGATTGTCGATGGCGGCGAAACCGTCGAAGGCCTTGCGCACCACCTCGATCGTCAACTGGCTGGCGCCGCGCTCGCCGGCAACCGGGCTCAGCGTGCCGCGCGCGGTCAGGCCCGGCAGGTCGTTGATCAGGAGGAGCTGGCGTTCGACGGTGTCGAGCCGGGCCGGGCCGCCGTCGGTGACACGCTTCGCCATCGCCTCGACCAGGTCGCGGCTGCCGCCGGTATCGCCGATGACCGAGACCGTCTTGATATAGCCCTCGACCACGGTCAGGCGCACGCGGCCGCCGTCGATGCGCTGGGCTGGCACCACCACGCGGGTGAGGAAATAGCCGTCGTCGCGATAGTGCGCCTCGATCGCCGCGGCGATCGCGAAGATTTCGGCCAAGGAAACCGTGGTGCCGATCTTTTCGGCATAGAATGGGGCGAGTTGTTCGGGCGTGTAGACCGTGCCGCTGTCGATGTCGAGGCCGGCCAGGCTGAAGGTCACGCTTTCGGCCCCCGCCGGCGGGGCGCCTGCCGGGGCCGGCGCCAATTCAAGCCCGGGCGCTGCCGGGGCGGGCGGCGGCGTCAAGGCTTCGGGGGCAACGTCGGGGCGCGCCGAACTGGGCAGTGGCGGGGTCTGTGCCCAGGCCGGCGACGCCAGGGCAGCCAGCGCCATCACGCCTGCTGCCATCGCCGCTTTCGATCGGCGTCGCGCGGGGCGGGTCAGGTCACCCGATGTGCCCATGCGGCCGAAAGAACGGCACCATACGGATATCGCCATTACGCCCCCCTCGGCGGCACGCGGCGATTGTTACGCCCGCCGTGCCGTCAGAGTCTCAAGCCCTGCAATCGCTTGCCGTTTATCCCCCGGCAGCGGCCGCAGGGTAGCATCATCGCGAACGGGAAAGAACCCACCGCGTGGCCTGGACCGGGCCGGCCGACGCGCGATCTCGCAGGCTGAAATCTGCCTGATCGGAAGGGGCGGGAATATCCTTCACATGAAGGATCGGGCGCAAACAACCCTGGCAGGCAGGCACGGCGGTCAGAAATCCGCCGGGTTGGGCACGGCCTCGCGGAAGCGGGCGCGCAGATCGGCCAGGGTCTGCTCGGAGACGCCGAGCTGGCGGGCGCCGAACAGGGCGGCCGACGGGGTAAAGCCCAGATAGGCCTGCATCTCGTTGATCACCAGGGGTTCGTTCTTGGTGTCGTAGCCGGCCTTGTCGAGGAAGCGGGTGAACAGCTTGCGCTCGGCGGCGCTCAGGCCATTGCGCCAGAAATCGTCGCAGGCGGCGCGGAAGAACACCTGGGTGAAGAATTCGCCGTGCGCCATTTCGTGGCGCAGGATGTCGCGGCGCAACTCGATCGCCTTGTCCTCGTCGGTGGCGATGCCGGCGACGCTGATCACGGCCTGGACCGGCTCCCCGGCGCTGAAGCCCTTGTCGGCCACCCGCAGCACCTTCTGCTTCAGCAGGATTTCCAGCACCTCGCCCTCGGCCACGGTGATGCCCACCCCTTCCGCCAGGGTGAAGAAGCGCGCCAGCGCGGTGCCGTCATAGTCGTGGCCGCCGTAATAGGTGTCGTAGTTCTTGCCGGCAGCGCTGATCAGCCCGCGCAACTCGCTGTCGCTCAGCACCCGGTCGTGCGGCGCATCCTTCTTCTCGGTCAGGGCCGCGACCCGGTTCAAGGCCACGGCCTGGGCGTGCAGGGACGGGAAATCCAGGATCAGCACCCGCGGGTTGTGCGCGGCACGGTAGACCGTCAGCTTTGTCGGCTGGTTGGTGGCGATCTGTTCCAGGGTCGCGCGCGGGATGGCGGCGGGCGTGGCCGTGGGCGGCGGCGCGATGATGGTCGCCGGGGTCGGCGGGGTTGCGGGCTCGGGCGCTGGTGTCGGCGCCAGATCGGGCAGGGCGGCCGATCCCTCCGGCCCGATCGTCGTGAAGGGATCGGGGGCCGCCGTCGGCACCGGGGGCGGCGCCGGCGTGGGCGCCGCGGCGGCGACCGACGGGGACGGCTGGCCGGCCAGGCCCCGGCTTGGGCCTGATTGGGCATCGAGCCAGAACAGCCCGCCCACCAGCAGGCCGGCCACCCCGGCACCCAGGAAACCCCACAGCACGCCGTGGCCGCGGTTGGCGCGGCGGCGCGGCGGCCGGTCGGCGGTCACGGGCAGGCGCCGCGCCATTTCTATCCCCCCAGCCTTGCCAGGGCTTGTATCGCTTTGGCGTTCCCCTGGGCGGCGGCCTTGCGATACCAGGCCTTGGCTGTCGCCCGGTCGGCGGGGACCCCGCCCAGGCCCTTTTCATAGATGATTCCGAGGTTGTATTGGGCCGAGGCGACATTGTCGTCGCTGGCGCGTCGGAACCACTCGAGGGCGGTCCGTTCGTCTTTCTCGACGCCCTTGCCAAGAAAATAGAGCAAGCCCAAATCGCTCTTGGCGACCGCGTGGCCGCTCTCTGCGGCGATGCGCAACTGCTCGAAGCCTGCGTTATCGTCGCCGGCGGCGACATAGGCGCGGCCGAGTTGGAAGCGGAAGCGCACGACTTCGGGGAAGTCGTGCACGGCCTTCTTGCAGGCGTCCACGGCCCGGGCGCTTTCGATCGCTTTGGGATCGGCGATGCCGGCGATCGGCTGGCCGGCTTCCCTGGCTCGCTCGCGGTCTTCCGGATCGGCGGCCAGCCGGTCGCAGACGGTCACCGGCACGATCACCTCCGCCGGCGGCGGGGGCGGGGGCGGCGGCGATACTGGCGGCGGCGGCGGTGAAACCGGCGGCGGCGGCGGGCTGGGCAGGTCGGGCAGAGTCGGTGGCGGCGGCGGTGATGCCGGCGGCGGTGGCGGCGACACTGGGGGCGGCGGTGGCAGAACCGGCGGCGGTGGCGGCGATACCGGCGGTGGCGAAACCGGCGGCGGTGGTGGCGGCGATACAGGGGGTGGCGGCGGCGGTGGCGGCGACACTGGGGGCGATACCGGGGGCGGTGGCGGGCTGGGCGTGTCGGGCAGGGCCGGCGGCGGGGGCGGGCCGTTGGCGACCACGGTGGTCTTGCCGAACAGCAGTTCGGGCTTCACCACGGCGACCGTGCCGACGCCGCCGGCCGCGATCACCAGGAGGCCCAGCCCGGCCCACAGGGCAACCCGGCTGGCGCCGCTCTTGGGCGTCGCAGCGGCGGACTTGCTCTTGGTCGTCTTGGTAGGCACGCCGATGATCGGCGGCGGCTTGGCATCACCCGCCGCGCGGGTGATCTCGGCCTCGACCAGTTCGCGCATCGATTGCGGGCGCTGGGCGGGATCGGGCGCCAGCATGGCACCGATCTCGTCCCGCAACGCCGCCGGCAGGGCCGAAAGGTCGGGCACCGCGCCGCGCTTGGCCACCGCGGTCTGCAGCGAGAAACCCATGTCCAGCTTTTGGCCCAGGGCGCCGGCGGCCAGCACCAGGGCCAGGCTGTAGATGTCCGACCGGCCGTCGACCTGGCCGCCGTAAAGCCCGAACTGCTCGGGCGCGACATAGGAATACTTGCCGGCGAACTGGTCGCCCACCACGGTCTTCTCGGTCGGGTCGGACAGCTTGGCGATGCCGAAATCGATGATCTTGGGATGGTCGATCTGGCCGTGTTCGAAGATCACATTGTCGGGCGACAGGTCGCGGTGGAAGACGCCTTCCTCGTGGGCGACGGCCAGCGCCTCGGCGGCGCGGCGCTTGACCATGCGCACTTCGTCGACGGTCAGCGGGCGCTCGCGCATGACATGGCCCAGCGACGGCCCGTCGACATATTCCATCACCAGGTAGGTGCGGCCCTGCTCGTCGCGGAACAGGCCGTCGTAGGAGACGATGCCGCGGTGATGGATCCGGCGCAGGGTGATCGCCTCGCGCCGGAACAGCTCGACCACGTCGGGCACGCTGGCCAACTCAGGCCGGATGATCTTGATCGCGTGTTCGGTACCCAGCGTGTCGTGGCGGGCGCGATAGACCTCGCCCATGCCGCCGCGTGCCAGGAAGGCGATGATGCGATAGGTATGACCCAGCACCGTGCCCGGGCCAGCGCCGAACCCCGTCGGGCGCCGCCGGCGGCACCGGCCGGCCGCCGGTCACCTCGGTGGGTGGTTCATCCTTGTCCGCCGCCATGCCCCTGGATCCGTTCCTAGTCGATCAGGCCGAGATGGCGCCAGATTCGCCGCCGGTCGGCAACCATGGCGGCCAGGCGCTCGGTCGGGTTTGCTGCCGCCTGGCCGCCGCCCGCCGTCTCGAGTTCGCCGGGGTCGGCAAGATCGGCCAGTGCCTGGACCAGCCCGGCATCATCCAGGTTCGGCAGATTGTTGAGCAGGGCCACGGCGATCAGGTCGACCGGGGCCATATAGCCGGCGTTGCGCACCGCCGGCACGGCGACCGGCACGCCAAAGCGGGTCGCCAGTTCGGGGATGCGCTGGGCCGCCCGGCTGTTGATCCTGCGGCAGCGCGCCACCATGGCGGCGTCCGTGATCGGCGCCGCGGCTGCCACGCGCCTGGTGGCGAGCAGCACGCCCACCGCCTCGGCCATGGATTTGGGCGGCTGGCCGGGCCAGCCGGGCTGCCGCAACAATTCGCCCAGCGTCATCGGCCCCTGCTCGGCCAGGGCCTCGATGATCGGCTTGAAGATCTCCTCGGGCAGGGTGACCAGGCCCTCGGGCGCGCCGAAGCGATAGGGAAACTCCGCGGTATCGCCGGACAGTGCCAACGGCACCGAGGCCAGGCCCGCCTCCTGCTCGCGCGGCGACAGGCGGCGCAGGCCCTTGACGTGGATGTCGGCCCGGAATGTCCGCACGCGGCAATAGTCGCGCAGCGTCTCGGCCACCACCGGGTCGGCGACCGCCCCGATGATCTCGGCCTGGGTCGGGGTGACGAAGAACTTGTCGAACATGTCGATCGCACGGGCGGCGCCGACGTATTCCAGCTTGGCCCCGGCGAAGTCGCGGGCGACGTCGGCGAAGAACAGCGGCCGCCAGTAGCGGTTCAGGTATTCGTGGGCGACGTAGCTGGGATTGTGGTCCTCTTCGAACAATTGCTTGGCCAGTTCGTTGCCGGCCAGGTGCACCGCGCCGGCATCGAACAGGCGCTTCATCATCTGGAAGCCTTCCGCCATGCGCTGGACCGGGGGCCGGCGCTCAGGCCCGCCACCTCGGACAGCAGGCGCTGGATGGCAAAGCCGCTGCCCCAGCCCGGCATGGCGTTGTAGCTGGTATAGACCAGGCCGCCGGGATTGAGCTTGGTCGCCAGCAGGCGGATGATCGCCTCCTGGTTCTCGCGGCTGATCCAGCTATAGACGCCGTGCATGGTTACATAGTCGAAATTGGGCAGGGCAGGGCCGCGGCCGGCGGCGAGGTCGTCGAAGCTTGCCTCGTGGAACGAGACGTTGTCGATGCCAAGGCCGGCGGCGAAATCGCGCGCGCGGGCAACCTGGGCCGGCATGAAGTCGATGGCGTGGACGTCGATGTCGGGATTGGTCGCGGCAATCATCGTCGCCGTCATGCCCTGGCCGGCGCCCAGCTCGCAATAGCTGATGCGGCCGTGGGGCATCGGCGGTTCCACAGCGTGCAGCAGGGCCATCAGGTCGAGATGGTTAGGCCCCTGCTCGGGATAGCAGGCGGTGACGTATTCGATGCTGGTGACGTAGCCGGCGGACCAGTCGGACATGGGAATGGTTCCTTACACCGCGTCGAGATCGAAGATCGCGTCGTCGGGATCATGCGAAAAGGGCGTGCTGGCCAGCCAGCCGTTCCAGCCCAGCCGGCTTTCCCCGGCCAGGACGGGCGACGGCACTTGCGTACGGTCCAGCGACAATTGCAGGTCGAAGCCGAAGTCGGGCCCGACGGCCAGGCGGGTGATGTCGGTCAGGGCCTTTACCTTGGGCCCGTCGGGCAGCCAGCTTCGGAAAGCGTCATAGGTGAGCGGCCCGATGCGGATGCGGAACCGCCCCTGGACATCGACCACCTGCACCCGGCCACCGCATCGAGCCCCAGGCGGCAGAAGGTGCCGTCGGGATTGGCGCGGGTGGGCAGGCGGCTTTGCTCGTCGACCGGGATCGGGATGACGTTGCGCACGAAGGGAATGATCTCGACCGCGGTCTCGAAAATATTCGACAGCATGGCCGACAGGGCCACCAGCGGCATCTGCCGGCGCGACAGGAAGCCGGCGTGATGGATCGCCATCTCGTCGGGCACGGCCAGCCGGTCTTCCAGGAACGGGCTGCCCAGGCCGATCATCGCCTTCAGCGCGATGGTGACGTTGTCGGTCTCGCCCGCCTCGCGCGCCTCATAGGCCAGCGGCAGGCGGTACTTGCGGGCCGAACGCACGAAGTGCGAGACGAAGCGGTGCAGAAACAGGTCGAGGAAGGCGTGGTAGGCGGGCTGGCGGCCGCGCTCGGCCTGGATCGCCATTTCGGCATAGGCCGGGGGCAGGGCGCCGGAGACGCCGTCCAGGGTCATCGCCTCGACGGTCAGGCGCGGCGGCAGGCCATCGGCAAAGCCCGCGATCTCGCCGGCCGGGAAGGCGACACCGACGGCGCCGGAAAACCGCACCGGCTCCAGCCTGGGGTCGCCGTCCTGGCCGATCAGGGTTTGCCCGGCCAGGCGCGGGTCGTCCTGGGCAGCCTCGCGCGCCGCCCGCTCGAGCAGGCGCACCGCCTGGACGAGCGAAAATTCCTCGGGCGCCTGGCGCAGCGCCGCGATCACACTAGCGGCTTCAGTCCTGCCCGCGGCGGCCATTTTTTGAGTATCCGGTCTTGTCCCTTCACCGCGACGGTGAGGCGGGTGAAGGCGTTGATCGAGGCATAGAGGCCGAAGAAGCGGTCGAGCACGCAGGCGAGCAGGAAGGCCCCGCCGCCACCCAACTGGTTCTCGCCAGATCCAGGCGAACGTCAATGCCGCGGCAGAAGGCGGCGACCCCGCCGCCGTCGGGCGCGCGCGCCGTGCCCCGGCTCGACGTGATATTGGCGATGGCATCGATCAGGGCCGAGGTTTCGCGGCTGTCCTTGAGATCGTAGAGCTTCAGGATCTCGCGCAGGGCGTCCGCCCTTCCAGGGCATCGGTCAGCGACAGGTGATTGAGCAGCAGGTGCGAGACCAGCCGCCAGCGCCCCAGCTTGCCCAGTTGCGGCCGCAAGGGGGGGTGTGCGCGGTCAGCAGGGCCAGCGACTGCACCCCGGCGGTGTTCTTGGCCAGTTGCAGGCGCGGCCGGCCGGTGCCGAAGGGCAGTTGCGGCGGCAGGTCGCGATTGAACGCCAGGACCTTGACCGAGGTGGTCCAGGCGGCCGGGGCGTTGGTCTCGAACGCGGGCGAGACCAGGCCCAGGAACACCTCGCTGCCGCCGACGCTCTCGGCGCCGGGCGACGGGTGGTGTGCCAATAGGATTGCGCCTTGAGCCCCAGCCCGTGGCGGATCGAATAGAACGGCTCGACCTCGACCTCTTCGCCCGCCGGGCTGGTCAGGCGTACCTGCTCGACGGCATAGATCTCCAGGCCCCGGGCGCGCCGGGCGTCGGGCACGATGCGGTACTCGAAGCTCCGCTCGGCCAGGTGGATCGGCTCGGCCCGCATGGGGAACAGGTTGACGATGGGGGTGCAGCCCAGGGCGAAGCTGTCGCCCGAAACCGTGCGCTCCAGCTCGGTCACGCTGCGCGACAGGTAGATGAAGACTTCCAGCTTGTTGCCGGCGCCGACCAGGGTCTTGCGCTCGATATGGTCGAGGTCGAAGAACAGGAATTTCTCGGGGAAGGCGAACAGTTCCGAGAGCAGGCGGTAGCCGATGAAGGAGCGGTTGGGATAGGGCAGCAGGCCCTCGTCGGGCTCGAAGCCCACCGGCCGCAGGGCATCGGTGTCCAGGATCACCGGGTTGGGGTCGTTCACGCCGTCGGCCAGCGCGATCGACAGGGTCGAGGTGAACAGCAGCTCATAAAGCGCCTGTGCCACCTGGGTGGTGCCACGCAGGTGGAAGCGCAGGCGCGACAGGTCGAGCTTGTCGAAGGTCAGGTCCGGCTGCGTGGTCTTCAAGGTCAGGCGCAGGACCGAGGCGGCGCCGGCACCGCGCGGGTTGGCCGGGGCGTTGATCGGCCGGCCGGTCAGGGTGACCGCCTCGATCCTGATCGGGTGCAGGGTGACGGGATAGGCGGTGCGGAAGCGGCACTCGCCCTCCCTCATGCCCTCGACCGTTTCGATCTCGGTGCCCGCGCCCAGCGTCAGGCTGGCCCCCAGGTCGTCGGACGGGCGCACCTGGGCGATCGCCAGCGACGGGATGGGCGAGATCAGGTGCGGGTAGAGCACGCCCAGCAGGCTGTCGGTCAGTTCGGGGAATTCATCGTCCAGCTTCAGGCGGACGCGGGCGGCGAGATAGGCGAAGGCCTGGATCAGCCGTTCGACATGGGGGTCGGCCACGGCATCGGCCGAGACGCGCAGGCGCCCGGCCTCCTTGGGGTGGGCTTCGGCAAACTCCCCCGCCAGGCGGCGGATGTGCTGCAGTTCGCGATTGAAGTAGGGAAGCAGGTCGTCACTCATGCTCGTTCTCGACGACCGCGAAGGTCCGCGTGGCCGACTCGAGCACGGAATCGAGGACGATCGGCTCGGGTGCCGGATCGGCATACATCATGGCGTTGACGCGGATGCGGAAGGTCCGGTCGGCGGTATCGTCCTGGCCGGTAATCTCCACCGATACGCTTTCAAAGCGCGGCTCGAAGCGGCGGATGGCCTCTTCGATCGCCCGGCGCAGCGCCTCGATCCGGGTTTGCGAATCGAAGGTGCCGGCGGTGAAATCGGGAATGCCGAAATTGATCAGCGAGGCTTCCAGCTCGGCCAGGTCCGGCGCCCAGGAGCGACAACGCTGGCGGGCATTGAGCAGCACTTCGAGGTCGCGGCGGACCGCGGCCTTCAATTCCCGCAGCGAGGCGCCGCGGGTCCGCACGACCTCGCCACTGCCGGTTGCCGGCTCGACCAGGCGGTCGAGCACGGAAATCGTCAGCGGCTGGTCGATGTAGGTGGCGTCGCTCACGCGGCCGCCTCTTGGGTCAACTCGATGACGCCCAGGTCCATCGCCGCCACGGCATCGTCGCCGATCAGGAAGGTGCGCTGGCCGACCCCGCGCACCGGCGTGCCGTCGCCGCCCAGCCAGTCGCTGGCCCGGCCCAGGCGCACGGCCGGGGTCGCCGGGGCATCCTTGGGCGGGACATAGAGCGTAGGGATGAACACCTCGCCCTCCGGCCCGTCCTTCACCGCCAGCAGGGCGCGGCGGAACAGGAGGTCGCGGGCCCGCTCGGGCGCATGGAACTCGATCCGTATCACCCGCTCGATCGCCACCCAATAGCACTTGCCGGTCGAGGTCAGCACTTCCAGCGTGCCGCCCAGGATATCGTCGAGATCGCGCCAGTCCTCGAACGGCGTATCGTCATGGGTGCCGGCGACGCGCGGGCTCTCGGCCGCGGCCAGGGTGGCCTGGGCGGCGGCAAGATCGCCGGCGCGCGCTTCCGCCAGCGCCCGCAGCCGGGCCGACAGATGGGCCGGCGGCTCGCCCAGCAGTTCGGGCACGCGCCCGGCGTTCCACACCTCGTGGCGGGTGATCTCGGCGCGGATGATCTGGCGGAGCAGGGCCAGCGGCATGGCCGCCTTGGGCTCCTGCGTGGTCAAGACGTCGAGCTGCTTGTCGGCCCGGGCATAGTCGCCGGCGAAGCACAGCAGCTCGGACAGGAACACCCGCTCGCCGACTTCGGCCGGCTTGGCCTTGACGATGGCGACCTGGGCTGCGACGGCGGCCTCGATATCGCCGGCATCGAAGGCATCCTGCGCGGCCGTCCTCAAATTCGCCATGGTCTTGTCTCCTGGTCTTATGGGTCTGTCAGGCTGCCTGGCCCGAGGGAAGCGCCGTCACCAGGCGGAAGGTCGACAGCACTTCATCGAGCTGGAAATGCGGCTGCAGGTGAATGACGCAGTGGAAGTCGCCCGGGCGCCCGGGCAGTTCGCTGACCTCGACCCGGCCGTCGCGCAAGGGATAGCGCGCGCGCGTCTCGGCCGGCAGGTCGGTGGTGGCGGTGGTGTAGCGGGTCAGCCAGTTCGCGAGGTAGCGCTCGCAATCCTCGGGCGTCATGAAGCCGCCGATCTTGTCCCTGGTGATCACCTTCAGATAGTGGGCGAAGCGGGAAATGCACAGCATCGACTGGACCATGGCCGACAGCCGGGCATTGGTCGTCGCCAGGGTCTCGCGATAGGTCTTGGCCAGTTGGGTCGACTGGTTCGACTGGAACACCGAATAGCCGGTATAGGCGGCGCGCTTCAAGGGGATGAAGCCCAGTTCCGCCAGTTCCCGCTCCATGATGTCGCCGATCGCCACTTCCATCGACGGCTTGGGCGCCACGCCCGGCCGGTCGGTAGGGAAATATTCGACGTTCAATTCGGTGACCAGGCCGCCGGCCTCGCCGTCGCGGTCGGCGCCGCGGATGTCGCCGAACCAGTTGTAGTTGGCATAGGCGCGGATCACCACGGCGGCAAAGGCAAACCCGGCACTGCCCCACAGGTAGCTACTGGCGTTCAGCGTCGAGGCTTCTTCCTTGTAACGGAAATTGTCCCGCCTCGAACCGTCGTCGCGATGGGGCAGGCGCATCAGGATGCGGGGCATGGCGACGGCGATGAAGCGCGCATCGTCGGTGTCGCGGAAGGCGCGCCAGCGGGTGTATTCCGGCTGGGCGAAGCCGGCGGTCAGATCGGTCGCCAGGCCTAGGTCGCGGAAGGTGTCGACGCCGAACAGGGCGGGCGCCGCCGAAAAGATGAACGGACAGAACGAGGCCGCGGCAACACCCGAGAGGTGGCGCAGTACGGTAATGTCGTCGGTTGCCTGGCCGGGGCGGGGGCGGTGGCTGATCTCGTGGTCGACCAGCATCAGGCCGAACGGCTCGCCACCCGGCATGCCGAATTCCTGGGTATAGACCTTGTCGAACATCCGGCTCTGGTCGAAATCCGCGGCCTGGTCGGCGTCGCGGCCGATCTCGTGCCAGCCGATCGACAGGATGCGCACCTTGATGCCCTTGTGCCCGGTCGCATTGTCGACCGTGAAGGCCGTCCCGCGCCACAGGCCCTCCAGCCGCTGGAAGGCCGGGTTGTGAAGGATGGCATCGACCATCTGGCCCAGCAGGGCGTCGATCGCCGCGACATCGCGGTCGATCCGGGCGGCGAGGCGCTTGGCGCTGCCGGCGATATCATCCGCCACCGTGGGCCCGTACCAGGCGACCAGGGCCTCGGCCAGGTCGCCTTCGACCAGCCATTCGGCGAGGCGACGGGCTTCGCGCCCGTGCGTCTCGCCGAACCAGCCGGCAGACAGCGCCGGGACCCCGGTGCCGAGCACGATTTCGCGTAGGCTCGGCTCCGGCGTCGTCGGCATCAGGCACTCCCGCGGCGGCTCAGGTGCCGACCTGCGGGATACGCGCGACCATGCGCATGGAGGTGGTGAGTTCCTCCATCTGCAGCCAGGGGCGCATGTAGGCGACCGCGTTGTAGGAGCCGGGCTTGCCCGGGATCTCCTTGACCTCGACCCGGGCCTCGCGCAGCGGGAAGCGGGCCTTGGCCTCGGGCGAGGCGCCTTCGCTGGCGTTGGTGTAGTTGCTGATCCAGCGGTTGAGCCAGGTCTCGCAATCGGACGCTTCCATGAACGAGCCGATCTTGTCGCGCGCCATCACCTTCAGGAAGTGGGCGAAGCGGCAGGTCGCCATGTTGTAGGGCAGGCGGGCCATGATCGAGGCGTTGGCGGTCGCGTCCGGCCGGTCGTACTTCTTGGGCCGCTGGGCGGTCTGCGCGCCGAAGAACACGGCGAAGTCCGTGCCCTTGTAGTGACACAGGGGCAGGAAGCCGCACTTCGACAGTTCCGCTTCGCGGCGGTCGTGGATGGCGATTTCGGTGGGGCACTTCTGGTCGGGATCGCCGTCGTCCGAAATCACGTTGTGGGTGGGCAGGCCCTCGACCTTGCCACCGCCTTCGGCGCCACGGATCGTGGTGCAGAAGCCGTTTTCGGCAAAGGCGGTGGTCATGCGCACGCCCATGGCATAGGCCGCGTTCATCCAGCAGTACTGGTCGTGGTCCATCGCCTTGGCGTTGCCGCGGGCGTCGAACGGGGCCTCCTCATAGGTGAACTCGTCGATCGTCTTGGTCGTCGTGCCATAGGGCAGGCGGGCCAGGACGCGCGGCAGGACGAGGGAGACGAAGCGGCTGTCTTCCGAATCCCGGAAACCGCGCCACTTCGAGTACTCGGTCGAGTCGAAGATCTTTTCCAGATCCCGCGGCTTGGACAGTTCCTGATAGCTGTCGAAGCCGAACATCTTGGGCCCGGCCGCCGAGACGAACGGGGCAAAGGCCGCGGCCGCCACGTTGGAGGTCAGCGACAGCAGCTCGATGTCCTCGGGGTGGTTGGTGAATTCGTAGTCGCCCAGCAGCAGGCCGTAAGGCTCGCCGCCCGGGGTGCCGAACTCGTTCTCGTAGATCTTCTTGAACAGGCCCGACTGGTCGAACTCGACCGCCTTGGTCAGATCCTTGTACAGATCGCGCTTGGTCGCGTTCAGCATGCGGATCTTCAGCGAGGTGCCGGTTTCGCTGTTCATGACCAGATAGTTCAAGCCACGCCACGAGCCTTCCAGCTTCAGGAAGTCGGGGGCGTGCATGATCTCGGCGAGCTGGGCCGAGAGCATGGCGTCGAGCTTGCCGATCGCCTGGTTGAAGGTGACCGTCAGGTTCTTCGAGAAGGTGACGGTACCCTTGAGCGCCTGTTCCGTGAGGTTACGGATCAATTGCTCGGCCTCGGAACGCTCGGTCTGCTTGGTCGCTGAAATCGCCTGGTCCAGCAGGCTGACCTCTTGCGTTGCTGCGCCGGCTACGGCGCCTTGAGCTTCTGCTTCAGCCATCACGCATTCCCCTTGTCGCCAAGTTCCTTGGACAGCTGGTCGAGTTCGCTCTGGTTCTGCAGAACTTTCTCGAGCAGGCCTTCGAGGTCTGCCGACCGGTCGGCCTTGGCCATCAGGTCGCGCAGCTTGTTGCGGGTTTCGAGCAGGGCCTTCAGTGCCGGCACCTGCTCGACGATCGAACCGGGTTCGAAATCGGTCATCGAGTTGAACTTGAGACCGACGGACATTTGCCCGCCCTCCTCGGTCAGCTTGTTGTCGACCTTGAGGTTCAGGGCCGGGGCGAGACGCGCCATGACATCGTTGAAGTTGTCACGGTCGATGGTGATGAACTTGCGCTCGGCCAACGGCGCCAGCGGCTTCTCGGGATTGCCCGAGAAATCGCCCATGACGCCGACGACGAAGGGCAGTTCCCGTTCGACCATCGCCCCGCCGGTTTCCACTTCGTACTTGATGTGGACGCGCGGCTTGCGTACCCGCTCGAGCTTTTCATTGATGCTTGCCATGGTGACCTCCCGATCTCCTGTTCAAGAAACAGACTCTGCCAATGCTTGACGTGGCCCGCGCGGCGCGGTGCAGCGCGATCGACGTGGTGCTTCGGACCTTGTGGCGCCCTGTGCCGCAGCGCAGTGACGGTGATCACGTTCGCGGCAACTGACGGGGCGCTGAATGCTCTAAGCAAACTCAATAACTGCTGCTGCCGTCCCCGCTGGGATCCGGCAGCTTGAAGCCCGCATGGGCGAAGAACTGCTTACGCACGCTGTCGTCGCTCAACAGCTCGGCCATCAGCTCAGGCAAGCTCAGACGAGCACGGCGCACCGCATCCTGCAAGGTATAGGAAAGGACCGAGTGCGGCTCGGTCCGGCGGAAGAAGTCAGCGATCTGTTGCAGCGCGCCCAAGGCCGCCTCGCGGTTCTTCAAGGCATCGCCCGAGGCCAGCGAAAATCCCCCGCCGCCGCCCGCGCCCACGGCCGCCTCGCCACCGGCCTGGGTACCGGCATCGCCCGTCTCGGCTGGCGGCGGGGGCAGGACGTTGCGCCCCAGACTTCGGGTGGTTTCCTGCAATTGCTGCAGAAATTCCCGCAAGCGCGAAAACGAGGGGGCGGCCGAGCCGGCCTTCTCGGTCAGGATGGTGTCGAGTTCGGCGACCGCCGCCAGCGCCTCGGTGGTCCCGGCGATCAGGTCCAGGAAAAAGGCGACCGGGGTCGCATTCCCGCTCTGTTCGATGGTCTCGATCGTCAAGGCACCTTCGGCGATACGCTTGTCGCGTATCTCGGCCGGTTTTTGTGCAAGTGCGAAGGCGTTTTCGTGCTGCCACACGGCATAGCTGATGCCGGTGGATGCCTTGGTGATCGTCAGGCGCCGCAGCGGCGCGAACAAGGTGCCCTCGGCGCTTTCGCCGTTGAGCTGGGCGATCGGCCGGACCATTTCGTACTGGTCGCCGTCCTCGGCGGGCGGAAAGGTGGCCGGCCAGAAGCTGGTGACCAGGCCCGATATCAGGCGGAAACCGTGGGCCAGCCCCGGCAGGCCATTGGCGCGCAGCAGCGCCTCGCTCAGCCACGCCGCGAGTTCCAGATCCTTCGACTTGGTGGCGATCAGATTAGGCACCTGATCGAGGATGATCTTCCATTCGGGCACAAGGCCGGTCTCGACCTCGGACTCGTCCAGCCCCTCGCGCCGCCGCTCCGCCTGGGTGGCGGTCTTGCGGGCGTCACGCAGGTTGCGGATGGGCGCGGTCGGGGATTCGTCGGCACGCAGATCAACACCCGACGGGGCTTCTCCCTCGATCGGTACCAGCATGGCCCCCAGGTCGGGCAAAGCTTCCATGACGACCGTCCCCCCAATCGCCCCACGAACGGGGGCAGACGTTAACACAGGTGCCTGGCCGGTAACAGCGCCAACAGCCCTGGCACCGACCGGCAATGCCCGCCGATTCAATGGCTTCGCGCAGCCCGGTAGCGGCAGAACCCGGGGCGATGCGCGCCCGGCAGCCAAGTTAACGATCTGCCGTTTGCCTGCCTGTGACGAATGACACAGTGTGTACCATTGGCGCCTACGGTCACAAGATCGGGCTGCCGTCTGCCGCTATGGCATTGATCGCACTAGGTTAGGGGCGCGGCGACATCCGGGGTATCCTTCGAATGAAGGATGCGTGCCCGCAGAATTTTGCAGTAGCTTGCCGTGCGTAACCTGCCTAGGCTGCTGCCGATCAAGCGTCTCAAATTCGGGCGCTGGCATGTCGCGGCAGCGAACAGAAATTGCTGCGCCGCCGCAATATTTGCCGCGCCGGCAGTTCGGGGGGACAGAATGGCGGGGATCGACCTACGCGCGCTCATCAGCAAGCTTGACGACACCTGCCGCCGCGCCCTCGAGGGGGCGGCGGGCCTGGCCATGTCGCGCAGCCATTATGATGTCGAGATCGAGCACTGGCTGATCAAGCTGCTCGAAGTGCCCGACAGCGACCTGACGCTGCTGGTTCAGCGCTTCGAACTCGACCCCGCGCGCCTGACCGCCGAACTCAACCGCGTTCTTGACAAATTCAAGACAGGCGGCAGCCGGGCACCGGCCCTGTCCCAGCACGTCGTGACCCTGGCGCGCGAGGCCTGGACGACGGCGTCGCTCCAGCTCGGGGCCAACCTGGTGCGTTCGGGCCATCTGCTGATCGCGTTGTTATCTGATGAATCACTGATCGGCTTCGCGCGTGACGTGTCGCAGTCGCTGGCCAAGATCCCGGTCGAGGTGCTGCGGCGCGAACTCGACACCCTGACCCAGGGCGGCGCCGAGACGCGCGCGTCGGCGGGCGGCGGTGGCGGCGGTGGTGCTGCCGGTGGCGACGGTACCCCGGCCATGGGCAGCGGCAAGACGCCGGCGCTGGACCAGTTCACCATCAACCTGACCGAACGGGCGAGGGCCGGCAAGATCGACCCGGTGCTGGGCCGTGACGCCGAGATACGCCAGGTGGTCGACATCCTGACCCGGCGGCGCCAGAACAACCCGATCCTCACCGGCGAGGCCGGCGTGGGCAAGACCGCGGTGGTCGAGGGCTTTGCCCTGAAGATCGCCACGGGCGACGTGCCCCCGGCCATCCAGGGGGTCGAGGTGCGCACCCTCGATCTGGGCCTGCTGCAGGCCGGGGCCGGGGTGAAGGGCGAATTCGAGAATCGCCTCAAGCAGGTGATCGAGGAGGTCAAATCCTCGCCCACGCCGATCATCATCTTCATCGACGAAGCCCATACGCTGATCGGGGCGGGTGGCCAGGCCGGCCAGGGCGATGCCGCCAACCTGCTGAAACCGGCCCTGGCCCGTGGCGAGCTGCGCACCATCGCGGCGACGACCTGGGCCGAATACAAGAAATATTTCGAGCGTGACGCCGCTCTGGCCCGCCGCTTCCAGGTGGTCAAGGTCGAAGAGCCCAACGAATTGACCGCCTGCGCCATGATCCGCGGCCTGGTCGGCACCCTGGAGAAGCACCACAAGGTGCGGATTCTGGAAGAAGCCGTGGTCGATGCCGTGCGCCTGTCGCACCGCTACATCGCCGGCCGGCAGCTTCCCGACAAGGCGGTCAGCCTGATCGACACCGCCTGTGCCCGCGTCGCCATGAGCCAGAACGCGATTCCCGCCGCGATCGAGGATCGGCGCCGGGTGATCGAGCTGACCGGGGTCGAGATTTCGATCCTGGAGCGCGAATCGCTGTCGGGGGCCGACCATGCCGAGACCCTGGGCAAGCTCAAGCTGCGCCGGGACCAGGCGGCCGAGGACCTCAAGACGCTGGAGGCCCAGTGGGAAGAGGAAAAGACCCTCGTCCCCGAAATCCGCCGCCTGCGCGAGGAAATCGAGAAGCTGGGCGCGGACGGCGGCGAGGCCGCGGCCCCGTTGCGCGAGCAGTTGCTGGCAGCCGAAGGCAAGCTCAAGGCCCTGCAGGGCGAGCGTCCGCTGCTGAAACCAGTGGTCGACGGCCAGGCCATCGCCGAGGTGGTGGCGGCCTGGACCGGGATTCCCGTGGGCCGCATGGTCGCCAACGAGATCCAGGCAGTCATGAAGCTGGAGCAGCGCCTGCAAGAGCGCGTGATCGGCCAGGATCATGCCTTGAAGGCGATCGCCCAGGCGATCCAGACCTCGCGCGCCAAGCTGACCGACCCGCGCAAGCCGATCGGCGTCTTCCTGATGGCCGGCACCTCGGGCGTCGGCAAGACCGAGACGGCGCTGACCCTGGCGGAAGCGCTCTATGGCGGCGAACAGAATGTGACCGTCATCAACATGTCCGAATTCAAGGAGGAGCATAAGGTCTCCCTCCTGATGGGCTCACCGCCCGGCTATGTCGGCTATGGCGAGGGCGGCGTGCTGACCGAGGCGGTGCGGCGCAAGCCCTATTCGGTGGTCTTGCTGGACGAGATGGAAAAGGCCCATCCCGGTGTCCAGGACGTGTTCTACCAGGTCTTCGACAAGGGCCAGTTGAAGGACGGCGAAGGCCGCGACATCGACTTCAAGAACACCGTCGTGATCATGACCTCGAACGCCGGTACCGAAACGATTTCAAAGCTTTGCGCCGATCCCGAGACCATGCCCGATCCGGAAGGCCTGGCCGAGGCGGTGAAGCCCGAACTGCTCAAATTCTTCAAGCCGGCGTTCCTGGGCCGCTGCACCGTGGTGACCTATTACCCGCTGGCCGACGATATCCTGCGCAAGATCATCGAGCTGCAGATCGGCCGCATCCGCCGCCGGGTCGAGGACAACTACGGCGCCGTGTTCAGCTATGTGCCCGAACTGGTCGATCACATTGCAGTGCGCTGCAAGGATCCGGCCTCGGGCGCACGCAATATCGAGAATATCCTGTCGCGCGGGCTGCTGCCGGACCTCTCCGCGCGCCTGCTGGCGCGCATGGGTGAAGGGGCCCCAGTCGAAGCGGTTCGCGTCGGGTTGGATGGTAATGGCGGGTTCCAGTTCGACATCACTTGAAACCGTGACTGGCGTCACAGCCCTGAAACGCCGGGGGGACTAAATACTAGGGGCGACGAAGGGGACTGGTTCCGCACCCAAATACAGGAACGGTCCTTGAGTTCGCGGCGATGCCGTCCCGGCGCCGCCGAGTTCATCCAGAGGCGATCGGCCAAGTTACAGGGACGACGGAGGATAAAATGGCGCTGTACATGAAATTCGACCCCATCAAGGGTGACGTTACTGAAATCAACCACAAGGACTGGCTGTTGATCCAGGCGATCAGCAACGGCTTCTCCCGCTACCTGACCAGCGCGGTCGGTGCCGGTCAGAACCGCGAAGGCTCGACCCCTGATTTCCAGGACGTGCACATCACCCGGACGACCGACAAGGCGACCCCGGAACTGATGAAGCTCGCCCTTGACGGCGGTCGCGGCAAGGAAGTGATCTTCGAGTTCACCACTTCCGACCAGACGCCCTTCGTGTACTACCAGATCAAGCTGTTCGACGTGATGATCTCGTCCTATCAGCAGTCTGCCGCGGGCGGTGGTGCCGGTAACATCCCGACCGACAGCATTGCGCTGAACTTCCGCAAGTTCGAAGCGAAGTACATCCAGCGCAAGACTGACGGTTCGCCGGGCGAATCCAAGCTCGCCGGCTACGACCTGTCGACGGCGAAGGCGCACCTCTGACGCGCCGGACGGCAGCGGCCCGATCGTGGCGACAGGATCGGGCCCTCGTCTTTAAGTCAGTGTAATGCTTCCCGGCGCAGCCTCGGCTGCGCCGGGGCCCTTTCAGCCGGTACGCCGCGCGCCGAGGGATCCATTGGAGGCCACCATGTTCCGCAGCAAGTCCTTTCTGAACCGGGGTATCGCAGCCTTGCCGCTGTGTTTGCTGTTGGGCGCCGGTGCCGGCGCGCAGTCGCGAGTCGACATGCGTGGCGTGGATCCGTCGCAGTGCGACGTCTACCTGGCGATCGGCCGGGCGCTGCCGCCCGAATGCCAGAGCGCCGCCCCCTCGACCGGGGTCACCACCCGCGGCCTGGGCCTCGATATCGAGGAAGGCGGGGCGCCGGGCACCGCGGCCGGGGTTGCCCCGCCGGCGGGCGGCACGCACACCCCGCCCGATGTGAAGGAAGGCGTCTTCACCCTGCAATTCGCCCTGAATTCGTCGGTGCTGACGCCGCAGGCCCGCGCCGTGCTCGACAAGGTCGCGGTGGTCATGAACGACCCGGCCAGCGCCGGCGCCAAGTTCGTCGTCAAGGGCTTCACCGATGCCAGCGGCTCGGGCGAGACCAACATGCAGCTCTCCATGGCCAGGGCCCGGGCAGCGCGCGACTATCTGGTCACGGTGCGCGGCGTCGCGGCCGCGTCGATCACGGCCGAGGGTTACGGCGAGACGCAACTGCTTTCGGGGATCGGGCCGAATTCGCCCTGGCACCGTCGGGTCGAGATTCTGGCCGATTTCCGCGGCTGATCGCGGGGACGTGAATCATGAGCGCGCGTGACGACGCCAAAGAGGCCGAGCGACCGTTCCGCCTGACCACGCCGCTGGGCAAGGATACCTTGATCGGGGTCGGCCTGTCCGGCCGCGAGGCGGTGTCCGAGCCCTATCATTTCCGCATCGAAGTGGTCTCGAAGCGCGACGATATCAAACCCAGCGACCTGCTGGGCAAGCCCTTCGGCTTCGAGGCCAAGATGGCCGCCGGCCGCCAGTTCCACGGCCTGGTCAAGAGTGTCGCCCCCGGCATGATGGCCGACCGGCAATTCAGGGCCTATTCGGTCGAGATCGTGCCGTGGTTCTGGTTCCTGAAGCTGACCAACGACTGCCGGGTGTTCCAGAAGCAGACGGTGAAGCAGATCCTGGAAAAGGTGTTCGGCGACTCGGGCTTCAAGGACTATGACCTCTCGGGTATCAAGGGCACGCACCCCAAGCGCGAATACTGCGTGCAGTACCGCGAGAGCGATTTCGACTTCGCCTCCCGCCTGATGGAGGAGGAGGGGATCCACTATCATTTCGAGCATTCGGCGGGCAGCCACAAGATGATCGTGGCCGATTCCAACGATGCCTTCGGCACGGTTGCCGACCCCAAGAAGCCGCTGACCGGGGCGACCCGGGAATGGCTGGGGTTGCAGTCGTTCCGCACCGAGGGCGAATACCGCCCGACCAAATATGTCCAGACCGACTACAATTACGAGACCCCTAGCCAGTCGCTGGAAACCAATGCCCCCACCCTGGCCGACCTGCCGGGCAGCCCGGTCTACGAGATTTTCGACTTCCCCGGCCTCTACCCGGTGAAAGCCGATGGCGAGGCGCTGACCAAGCTGCGCATGGAAGCCGAGGAGTCGGCCCAGGCCGGCGCCTGGGGCGACGGCGGTGCGCCCGACCTCTATGCCGGCGGTTCCTTCGAGATCGATGGCGACATGGCCGGTGCCTCGGGGCGCAAATGGGTGGTGGCCGAGATCGAGCATGCCGGCAGCGACCGCAGCCTGTTCGGCTCGCTGGGCGCCGGCTCGACCACGACCTATTC